>CAYHCM010000078.1:0-15022 GCA_964355045.1 uncultured Chitinophaga sp. | reverse complement strand
GCGACCAAAGTGAAGCGATGGAACTAATAAATATAGGGTTTTACCTTGGAATTGGGGGAGCCGTTACCTATAAAAATTCAACTTTGCCATTGGTTTTAAAATCTGTAGGAAAAGAAAATTTAGTCTTAGAAACTGATTCACCTTATTTACCCCCAACACCTTATCGTGGGAAAAGAAATGAAACGAGTTATATCCCGATAATATCTGAAAAATTAGCCCAACTATTTGAAGTAACGGTAGCTGAAATAGCAGTAATAACTACCAATAATTCAATAAAAGTGTTTGGGAGATAAGAACAAAAGTCAAATTCCAATTTTTGTTTTTTTATCATTTGTTTTTTGTTGCTTGTCAATCGTATCTTCGCAAACTTAAAAATGGAGACTTGTCCGAGTGGTTTAAGGAGCAAGCCTGGAAAGTTTGTATACGGGTAACTGTATCGAGAGTTCGAATCTCTCAGTCTCCGCAATTTTTTAAATACTATTTTTTAAATAATTTCGATAAAAACGAAAGGGCATTTTCCACAACCTCACTATTTTGGATTGGTATTTTTAAATAAGTTTGTCCGGTTTTTTCATCCCTCTCCGTAATACTATTTGTCAATTCTCTGGCTGCTTCCGGATTATTTAACGTTGCCATAAATTGAGATAAAAAGGTAACCCCATTTTGAATTAAATCAACCGGCTTAGGTAGTTCAGATGCAATACCAGCCTCATGTGGCATCTCTTTTTCGGCTACCTCCAAAAGCTCATCCATTGGCGGTGAGGTAATTATTTCACCACTTTCGTCAACAAAAGATTCAGATATTTCCTCTTTCTCCTGGTTATCAAAATTCGTTGTTTCAGTTTGAGTATCCAGCGTCATTTCTTCAATTGATTGCATAAATTTAGTAAACTTATCATCACCTGCAAAAATGCTATCCTCGCCATTATCCAATATTCCTTCGGCTATTGCACTTTTAAATTTTAGTACCGACAACATTTTGTGTTCAATGGTTCCCTGAGCCACAATATTAGTAACCGATACATTTTTAGTTTGCCCCATTCGGTAAATCCGTCCAATTCGTTGTTCCAAAATCGCCGGATTCCATGGGATGTCCATATTAATAAGATTGGCTGCCGCTTGCAAATTTAAACCAACACCCCCGGCATCAGTAGAAAGAAAAACACGACATTCAGGGTCATTATTAAAATTGGTAAATAAAGCTTCCCTATCTTTGCTTGGGATACTTCCATTCAAATTTTCAAATTTTACCTTTCGGTCTCTCAATCCATTTGCTATTAGCCGTGTCATCCGTTCCCACTGGCTAAAAATTACCACTTTTTCATCCGGGTCATTAAATAGTTCATCCAAAATGTTAAATAATTCATCCAACTTGGTTTGATAATTTGTTTCCTGATCAAGAATATAGGTGCTATCGCATACCATGCGCATCATATTTAAACAATTCAATAATATTTGCCTTTCCTTCTCTGATAGAAAACCATACCGTTTCCATTTATATACCAATCTTGCAACCGTATCTCCATATTCATTATGAAGATCTCTCTGTTGGTCGGTAATTGGTACTAATAAGTTTTTGTCCATTCTCATTGGCAATTGTTTCAAAACCTCTTTTTTTCTTCGGCGAAGCATCGTATCTGAAAGCCGTTTTCCAATTTCATTTAACCCTTGATAGCCAATAACTTTTCCCAAGTCATTGGTTATTTGATGACCTGATAAAAAATTATGTAACGACCCCAATTGAAATGGATTTACATACTGAACCAGTGAATAAAGTTCTTCAATATTATTTTCAACAGGGGTGCCTGTAAGCACCATGGTATATGGTGAATGGAGACGTTTTATGTTTTGAGAAATTTTTGTTCGCCAGTTTTTTATTCGTTGCGCCTCGTCCAATATCACTATATCAGGCTTCATTGAATTAATATAGTGTCTGTCATTTCCGGCCACGTGATAGCTTATGATTTTAAAATAACTCTCATCATTGTCGTAGATCTTTTTACGAACGAGTTGATTGCCTTCTACAACACAAATAGTGCTTTCGGTAAATTTTTCTATCTCTGTTTTCCATTGGTATTTAAGCGATGTGGGGCAAACTATTACAACTTTTAAAGTGTTGAAATATTTTTGCATTAATTTAGCCCAAACTATCGCTTGCAAGGTTTTACCAAGCCCCATATCATCGGCCAAAATACATCTGCCCGCTTTGGTGGCAAATAAAACTCCATCTATTTGGTAAGGAAATAAATTTACTTTAGATAATCCCTTAAGCAATTCTTGCCCTTGCATTTTAATAACAGAATGGCGATGGGTTTCGGTTCTTCTTTCAATTATTAAATCAAGGGCATCTTCATAACACCTGAAAGATGAATCAATTTCCAATGCTTCCTGAATTAATTTTTCGATTTCAAAATAACCCTTTTCAGTTAATGAATTGTTTTTATCAACGTACTTCTTACTCCATGTTTCAAACTTTTTTTTATTGTCTGTTCCAAGCCGAAGTTTTACCGCACGATTATCATAATAAGAAACATAGAGCGAACTATAAGGTTGATTTGGAATATTCTCTATTAATTTTTTAAGTCCACGCTTTTTGGATAGCATCAGCCTAACAGCTTCAATATGCTTGCAAGTTCCCAAATGATTGATTTTAAAATCGGGACAGGAACAAAAATTAAGTGTATTATCTTTGCTTCGTAAAGCCACCTTGTAGGTGTTTTTTGTTATAGGGTTTCTAACGCTAAAGTCGCTATATACTTTTTCGGTTCCAATATTTGCAATCTCAAAATTTTCCTTTTCAGCCACCTGACATCTAAGTAAGGTTTGCCATTCATTATCCGTCATACTCTCTGGTTTTAGTGTATGTGATACATGCTTAGGTGTTGGTAAATAATCAGGCTTCTTTTTTTTCTTTGCGGCTTTGTTGCCTTTCACAATTTTACTTTGAGCGGTGGTTGCCATAAATTAGTTTTTTAATTGATAAGAATTATTAAAAATAATTTCAAGTATTTAGATGACAAAGCTATGATTGTTGAATTTGAACTTATTGGTAAATTTTCAACAATTTTTTTTTTATTTAAGAGCGTTTGCAGGTTATTACACTCTATCATTAATTGGACAGATGCTGAACTTGTTTTATATTCGCCTTTTATAAAAACCTAAGCACATCTATTAAAGAAGTAAGAAAACCTTGAACTTGCCTCTATTTAAATTTATTAAAACTCCACATGCAAGAAATAAAAGATGAAATATCAAACCTCTACGTTTCTTGCTTTAACACAAAACCTTTAAAAATTTCCAGATTGCCCCAAAGCGGTGGCGATAGGCAGTATTACAGAATTGAAGGGGAAAATAATTCAATAATTGCCACTGTAAATTCCAATCAAAAGGAAAATAAAACCTTTTGTTATTTCTCAAAGCATTTCAAGGATTTAAATTTTCCGGTTCCGGAAATTTTTGCAATCAATGAATCTAAAACCATTTATCTGCAATCCGATTTTGGAGATATTTCTTTGCTAAATATTATTGAAGAAAAAGGCAAAACAGAGGAAGTTTTTGATTTATTAAAATTATCCTTAAAAAACTTAGCAAAATTACAAATTCGTGGTGATAAAGGGCTCGATTATGACCAATGCATTACCTCCAAAGATTTTGGTAAGCAAGCCATTCTTTCCGACTTGCTTTATTTTAAATACTATTTTTTGGATACTTTAAAAATTCCTTATGATAAGGAAAAACTTATTGAAGATTTTGATGCGTTGAGCCATTACCTTTCAAGAGTTGACCATAAGTTTTTTATGTATCGCGATTTTCAAAGCCGAAATGTTATGGTTAAAAATGATCAGGTTTTTTTTATTGATTATCAGGGCGGAATGAAAGGGGCTTTGCAATACGATGTCGCTTCATTTTTGTGGCAAGCTAAGGCTGAATTGAGTGATGAATGGAAGGATAAGTTATTAGATTATTATCTGGATTGTGTGGATGAACTAATTGAAACACCCGTTGACAGAAACCGTTTTATCAGCCAATACAATGGCTATGTTTTAATACGGCTTTTACAAGTTTTGGGGGCTTATGGTTTTCGGGGAATTTTTGAACGAAAGGCACATTTTTTGGATAGCATTCCCTTGGCTTTGCATAATCTTCAAATTTTTTTAAAAAATAAAATTGTGGGGATTTCAGTTCCCGAATTTGAAAGGCTTTTAAATATTATTGTGAGTGAAGAAATGATTAACCGCTTTACTAATATCAAAGCCAACGACCAAACTCCTTTAATCATAAAAATAAATAGTTTCTCCTACAAAAAATCAGGCTATCCGCCTGACCCAACTGAAAATGGAGGAGGTTTTGTTTTTGATTGCCGGGGAATTTTAAATCCGGGCAGGATAGAGGAATTTAAGCAACAAACGGGGAAAGATAAACCGGTTAAAGATTTTTTGGAACAACAAACAGAGATGCCAGTGTTTATGAATAACGTTTATAATTTGGTTGATATTGCCGTTTCAGATTATTTAAAAAGAGATTTCTCATCCCTCATGGTTAATTTTGGATGTACCGGAGGTCAGCATCGCAGCGTATATGCAGCCGATGATTTAGCCCGTCATTTAAGAAATAAATTTAATGTGAAAGTGGAAATAGACCATATTGAACAGGGTATTAAAGAAAAACGGGGGTTTTGATTTGTTTCACCCGAGGCAAGGAGAAACATGGGGCTATAAAGACTATGTGAAGCCTATGTTTCTATGCTCCTCCTATGTGGTTCAAAAAAAATAAATAAATGAAAGCAATGATACTGGCAGCTGGGCTTGGCACTCGGCTAAAACCTTTTACCGACAGCCATCCAAAAGCATTGACCATCATAAATGGAAAATCGCTACTGCAGCGCAATATTGAATATTTAAAGTTATTCGGAATAACTGAAATCATTGTGAATGTCCATCATTTTACTGCAAAAATTATAGAGGCTATTGAAACCAATAATGGCTGGGGAACAAAAATTACACTAAGCGATGAAACCGATGAAGTATTGGAAACCGGCGGTGGTTTAAAAAAGGCAGCCTGGTTTTTTCAGGATTCGGATGAGCCGTTTGTTTTGCTAAATGTAGATATTTTAACAGATTTGGATTTAATAAAAATGTTGGAAAATCATAAATCAACCAAAGCGTTGGCTACCTTGGCAGTGAGTAACAGGCAAACATCCCGCTATTTTTTGTTTGATGAAACCAACCAATTAAGCGGCTGGGAAAATACCAAAACCCATCAGCAAATTTTAACCGGTAAAGAACATCACCTTACCCGAAAAGCCTTTAGTGGTTTGCATATTATTTCGCCAAACATTTTTAAATATATTACTCAAACCGACAAATTTTCGATGGTTGATGTATATCTTGATTTGTCCAAAAACCATATCATCAGAGGCTTTGACCAAGGTGATTGTAAATTTATAGATGTTGGGAAACCGGAGAGTATTTTGGAAGCGGAGAGGATGTTTGACTAAAAGTTTTTCATTTTCTTGACGTTTTTTTTGTTACATAAAAAGCCTCACATCCAATGTAAATGGCTTTGTTTCCACTATTTTTACTTTATTAAAATCCCAATGCAGCACATTTATTAAAATGTTCATTTCATCTACAACAAGGGTTGATGGAACTGTCAAATACAGTTTTTGGTTTTCCTTTACCATACTATCTCCAATCTTTTGTGAAGAAACCGGTACCGGAAATTTGCGCCAATTCTTTGGCAAATTATTCATAGATTTTATTTCATTTGGCAAATTCTCATCAACTTCCAACGAAATTAATACAATATCTTTTGGTAATAAATGCTTTTGCAAATGTACCAGATTTTCGAGGACTGCTAATGAAACTGAAGACGATGTATATAAGAGCGGAACGCCTATACTATTCCATCTTCCTCCATAACGCTTGGCTCCATAACCGCTTAAGTCGTTAGCATATTTCTGCCATGTAATGCGATAAACCAGCAAAATTATTATGCAAAAATACCGTGTTCAATACGACCTAACTCGTTTTTTACAGCTTCAATACCAAATGAATTATCAATTATTGAAAGGGGTTTTATATTTCCTAAAGCCATGCTTGGTGTATTAAGCCATTCGTAAAAATTATTTTCGTTTTGAAAAACTTCAATTCCCCGATTAAATAATAAAATTATTTCAAGGATTTTTTCAGTATATATGGATTCAAATTTTTTATTTTCTTTTTTATATCGCTGAAAAGTTCGCTCTGATAAATTGAGAACATTGCTCCATTCATTTTGGGTAAATGGTACTTTTTGAGATTGCTTTTCAAAGGTATTAAACGGCATTCCCGAGTGAGTATAATTAATAAAATAACCGGCATCGGGCTCGTTTACTAAGCTTAAATCGGTTTCTTCTTCCTGATAAGTTTTCATTTATACGCTATTTGTCCTACAAATATACGCCATTTGGCGTAAATTTCAAATAACTTTTTAACTTTTTTCAAATTATTTTCTTAACGGATTAGAGTAACTGTTCCTGTCATCGGCCAGTTTAAATCGTCCACTCCCACGGCTTTTATTATCCAGATATAGGCGTCCATTTGACAAAGCCTGCCGTTGTAGTATCCATCCCAATCTACATTCATATCATTGCTTTCAAATATTTTTTCACCCCAGCGGGTAAATATTTTAATAGAATAATCTTTGATGTAAAGCCCTTTGATATCAAAGGTTTCATTAATATTATCACCGTTTATGGTAAATGCATTGGCGGCAAAAATTCGTGAACGCACAGGGGCACAATCTTCATTACTTATACTAATAATTTGTTTTTGAGTGGCCGAAATATTTTTATATCCAATGACTCTATAACAATAAAAAGGGTATCCGTTAAGGTCAGTCACATTATCTACCAACATAGAATCATACGCCGATGTGAAACCTATGGTAACAAAGGTTCCATCCGGTTTTTTGCGCTGCACTTCATATTCATTTACACCTTCGTTCCATCCCTGATAGGTGCTCCATTTTACAAAAGGACGCTCTTCAATTGTTGTATCAGCCTTTAACAAAATCGTTTTGGCAAAGTTGGTAAAGGGGCTTAAAATTTCACAGGTATCAATGGCATAGGTTCTGTAAAAATAGGATTTATTATCCACCAAAACTTTTGTATCGGTATAGGCAAATTGATCAGGTTGAAAACTTTGGTACCATTTATAATGTACACCATCTTCCGATTTTTCGAGCACATATTCCATTACGGGTATTCGTGGCGAACCGCTTCCTGTCCATTCTATAATTATTTCTTTATCCAAATCTACCGTGGCTCTTATGGTATTATTGGGAGGAACAGAATTGGCGAATAATGGCTTGGCGGCTGTGGTATCGCTCCATGAAATTTGATTATATCCTACGTTTTCAAAGGCTTTTATTTTATAAAAATGCACCATTTTACAAAATACATTTGTGTCGGTATAGTTTAATTGATTACCGCTCACAGTTGCCAAATAATTGTATTTTCCTTTTGAGCCAAGTTCTTCCCTGAATATTTCATATCTGTTTACCGGCCATCCTTTATAAGCATTCCAGGTTACATTCACTTTTTTCAAATCTCCGGTGGCTTTGGCTTCAACAGTACAATGTTCAAACGCTAAATTTAAGTAGGATTCATAATCGCAAAGATTGGTGGTTGTAACTTTATAGCAATACACATTGCGAAGCGTATTAAGAGAATTTATTATTTTGCTCGTATCGTTTTTATCTGAAACTGATACTATTTTTTTGCCAGCCGAATAAATGGTGTATTGTTTAAAATCGAAATTGCGATAGCCTGAAAAATCCAGAACGACACTGTTATCATTTTCAACCGAAACCCTGTAAATAAAAGGCGGAGTTGGCGCAAGGGTATCGCTTATTATTAAACCTTGATTTTTTATGAAGGTATCTGTACAGCCAAAATTATCTATAGTCGCAAGGGTTATTTTATATAAACCTGATGACAAGCGGGGCAAAACAGGATTCGCATTTTTTGAAATAAAAGAATCGTTCAAAAACCAATGGTACGTTTCAAACGTGGTATCTGATTTTGAGGTATTGATTAACGTTGGTATTTGCCCTGTGCAATAAAAATCTTTTCCCGGCTTAAATCCGGCTGTTGAATTTTTTACTACTACCTGTTTCATTATTTCCGCTTCGCATCCATCTGTATTCCATACTTTCAGAGTAACATTATAAGTACCTTTGGTTTTAAAAATATGATTCGGTTCAAGCCGCATGGATGTATCACCATCCCCAAAATTCCATTCACATTTAGCTATAGTACCTTTTAGAGGAGTGGACATGTTTTTAAAATAAACCGGCAGTTTAGGGCATGCTGTTGTAAAACTAAATTGAGGGACAGGATATGGGAAGACCTTAATGGTATCAATAGGAGGAAGGGTATATTTACAACCAAAACTATCGGCCAAAACCAGCAAAGGAATATACTTTCCTATTCGGGTATATAGGTGTCCGGCTTGCAGTGAATCTTCAATTATTAGCCCATCACCCATGTCCCATTCCAGTTTATGGGTATTAGAAACAATCGTATTAAAATTAACAAAAAGAGGCGTACATCCGGCTTTTTTATCAAAAGTATAAGTTCCAACAGGGCCTTCAATTAATATAAGATCTTTAAAAACTATTTTATCTGAACATCCCAAATCATCTGTAACAGCAAGGGTTACCGTGAATTTACCGGCCTTTAAATAAACGTGTGATGGATTTAGCAAATTTGAGGATGAGCCATCGCTAAAATCCCAAAGGTATTTTACAATTTTACCAAATTTGGCTTCTGATTTGGAAATGAAATTAACCCGCAAGGGTGGACAATTGGCATCGAGCAAATCGGCAATCAGGTTGGCAGATATTGATTTAAAATTATTTACAATTAGCGTATCCCTTTCGGTTACGCAACCATTGCCATCGCTAATTTTTAGGCTTACTTTATAGGTGCCGGCGGTTTTGTAATAATAATCAATAATTGAACCCGTAAATTTTCTTCCATCCCCAACCTCCCAAAAATAATTCATATTTTTTGTATCAATCTTTGGATCAGGAAAAAGCGGTTGAATAGTTAGTTTAGGGTATGCACAGGTGGCCATTGACAAAAAGTTAAAATAGAATTTCATTCCTAATACTTTAACAGTATCTGTTGCTGTAGCCTTGCATTTATTCTCATCCTGTACTGAAAAGCTTATACTATACTTGCCTCCGGCCAAAGGCCCCGGCTGTTTTAAAGTATAATACATAGTATCGGCTGTAACCGGTATTGGCGCTAAACCGCTTATTAGCCAAAACTTGTTTTTATCAGAAGTGTCGGAGGTTTTATTAATAAGAGTGATGGTTAACGGCCCGCACCCTTCTTTTGGGCTAATATCAATACTTAATTTCGGGTCTGTTACATTTACTATATGACTTATGGAGTCTCTGCATTCATTTGTAATTCCAATAAGAGTTACTTTATAGGTACCGGGTTTTGCAAATACTTTATCTCCGTATTCAAAACCTGTTTCTCGTTTCCCATCACCCCAATCCCATATATATTTTTCATAATCGGGAAAATACCAGTTATGAAACCTTAAACTGGCAGGAGCACAAAGGCTTCCTGTAAAATTAAAACCAATTCTTCTTTTAATGGTATCAAGCTGGATTATTGAAGTTGAGTCCTCGCATCCATATTTAAAGTTTTTTCCCCATAATCGTAATGGCCAAGGATCACCGTTTTTAATAATTAACGTTTGTTTATTTATTACAACTGAGTCTTTAAAAATCCATCGTATTTCATCAGCACTATCCGAGGTATTAACAAGTGTATAGGGATATCCGGTACAAGTGAACGCTATACCATACCGAACATAAGGTGGTAATATTCTTAAAATATTTCTTTTGGTAAAAGTGTCATAGCACTCATTTTTACCCGCTACTAATTTTATATTAAAATTAGTAGCGGGTGCCCGCAATCTGAGTTTAAATATTTGGTTAGTATCAAAATTTATTGAATCTGTAAAATCGGTATATAAAAACCATTTCCAAATATCAATTTTTTGGCCATTCTTATTTTTGGCGTTTGCTATTGTTAAATCGTATGTATTACAGGCTTCGGTATAAGGAAAGTTAAATGTTAAATCAGGTTTTGTTTCTACCCAAATTGTATCTTGCGAAGTAAATGTACATTCTGATTCAGTGGTTACAGTTAGTTTTACAATATACATCCCGGCTTTGGTGTATGTGTATTCAAATGAATCCTGATTTTGAAAATTGCCATCACCCAAATCCCAAACTCTGGATGTAATCGGAATTTTTGATTGGGTAATATCTTTAAAAGTTACCATTAATGGAGCACATCCTTTTTGAGGATTGAGAATAAATATTGGCTTAATTGAATCTTTATAAATTAATTTAATAACCGAGTCATAACACGATCCGTTAAAAGTCATCAGCATTATTTCTGAGTAGCCCGGTTCCTTTATTTTTAAAATAAGCCCGGGTTTGGATGAAATAAAATTTCTGTTTAAATACCAATACCGTGCTACAACGCCCGTGGTTTTGTCAATAAACGTATCCATGTATCCCGGTTGGCAAAATAAGGTGTCGCTAATAGTAAATTTGGTATTAGGTTGTGTCAAAACCTTTATAGAATTAGGCACAGTAAGGGTTTCCTTGCATGACCCATCCGGCAAACTCACGGTAAGTTTTACCGTATAACTGCCTTTGGTTTTATACGAATTCATTACTTCCTCACCCTTGGCTGTGTTTCCATCACCAAAATCCCAGTTACAAAGTAAATTTGAACTTTTGGGCGTCGAGGTATTATTAAAAATAACATATCTGTTTGCACAAACTTCACCAGGCTGATAAGTGAACGAAGGTTTTGGTTTTGAAATTGTTATGTAATTTGAGATTTTGGAACCTGCATTGCAGCCATTGGCAGGCTTAATGTTTAGTGTAATACTAAAACTTCCGCTGTCGGTAAATGTTTTTTTGGGGTTTTTATCGGTTGATTTTGTCCCATCTCCAAAATCCCACTCAAACTGGTCTCCCGTTTTTAATCCGGTTGATTTATTTGTAAAATTAACTGTAAAAGGCTGGCTGCAACTCGTTGTTTTATCAGCGCTAAAAATTACCTGAGGAGATGCCTTTACGGTGATATATTGTTTTTTTAAGGTATCGCTTTGGCAGCCGTTAACATCTTTGGTTACTAAAGAAACGGTATAGATTCCTTCGGTGGTATAAGCATAAACGGGAGTTTGACCTGTGACAACTTTCCCATCCCCATAATCCCACGTCCATTCGCTTATCATACCACTTCCCCTTGTGCTTTTATCCTTCAATTCAGGATCAAAAGGAGTGCAACCAATTAAGGTTTGAGCATCAAAATAGGCAATAGGATTTTTGAAAACTTCAATAAATTTTATTTTTGTAATGCTGTCTTTTTTACCCGAATTGTCTGTTACAATAAGTTTAACAGCGTACAAACCGACCGAATAATAAATGGCTTTCGGGTCTTTTACAGTACTGGTATTTCCATTTCCTAAATCCCAAAAATACGTTAAACCTGTGCCTGTACTTTGATTGATAAATTTGATGGTGGCCGGCGAACACCCTTTGTTGGGGCTGGCTGTAAATGAAGCTTTAGGCTGAGCCTTTAAAAAGGACGAAGCCAATAAGGTTAAAAACAGAAAGATTAGTTTCCTTTGCAAAGTGTTGGTTGGCGAAGATAAAGTTTTAATTCAACTTTATATCTATTAGACTACCAAAATGCTGAAAGGTTGCATGGTTATTGGTATTAAAAGGAAATATTTTTATTACCTATTTGGTTTTTTGCTGGTCAGCGTAATTAAAAACCTTTTTCAAAAGCTCGGAAGTCCGTTGCAAAGGATCCTGGCGAATTTTATTTTCTTCAATTTCTATTTGACTAAATAGAGCTTCCATAGCTTTGTTGGTAACATATGCGTTTAGGTCGGGATTAATTTTCTCAACCAAAGGAATTTTATTATAATTAGTAATCGCTTCTGTCCAGTATTTAGTAGCTCCAACTTTGTCGAGAGATTGTTGAATAATGGGTCTGAATTTATTGGTTAATTCAACACTTGTGGTGCGTTTTAAATACGATGTTCCGGCTCCGTTTCCTCCGGTTACAATATTTATGGCATCGCTAATAGTCATGGAAGTTATGGCATTTACAAAAACAGGCTTTGCTTCGGCCACTGCTGTTTCAGCCCCGCGATTAATAGTTTCAATCACATTATCACACAGGCTTCCAAAACCATATTTGCGAAGCTTTTCTTCAATTTTTTGTGCTTCGGGTGGAAATAAAATTTTATAGGTGGCATTTTTTAAAAAGCCATCCCTTTTCGATAAAAAATCGGTGCCCACTCCGGCTCCATTTTTAAGTGCTTCTTTTAAACCATTGGTCGCTTCATCCTGGGTGATACCGGTATTCATGGTTTGCAAAACCTTATTGGCTTCCGACAATATTTTACCGGTATTGCCGCATGAAAACAGAAAGAAAGTAGTGATAAGAAAAGTGGAAATTTTAATACGATTCATAATTTTAAAATAATTTATTAAAAGCTTTGCAAAATTAAGGCCAAAATTAAACAGGTTGTGAATTATATCTTGGCGCTAAATTTTTTATCATATCGGCAACCATAGCATCTAAATCAAAATCATTTTTCCAACCCCAATCTTTTCTGGCTTCTGTGTCTTCAATACTTTGCGGCCAGCTATCAGCTATGGCTTGTCGGTGGTCGGGCTTATAGGTTATTTCAAAATTCGGAATGTGTTTTTTTATTTTTTCAGCTAATATTTTTGGGGTAAAACTAAACCCGGAAATATTATAGGATGAACGGATTTTTATTTTTTCGGATTCAGCATGGGTTATATCCAAGGTGGCTTTTACAGCATCGGGCATATACAGCATGGGCAAACTGGTATTTTCATTTAAAAAACATTCATATTTTCCGGTTTTTAAAGCTTGATGAAATATTTCAACCGCGTAATCGGTGGTTCCTCCACCGGCATCAGCTTTGTAACCGATAAGTCCCGGATAACGGATACTCCGTACGTCCAATCCATAGCGTTTATGGTAATATTCACAATAGCGTTCTCCTGTTTGTTTGGTAATTCCATACACCGTATTTGGATTCATGATGCAATGTTGCGGCGTATCTTGTTTAGGCGTATTAGGTCCGAAAACCGCTATGGAACTTGGCCAAAACAATCGCTTTACCCCAAATTCAAGGGCGGCATCAAATACATAAAACAAGCCATCCATATTCAATCTCCATCCCAATTTCGGGTTTTTCTCGGCGGATGCTGAGAGCAAAGCAGCCAAATGATAAATTTGAGTAGGTTTATATCTTTTAAGCACTTCCGTAACTTTGGTTGGGTCCAATACATCCATTATTTCAAACGGGCCTTCGTTCCAAAACGGAGTTTCAGGTTTTCTGATGTCAGAAGCAATAACATTTGAGGATCCGTATAAATTGCGTAGGGCTTCGGTAAGTTCAGTGCCTACCTGCCCGCAAGAGCCTATTATCAGCACAGTTTCGTTGCTCATGTATGGATTAAATTGAATCTGCGAAAGTAGCGGTTTTGGGAAAATAAATTTATCATAAAGCTAAAAAAAGTAACCAAATTTATTGGGTAACTTTTTTTATTTTAAATCAAATTGTAAATTTGTTTAACATTTAGCCATGAAAATGCTAGATTATTAATTGTAAATTTTAAATAATAATATAAAACTTATGACCGCTACACAAAGTTTAAATTTATATAACATCGCCTTTAAATACTTTAAAAATGAAAGTGATGCGATGACTTTCGTAAAAGAAATCGAGGTTGTGGTTGATAATAAGTTTGATAATAAAAAAGATGTACTCAGTACCAAGGAAGATTTGGCAATTGTAAAAGGAGAATTACAAAAAGGAATATCTGATTCAAAAGTGGAAATCATTAAGTGGGTTTTTGCCTTTTTTGCAACGCTAGCCTTAATGATTGTAGGCTTATATATCAAAAAATAGCTTTTCGATTTTAATATTTTCTAAAATATTTCCAGCCACTTTTATTTTATTGACCTTCATCAAATAAAAAATCGTAATGTCTTGATGCCTTTCAGAGAAACCTACCTCCTGAAAAGCCTTCCCAAATCACCAATAGATCCAATGGTTTCGGTAGATTCATTCATATGAATGTCCACCTCTTTTTTTCCAAAATCTTTAGTAAGCAAACCGCTTTTGGTTATATAATACAATACCCCTGCAGCGGTGGTGGCTATTATTCCTCTGGTTGTTTTAGGTTGCAGCATCACTTTTTTGGTTTCATAAGTTATATAGCCATTCATATCATCATCAAAAAGAAATATTTTATCAAATTTAATGGTGCTGTCCAGGCCATTTTTAAGGTTTAGGTCAACCACGGAGACATTTACCACTTCAAATTGTACATCACAATTGTATAAACCTGTTTTTACTAATACCGCTCTTCGCTTAGCACTAATTGGCTTTGCCCAGGTTGCTAATCCATAATTTGAAGTATCATTTGCAAATTGAGATGGGGAAATTCCCCTTCTCCACGAGTTTCTCCTAAAAGCTGTTTTTCTCCATTCCTGATGTATATCAAATGCTTTTTGCCGTATAGTCAGCCTTTTATTATAATACATATAACGGCGGTAAAAACTTTTATAAACATAATGAGATTGTTTGGTTTTGTTCACATCCAAAATATTTGCTTTAAAATCAATAAAACCTTCAGGCGTTTTTAATACAAACGTGCAATAATCATCGCCCTTTTCATATTCCAATCGTACATCCGAGTAAATTTTGTTTTTAAAATAGTGGTTGTAAAGAATCTTGTATTTTTCAAACTCTTCGGAATAAAAAACATAACCATAAAATATTTTAAGTTCGGGAAACCAGCGAAGCATTCGTTCATTATTTAGGGTAAACAAAACATGATTTGCTGAATCATAATCGGGTTTTGATACCTTTGCAATTTTAAA
>CAYHCM010000077.1:0-16893 GCA_964355045.1 uncultured Chitinophaga sp. | reverse complement strand
CCGACCAGCCAAACAAAAAGGCATGAAGCAAGAACAGACAAAATACAACAATCCAATGGTTCCTCATCATCGACTCTCCTATGATAGATTTTTAACTGTGATTTTACAAATAATAACCTTCTGAGCTCGACTTACAGCCTTTCGGTAACTATTCTGTTGTAGATAACTTATATTATTATCGGTTTCTCCATACTTCAAGTATGCGTCTTTTTACGCAGGATTAACAATTGAAATCATATACACTTTCCATTTCAATAGCTTTGTCAAAAGTTTCAGTTTCTTGCCGGCGTATTCTTATTTATTATTTTTCAGTTCGAATAAGTGTAGAGACTTTTTGTCAGACAATGATAGTCCCTTCCAGGTATAAAACCTTGTTGAGATCTTCCGTTAAGGGTGATCATGGCGAGGGAAACCACGCCTGTTATTGTTTGAAGTAGAGTGCTCAAGGCCACTACAACCAGAAAAAGGGCCAACTTATTTATTCCACCGAAAATGCCAAAGACGATTGCAATTGAACACAAAGCCAAGCAAGAAATTAGTGTGCCGGCTCCCATACGAACCGCAACCTTGTCACCGTGCACTGAAAGCGCCGAGATACCATGTGCAACAAGAGCGGGAAGATTCATCGAAGATTTTCCTGCGTAACGATTGCCCCTATTAGTAGGCACCAAAATTCGTGGAACCCGACTCTTGAAAATACTTGCCGAATAATGGTTCCAACTTTCTGCCATGTAAACAATCTTACCAGCGACATTGGAGTCAATCACAGAGAAGTTTCCCACTCTTACTGCGATACCTGTAAGTAACAAATGTATCAAACGGTAACAATGATAACCTCCTTTAAATACTAATCCCTCAGTGCGTAGCATCCTTTGAGCAAAAACAGCACAAGGCTGATGTGTATTTTCATGCTCATGAATCAATGATAGAACATCAGTAGGACGATCTTCTCCGTCGCTATCCATAACAACAAATCGCTCCCATAAACCCTCAGCCACAGCCCAAGAAAGCCCAAGTGCGATTGCTCGTTGATGTCCACAATTACTCCAAAGTTCCAGTACCTTCATTTTTTCTAAAGATAACAGGCCTTCCGGAACTATTAAAGGGCGGTTTTCTATGGACCCATCATCAATTATCAGCACATCAAATCTCCGCCCATCGTTATAGAAAACTTTATCTAATTCCGAGATCAATTGCCAGGCACTTACCCAGTCATTGTATACTGGAAGTAGGACAAGTATAATATTATTTTGTTTCGCCATTTCTTTAATTTTAGACCAATAATGAATGTTCAAGTAAGGGATAAGTAATGAATTCCTCTGTTCTGAATACATTGCTTTCTATTATTTTAACTCCAGGTTTAGAATTGTACCCTGGATTTTTAAGATACTTTTATCCCAATTATCATAAACAAATAAAAACGCTTAATAAATACCTCAGATGTTGTCTAATAGTTTATCAATTAATTTTGAATAACGATTCCCATAATCTTGCCATGTAAAACCATTCTTTACTGAATTTGAAGCCGCATTTTTCATTTCTAACAATTTTTCAGGATCGTGGTAAAGTTCCTCAATCATTCCTCCTATACTTTCTGGATCCCTAATAGGTACAATATAACCAGTTATAGATTCTATTAAAATATCTTCACCTCCACTATTTACAGTAGCGATAACCGGTACTCCACAAGCCAGGATTTGAGGAATCACCATACTCATACCTTCCTGTAGTGACGGCTGAACGGCCACGTCGCATTGCCGGATCATATCAGGTAATTCATGTTGAGGTATCTGTCCCTTCCATATCCAGTTGGATGCCTGATATTTTTTGATCGTTGTTCTCATTTCATCGGCTACAGAACCAATGAACCAAATCTCATACTTCGAATTGTCCATGGATAATTTTCTTAACGCTTCAAAAAAATAGATCAAACCCTTTTGAATGGTAATACTTCCCAAATAAAGGATAATAAATTTAATATTTTTCCTTTCAACTGTTTCCTTTGAATTAAAGATAGCGGCAGAACCATAGGAATTAAGGATTAACTTATTTTCTGGCACACCTTTTTCAATAAAAGATTTTTTAACAAATTGGGACGGAATAGAGATATAATCGGCAATCTTATATTCTTCCAGTTCTTTCCGGATTACCCTTCTATCTATTGAAAAATTCTTCCCAAACCGGGCATATTCTTCCTTTAAAATTTCATTCTGATATTCGATATGGGATGAACCTCGTTCCAGAATCGTGATCATCCCTTTTAATCTGGCAACTTTAATTGCCCTGAGGCTCATACCGCTCCAACCAATAAAGACCTTACTTTTTGATTTCCGTATTTTGAATGCAACCCATCGGTCAAATAGATCATTCCATATATAAGCATGTTTGGGGAATAATTTCATTGGAACCGCAATGAAACTGTTGGTGTAAATTTTATATGGCGGTAATTCTTCCAAATCCTTACGATTCACAAATTTGCGAAGGAATGTGTTTTTCTGCCAAGCATATGATGTAAAAAGTTTATCGAGCAAATTGGCATTCTCTAATTGCTCGGCTAAAGCAAAAGCATGAAGCTTCCCGCTGCAACTAATGGTTACCATTCTGAATTTAAAAATGTATCATATACGGTATTCGCTCTGTCGGCAAAAGTATAACCGGATTCCATGAAACGTTTTCTTCCGGCCATTCGCACTTCTAAGGCCTTATTTTTTTCGAAGGCCATTACTCTATGTGCAAGAGTTACCATTTCTTTATCATCTCTGAAGAAAAAAATTTCTTTCCCATCTTTAAAAAAATCTTCCTGCTCTTTGGAATAGGGACTTAATTGAATACCTCCAACCGCCGGAATTTCAAAGGTTCGCATATTATGAGAATCGAGCGTATGTTCCCTGAATAGATTAAGCTGGATTCTGTATTCCTGGTTCTTTTTCCAAAAATCTGAACGGGTAGCTATTTCCTGAATGTTAACTTTTTTATTAAATTTCAATCTCGTTTTTTCCCAACCATGTCCATAAACATCTACTTCTATTCCGCTCTCAGTAAGTAATTCTAATTTATTCACCCTGTATTGGTCTGGGTTGGCTTGAAAACAAACCCGGTAAATTTCTTCAATATCGTCTGGATTGCGATATTCAATATCTGTAGTTTCGACCGCAAAAGGTAAAAAAACAGTTGGGATTCGAAAACTATTCTCAATTTGTTTCTGCAATGATTTTTGATAGCAAAAATGGAGATGATATAAGCCTACACCTTCTGTAACATTATTGTTTCCACTGCCGGGCCCTGATATTATAAAAGGATGATCGGGGTTGTAATTCGCGAGCATAAAATCCTTTCGTAATTTATTGAGTGTTTCAGGAAATATTTCCATCCCTTTAAAAATCAAAATAACATCCGGTTTAAATTTGTAAGCAATATTGATTAATTCTATATTAACAATATGGTAATTCGTTTTTATTTTCGTCTTAAAAAGAACTTTATTTATAAGATTTTTTGAATGATAATTAAAAATTATATCCGCTGAAGGGTAATGATAAACCTCAGCCCCTAGCTCCTGCAAATATTTCATGTAATATCGTTCTATAGCATAATCCGATTTGCTCCCGACGATTAAAATTTTCATTAAACTTAAATGCTTTAATTTAAAAAGTCACCCTATTTCAAGCAAGATCAAATATTCAATATACAATAAGCAAATTTACATATTCAGTCCGGGATTCAAAAAAACCGGGAGAACTTACACTACCTATTAAATGCGGATTGCATAACTTTTTTTTGTTTCAAAATGCTAAGTTCTTTTATGGCAAATTCTGAAAGAGCTAGTATCCTTTTATTATCCATTTTCGGTAGATGTAGTAATTTTTTAATTACCTTACAAAGAGATTCACTGTGGCCTTCAGGAAATATATATCCATAATCATTCAATACTTCTTTTAATGAACCGCTATCAGATACCACAACCTTTTTGCTGCAGGCCAGGGCTTCAGCCACCACCCGTCCGTATTGTTCCTTCCACTGATAAGTGGAAACGGAGGGAACAACGACGATATCGGAGGCATTCATATATCCGCCCATTTCATAATGTGAGGGGCTGATGAAAACTACCCGATCGCGGATTCCTGATTCTTCCAACAAATCATGTATTTCTTTCGTGTAATCGGAGGCATATTCATCAAAATCATCCATCAGGAGATGCCAAGCCTGATCTTTCATGCCGGAGAGAGCCTTAATCAATACGTGAATTCCTTTTTCCTTGGTCAGCCTGCCAAAATAGGCAATTACCGGTTTAGTTAAACCCAATTTATTCCTTATCTCTTCTCCTTTAAAGGCATCGGGATAAAAATATTCCGGATCAAAGCCAAGCGGCATGTGAACGACATTTTTGAACCCTTCTTTTTTAAGAATTAGCTGACCATCCCTGTTAATACTGAAGACCCCTTCTACTATTTTTTTGGTTTGCCATAGCAAAATCCTTTTTACAATTGCAGACGGAAGGCCTCTCCACCCTCTTCTTTTAAATGCAGAGCGCATATCCAAAGGCATGTTTTCGCAGGAGATACAATAGAGTTTCGATTTGTTATTTTGGCACCACTTCCCAACCTTTAATGCTATGAAACTTACCGGGTCATTATCCAGCAATACCAGGCTTGGTTGCTTTGTATTCATAACGGTCTCCAGGCCATCAAAGGAATAGGTTCTCGGATTGCTCCCTTTGAGTTCTAAAAAATGAATTGGTGGATCACTTTCCCTTGCGGGTTCGGCTTCCCTTATTCCGTTTGGGAATTTCAGGGTTCGCGGGGCAATAATCTCAATATTCCATCCTGATGTTTTAAACAGCCGATAAACACTCCTGTTAATACCCATAAAACAGGCATGCGAGATAACCATCAAATCGGTCATGCCCGGGAAAAATTGAGTTTACAGAATCTTAAAAGGTCTCGCAATTCTGATTGTATATCATTTTTGATACTGCACCCTTCGGCATGCAATCGATTTGAAACATATTGAAGAACAGGTTCTGGGGTGTTCACCGATCCGGTCGGTAGATTTATGGAAATATTTTTGCCATAGAGCAAACTGTATTTATTGGCTATTTGTTGAGCTAAATCAATCACTCGCATAGTTTTTCCACCTAAATTATAGACAATTTTTTTAAATTTGAGAGGATCAGATACAATCATATTTACAACATCTGCCACATCAGTGAGGCAAACAAAGTCCCTGTATTGGCACCCATTGGTAAGCAGAGTAAGACTTTCCTTTTCAACGGCTTGCCGGCAGAGGTCGTTGGCAAGCAGGGTCCAGCGATTTACAGCAGGAGATACGGGGGCTCCAAAGGAATTAGAAAGGCGGAGGATGATCCCATTTATTTTTTTTTGATGGGTTGCTGCAATGACATAATACTCAGCAGCTTTATGTGTGATGGCGTAGGGATGTATAGGTATAGGCAGGGTATTTTCGGTGATTTGGCCTGTTTGCGGGCTTCCATAAATATGAGCGGTGGAAAAGAAAATGAAGTTTTTAACTCCTGCATTGATAGAATTTTCGAGGATTATTCGGGTTTCGTCAATATTGACGCGGATGGCTTCGGAGGGGTATTTTATGCAGTCCCATTCGTTGAGGGCTGCGAGGTGAATAACGGTGTCTATTTTTTTTGGAAAGGTTTTGGTTTGGAACAGTTCGGAATGTAGTATGGATTCAACATTCCCATGTTTTTGAAGTGTTTCAGGGGAAACGGTATTTCTTGAAGTGACGATTATTTTGTTACCGAAAGATAATCTTTTAGTTATCCGCCCTCCGACAAATCCCAGGCCTCCGGTTATTAAGATTGATTGCATTATATTTGAGAAAGCTGGATGAGGTTAAGGTTGAGGTTGATGCTGAGGTTGAGGATGAGGTTAAGGTTGAGGTTAATGTTAAGGTTGAGGTTAATGTTAAGGTTGAGGTTAATGTTAAGGTTAAGGTTGAGGTTAATGTTAAGGTTTGTGACGGTTTTTGTTAGGTAAGATTTGTTTATATGCACCGGATGTTAAGACAGGTAATGATTTAACTATCACGATCTTTTAAGCTAAAAATTAAATGGGGTGATATAAGATTAGGTTTTTGTATTTGAATTTTCCCGGGTAAATATTTCGTTTCGGATCACGAGGACAACTTCCCCATTAAGGGGGGAGTTGGATTTTTTTCAAATTATTTCCATAGAAAACAAATTCAATCAAATCCTTTGTACGGTATCACATCATTAACCAATGGCAAATTATCTGCTTCGTCCGGGTTATGGGTAATACTCGCAATGTTGAGCAATAAATTTTCTTTTTCCCCTATTCCCTGAAAAGCCATCCAGATATCCGGGGGAACGGTTAAACGCTGATAGTTTGCAGGAGATAATTCGATTTCCTGCAATTGTCTGAATGTTGAGCTTTCTTTTCTATCATCAAATAAAACAAAACGAATGCGACCAACAGGAACAACAAGATTTAAAATCATCTCCCTGTGTTTCTTCCATCCCTTTATTTCCTTATGGAACACCTGTGAAAAATAGGCCTCCCCAAATCCAGAATAAGTTGATTCGTTCTTCTTTAAGACATGCAGTACATTTCCGGAATTCCCTTCTATAATTTTTAGCGGGGTAATATGAACTCCTTCTAAATGGCCCATGCTAATGACTTTTGGTTAGCTAAGCGACTATATTCCTCAATTTGTGAGTTTGTGTATCGGTACAAATCCTCTGAACCATTTTTATAATAGGTATTATACCATTCGCCGGTCAACCTGGAAGTTTCCTCAAAACCCAACACAGGTCTCCATTTAAGGTAATGCAAGGCTTTGTCACAATTGAGTTTCAGCAATCCGGCTTCATGAAATGCCGGGTTGCTTTCTACATTGAAATGATTGTTCAAATCATCGAAATCCCAATACTTGCTAATTGCCTGTAACAATTCCAATACAGAATGATTCTGATCGGCATTAGGGCCGAAATTAAAGGGCTCTCCATGAATCCGGATTTTGCCTTCTGCCATTACTTGAGCTGCGCGAAGGTAGCCGCTCAAAGGCTCAAGTACATGTTGCCATGGGCGTGTTGATAGGGGGTTGCGGATACTTACGGATTCTTTCTTCGACCATGCCCTGACACAATCTGGTACTATACGGCTTAAGGCCCAGTCGCCTCCGCCTATTACGTTGCCGGCTCTAACTGCTACCAGTTGAATGTTGGATTCCGGTTTATTAAAGTAGGAGTGGAAATACGATTTAATGACGAGTTCGGCCGCACCCTTGGAAGCGCTGTAGGGATCTTTGCCCCCCAGAGCATCATGTTCGCGGTAACCCCAAACCCATTCCACATTGTCGTAGCATTTATCGCTGGTGATCATCACGGCTTTGCAGGGTTTATTTAAAGTACGAAGCGCTTCCAGGATATTTGTTGTGCCCATTACATTGGTATGAAAGGTATCAGCCGGGTTGGAATAGGAAGCGGATACAATGGGTTGTGCGGCAAGATGAAAGACAAAATCGGGTTGAGTGGCCTGAAAAATCTCCTTCATTTTTTGGCCATCACAGATATCTTCCATGTAATGACTGATTTTTTCGGAAAGGGATAATACTTCGAAAATGGAAGGGGAGGTGGGGATATCCTTCGAGATCCCTACTACATCAGCTCCGAGTTCATGGAGCCATATACTCAGCCAGGAGCCTTTAAAACCGGTATTGCCGGTTATTATTACTTTTTTGTTTTTGAAACAGTTGTTGAACATGGGTTGAGGTTGAGGTTAAGGGTAAGGTTAAGGTTAAGGTTGAGGTTTATTCCACTTTATAATTACCTATTATCTTTGATTCCTTACCTGCTAATCATTACTATTTATTTGCAGCAAACAAAATTTCATTAAAAACTCTAAATAATGTTCTGCAATAAATTGCAGGTCAATTTTCCGAGCCTTTTTTATCGAGTACGAAAGGCGTTGTTTGCCATAATTCTCTCAAATCTATTATGTATGTTAATCTCAGAAAATAGATTTATAAAACCTGCAATTGAAAGACTATTAGTAAAAATTCTAACCTTAATAATTCCGGAGTTTTTTTTCAATAAATACCGAAATTAAGTTTTCGATCTCACTTTTTATATCCTCCCATGTTTCAATTTTTAGCATTTTAGGCATTATTCGTTTATCTGCCAATTCACTTAATTGCAAGCCTTCTATCATTAGGCGGTCTACCATTAATTCCAGCGGGTATTTGTTTTTATATAAACCGATCATGTCATCTATTGAAAATTCTCTCATTAAATAAGCTAAGTCAATGTAATCCTTCTTTTCATATCTGGCGAATTCTGGTTGACATATAAAGGTATTAAACTTCATTAGAATAATATCTTCCTTTGTTGCCATCCTGATTTTATCTTCTACATAACAGGGTCTTATGAAATGGGATGACCAATCCAAAATGTCAACCTTAATTCCATTGAGAGCAATTGAAATTCCATGACCCAATGGACTTCTGATATACCTATGTTTTGAATACAATTTCCCAAATATCATGCTAAGTTCATCTTCAATTGCCGTATAATTATTCCTGGTTTCAGAAAATAAATCAATATCTACAGAAATCCTATGCCCGATCTGAAGCGCCAAGGCGGTTCCTCCAACCAAACGATGTTTCATTAGAGTTTCCATTTCCATTAATTTACAAAGGATTTCTAATAGTACAGTTGAAACGGTTTCTTTTCGGAGCATTTAAAATCGGGGTATTTTAATTTAAATATGGCCTGAGCCAATAATATACTATGATTTGGTAAATTTACAGATGTGTTAATTAATACATTCCTTACAAAATTGAATCCATAATAATTAATAATTGATAAAACTTCGTCAAGGGTTCCCCTATCAAATACTCTGGTGATTACCCACTCATTGTAAATTTGAAAATCATTTTCTTCAATGTCAGCATCCCAGAACGTTTGTTTGCTTATTTTTGGAATAGGTTTCATTCTTGCAATTAAATAACCTGAATGGTAAATCTGAAATAATTTATTATTCTGATATTCGACATAAATTAATCTTTGCTATCAAGACTAAAAGCAATAAGGCTGCCGAAAATATATTGAATTATGAAGGTTGAGGTTGAGATTGAGGTTGAGGTTGAGGTTAAGGTTGAGGTTAAGGTTGAGGTTGAGATTGAGGTTGAGATTGAGGTTGAGGTTGATGTTTGCTGCTGAAAGCAACCTTAACCTTAACCTTTTTCTATTATTTCCAGCTGAAAGCAGCCTTAACCTTAACCTTTTTCTATTATTTCCAGATGAAAGCAACCTTAACCTTAACCATTTTTTTAAAATTCGATCCTATTTTTTCTTATTCAATTGACTTATCTAAAAGGTAATAAAATTTAGGATATACCATCTTCTAAAATCGTTAATCCTTGTTCTCAAATAAACAAATCAACTTTAAGACTAAACCCTACTCCCAAATCTTCCATTTGGCATCTCCTTGATTCCACATTTCATTCAGTTGTTTTTTATCACTCAGGGTATCCATACATTTCCAAAAGCTTTTATGCTGGTAAGTATATAATTGATTTTCATTGGCGAGTTTTTCCAAAGGCTCCCTCTCAAATATTATAGAATCATCATGTATATAATCGAGCACCTCAGGCTGACAAACAAAAAAACCTCCGTTAATCCATGTGCCATCCCCTTTGGGTTTTTCCATAAAGGATAGCACCTTATGGCTGGCATCCGTTTCCAAAGCCCCAAACCTGCCTTCCGGCTGCACAGCTGTCATGGTGATAGCCTTGCCATGGGATTTATGGAATGCAAGCAAGTTCTCAATATTTATATCCGCTAATCCATCCCCGTACGTTAGTAAAAATGGTTCATTGTTGATGTAGTTTTTTGCCCTTAGAATACGACCACCTGTTAATGTTGAAAGACCTGTATCGAGAAGGGTCACTTTCCAGGGCTCTGAGGTATTGCTGTGAACCTCCATTTTATTTTCTGCCAGATCCAGGGTTACATCGCTTTGATGCAAAAAATAATTCGCAAAATATTCTTTAATATAATACCCCTTGTACCCTAGTAAAATGATGAATTCATTGAATCCATAATGGGAATAGAGCTTCATGATATGCCAAAGAATGGGCTTGCCTCCGATTTCAGCCATTGGTTTAGGCCGTATATCGGTTTCTTCACTTAATCGGGTGCCGAAACCACCGGCAAGTATGAGTACTTTCATTATTAATAGTATGTTAATTGGGAAGGTGACTTATAATAAAATCAATTAATCAAATATTTGAATTGATCCATTTTTGAGGTGTGGATAGCAACTATATTCTTTTTCAATCCATCTTTGTCAGGCCAGGAAGACAGCTTGTTTTTAATGGTTATTAATAGTTTATCTGATTTATTTCTGGCAAGTTCATTCAATGTAAATATATCGTATCCCTTCTCTAATAAAAATTTAGCTACCAGGATATCTTTTTCAGGAATATGGAGTTCAATAAGAAAAATGGGACTTTTTTCTTCAATTAATTTATTAGCCCCTCGTAAAACATCAATTTCTGCTCCTTCAACATCAATTTTTAAAAAATTAGGAAATATATTATTTGTATAACTAAATTCATCTAATGTAATTAATTTGACTTCAATTGAGGTTTTCTTCTCTGTAATTTTACCTTGAAAGTTATTAGTTCCAGTTTCAAAATAAATTTGTTTTGTTTCAGCACCTATAGCTGATTCAATCAAATTTATATTTTTTAATTTATTTAAAAGAACGGTTTCCTTAATATATGCAACATTTTCAGGAAGTGGTTCGAAAGCGTAGATTTTTACATCTGGTATCCATCTCTCTACAAAATAACTATGGAGTCCAACATTTGCACCTATATCAAAAAATATTTCACCGCTTTTTAAAAAAGTTAAAAAAGCGAGTTGTTTGTCTGGTTCATAATTGTTAAATAATACATTACCTCTTTGTAGTTTATTTATTTTTAGTTTCAATCCTTTCAATTTACCATTCATTACAGGCAAAGTTTTACCATTTATAAGTTTTTTTATAATTTTTTTTAACATTAGGTGTTGTTTAGATTATTAAAAGTTTTTGAAGAAATCATAATCAGGTTCGAAATTCTCCAACTTTTTTAATATGATAAGTCCCGAAGTGGTTTTAGTTTGATATTTCCAATGAAACCATGAAAACAAGAGTCCCGGATCTTTATATAAACGCCATAAAAAGAATTTAAGGATGCGCATTTTAGGTTCATTGCTAAAATTCATCAGTCTTTTATCTATTTCATATCTACGATGTGTCAAAATAAAATTAATTACTTTTTGTTTTGCTCTACCATAGGTATCATGAAATGCAACATATCCACCGGGTATTAGTATCTTATCTATCAAAAAGAAATCTACCAAAGTATAATCGAAGGTATGCCAGCCATCAATAAAAGCGCAATCCACCTTAATATTTTGCTTAATTAATTCAGGTACTTCCAGATGTGAAGGTCCTGCTAAAACCTTTAGATATTTGCCAAACCCTGCATCATGAATGGCTTGAGTTGCAGCACCATTATAAACAGTAAATTGGTTGGGGTCAACACCATAGTGAATTCCCTCAATATTACCCAAATCATTATGTGCCTGACAAAACACCAAAGCTGATACCCCATGTGCAAGGCCTATTTCTATACTTGTTTTGGTATTGGCTTTCTCAAACATACGATATAAAGCAAAAGCCTCCTCCCTTGATATCATATCATTTACTTCTCTCACGTTTCCATCCTTATCCGAAGTTTTTTTATTAGAAAATATGGATTCAAGGATTTTATTTAATATTGGAGGCATGAGCTAATTTATGGAATTTAATAAAGTTGCTAAATTTTGAGCTAATGCAGGGCGATAGAAGTTTTTTAAATAAGTGATTTCTGGTTGAAACTCTCGTCCTTTAGTAATCAGTTCAATCAAGACATTGGCTGAACCCTCTATATCATCCGGATTACAAATAATTCCCAATCCACTTTTTTCAATAAATTCCTTTTGAATTCCTTCTGTTACAAATCCAAGGATAGGTTTGTTCATTCCAACGAAATCAAATATTTTGGAGGGGAGACAGTAATGCTCCTCATTAATTATTTTTTCAGAGGTAGCTAAAAATAAATCAAACCCGTTTTGCAGTTTTTTTGATTCATCATAACATACAAAGCCGTGAGAGATGATATTGTCTTTTAGATCAAATTCTTCCACCATGTCTTCCAGCCAATCTGGTTTGATACCTACAAATTCAATTTGTATTCTGTTACCAATGAGAGGCTTGTTTTTTTTCAAATGAGAAATTGTTTTTAGGAAAAAATAGGGAGAACGATACAACCAATCATCCTGAACATGATTGTATTCAAGCATTTTATGTCCCCTTTTTTTCCAACGAGGTTTAAACGCGCTATTCCTGCGTTCAGGGTGATAATAAAAGGCTCCAACGTAACCAATAATGATTTTCTCATTGGTTATAGAAAATTTAAAATCTATAATATTTTCAATATTTATGTCAAAGCCATTGGATATATAATGGTATTTTTTTTTATTTGCTTCGGGGTGTATTTTCTGTAAAGTTTTACGCATTTGCGGTGTTACATAAATAACAGCGGAAGACTTTTTATATAACTTTTCTTCTTCTTTTAAAGACAATTTATAATGCCAATAGCTGGGAGATGGCCCACCTCCAAAATGCGACCACAAATCCCGCATATCCGTAACTAATGGAATGCTATATTTTTCGGACACTTCTGCTGCAAGTAACCCTGAACTAAAAGGGGGTAAAGAAGTATATACTATTTTTGGTTGGTGTTTTTTAATTATTGATCCAATTTCAGCCATAAGAAAAGGCTTCCATCGTTTAGCTAAATCATCCTGAATACTGAAATAAATTCTTAAGAAATTATGAAGTTTTGGAAATCTGCTTTTTTTTTCATGTTTACAAGGGATACGATAAATAATAGTATCAGGCGGTAATTCATTGAGTAAATTAGTATCGATTTTGGCATTAAAAAATAAAGCGGCATCTTCTGCTAAAAAAGTTGCAATGATCGGTCTAATTCCAAAATCACCTAGGTACTTTATAAATTTAAGATTTCTGAAATTGCCAGTTGTATTTACAGGTGCAAATTCCATCAAAATAAAAAGAACATTTAGTTTTTCTTTAATTTCCAATAGAATAAGAATTATTCTGAATTTTATCTTTTATTATAGAAGCAATCTTTTGTGAAGCATTTCCGTCTCCGTATAATTCTTTCCACGAGCTTATTTCTATTTTTTTTTCTATGGCGTCAATAATTTTAGATTTATTCGAACCAACCAAAATATTCCAATCTCCTTCAAGCGTTTCCACCCATTCTGTTTCTTCACGTAGCGTTATACAAGGTTTTTTTGCCCAATATGCTTCTTTTTGTAAGCCTCCTGAATCGGTACAAACTTTTGAACAGGCATTTAATAAAACTAACATCTGAAGGTAGGAAGTAGGTTGGATTATAAATAAATTGTCAGGTATTTTCTGTTTGGAAATATGTGTTTTATTTCTAGGGTGCAAAGGCCAGACAATCTTGAAAGGCAATTCCGAAAACGCCTCGAGTATATCTTTTATTTTTTCGGCATTGTCTGTATTGGCAGGTCGGTGTATGGTTGCCAAAAGAAATGGTTCAAAGTCGAATGGAATGATGCCTGATATTTTAAATTTTCTTTCTGCAATTTGTTGAAATTTAATAAAGGCATCATACATTACATCACCTACATTATGTATTTCATAATTTATTCCCTCTTTGATTAATTGGTCTATTCCTTCATTGGATGAACAAAAAAGTATATCGGAGAGCCTATCAGTTACAATCCGGTTTATTTCTTCAGGCATTGTTTTATTAAAACTCCTTAGTCCTGCTTCTATATGTATTAATTTAATACAAAGTTTTGAAGCAACAATGGCTGCCGCTAATGTGGAGTTGGTATCTCCATAAACCAGAATAGCGTTTGGTTTAAGTTGAATCACTTCTTTTTCTAATGCCATCATTATTTGTGCAGTTTGTTCGCCCTGCAAACCTGAACCTATGGCTAAATTTTTATAAGGTTTTGGGATGTCAAGTTCATTCCAAAATACATCGCTCATGGATTCATCATAATGCTGCCCAGTATGGATTATCAATTCTTCTAAACCGATATTTTTAAGGGCAAGAGAAACAACAGAAGCTTTGACAAATTGCGGACGGGCACCAATAACGGTTAAAATCATTTCTTGATTTTTTTTAGGACTAGCGTTAAAGGTTTTATTTTTTTCATAGTATTATAATAAAACTCCCTCTGTTTTCCATCCGTACCAAACTCCTCATGTTTTCTATTGGGTTGTTCTAATACTTCCTTAAACTCCTCAATAGTAAAACCGAGCTTTTTACTGACATATTCAAAATCATTTTTTTGGAGACTTATATCATAGGGAGGAGATTTTAGTTCTTCTAATGCTTCTTCCTTAGTTATTTGACCTGAAAAAATTAGCGTGGATAGATGTGCTTTTCTTTTGTCGATAAAGAATTTATTGGGTAAGATATATCCCTGATAAAAACGGGTAAAAATGGATTCATGGTGCTTGCCACCGTAATCTTTCCAATCTAATTCTTCTTTAATCACACGTTTTATGGATTCCTTATTGTATTCTACAAGATTTAGTAGTTGATAGCTTTTAATTCCTTTCATTAATTGATAGTATACATTATGCCATAAGCCTAATTTAGGTAATTTTTTTAAGGGAAGTATTCCATAAATTTTGTGAATGTTTTTAATATTAACCATATCAAACTTATTATAGTTCCAGGTTTTAGGTAAAGTATATTCAGTAACTACATTATTACCGCTTAAAATGTATTTAATATTAAACTTATTGGCAATTTTGTTTAGAGCGCCAAAAATCATGTGGTCGGCAGGAACATCTAAATCCAATACAGAGGCTTTAAAATAGGATCTTTGTAAATCCCTGAACTCCTCCCAATCCATGACGTAAGTATAGAGGTCAAAACCTAATTTTTGAACAGCATTTTCAATATTCTTCACGGCTAATTCGCTGTTCCAACCGTAATCAAAATGAACCAAAAGAGGTTTTAATCCTAATTCTTTTGCTAATAAAGCGAGGTAAGTACTATCTGCTCCACCGCTTAGTCCCACAATACAATCGTAGTTATTTTTCTTACCCTGTCGTTTTATCTCATTGCTTAAATCTGCCAGAATTTTCTTTGCTTCATCCCCTTTTTTTACATTTTGTTCTTCCGCTAATTTGTATTCATAATAATAATTGCTAATCCCGTTTTCATCAAAAAATATATCTGGGTCGGCAATAGTATCCATAACACTTACTTTGCATTGTTGATATACTCTGCCGAAATTAGCTTCCGAATTAATTTTTAAAACCGCCTCGTTGTATTCCTTTATCACACTTAAATTTTTGAATAACTAATCAGTACAGCGTTATGAGGTCTCTGAAATACAAACATGCTTCCAGCAGCTACTGCGGAGGCTCCACTTTTTACTGCATTCCTAAAATCATTAGTATTGCTGGCACCACCCATTGCAATAACGGGAACAGAGACTGCTTTAGAAACTTCATTTATCAAATCTAAATCATAACCAGAATAGGTTCCGTCCCTATCTATATTATTTAATAAAATTTCTCCAGCCCCGGCTTCCTCCATTCGCTTTGCAAAAATAGCTGGCGAAAGACCAGTATTATTTTTCCCATTATCGGTATAAACTTTATATCCCTGGAATAACGTTTTTTTAACATCAATAGATACAACAATACTTTGATTTCCAAATAAGCGGGCTGCTTCGGTAATAATAGCTGGGTTCGTATGAGCTGTTTTATTTAAGATAACCTTTTCAATGCCATTAAAAAGTATATCCTTTATCTGCTGAATAGTTGTTATGCCGCCACCATAAGACATAGGCATAAAGGCTTCACCTGCTATTTCGAGAATTTGATTTATATTGGGTTCCCGTTTTTCGCGTGTCGCATCAATATCTATCACTGTTATTTCATCCACTTCCTTTTCATTAAAAATCTTGACTGTGTTTATAGGATCACCGACATACACATAATCTTTGAATTTTTTAGATTTTATTAAACCGCTATTATGAATCAGCAGACTTGGGATAACTCTTATATGCACATTAATTGAATAATAATTATTTAATAATATTTAACGAAATTTTCTAAGAGTTTCATCCCATACTTATGGCTTTTTTCAGGATGAAATTGTACACCTAAGATATTGTCTTTTTCTATACCGGCAGCATATTCATAGCCATAGTTTGATTTAACCATTACTTCTTCAGGATTATTCATTTTTAAATGATAGGAGTGAACAAAGTAAAAACGGGGGTTTTCATACATTCCCGCAAACAATTTCGACTTTCCATAGTCAAAAACATCTCTCCAACCCATATTGGGTATTTTTCGGTTTGATGTCAATTTGCTTTTATCAAAACTTACGGTTTTTCCCTTTATCCAACCTAACCCTTTTGAATTACCCTCTTCACTTCCTTGGGTCATCAATTGAGCTCCCAAGCAAATACCGAGAATTGGTATTTTATCTTTTATTACCTTCTTGTTTAATACTTCCAACAACCCTGATTTTACCAATTGCTCCATACCGTAGTCAAAACTACCTACACCGGGCAAAATAAATTTGTCAGCAGCTTCAATATCTTCTATCCTTCTGCTTACTATGCAGTTCACTCCAATCTTTTTTAACATATTCCAAATAGATTTTAGGTTACCTATATTGTAATCAATAATTGTGAGCATTTTTTTTGTATCCAGAATTTTTAATTAGGGGCTGCTGATTAAGTCTAGGCTAACTCATTCCTCAACCGAGGCAAAT
>CAYHCM010000076.1:9873-16904 GCA_964355045.1 uncultured Chitinophaga sp. | reverse complement strand
TTAATTCAACTTTACATTTCAACATCCATCAATCCTTCCCTCCTTCTCCTTTAAAATGGTCCATCTCATTTTTAAATAAAATATTAAAAGTAGTTAATGACCCGTAAATTCGGGTGATATATTGTTGAAGATTTACCTTGTCTTCGTCGCTTAATAGTTTATGGCTATTGATGTTTTGCTCCAAAACACGCAGCCTGTCACGAACCATCACTATTTTATGAAATAAACTTTCAATGGGTATTTCTTTTACACTTTGGTTTTTGTCGGCAGGCTCCAATACCATCACGCCGCCTTTCCATTTATTGCCAAGTTCTACTCTTTGTTCAGGTTCAATATAGCGTTTAATAATTCTGATTAAGGCATCTTCCACCTCATCAAACGTTACCTGATTGTTTTCAGGTTCAATGGCTTCTATTAATTCCAAATCTTCGCTGCCATGAGGAATTTCCTTAAAACCCTGACCATGAAAAGCAATTGTAAAATATTCTAATGTAATACGGGCCAGAATCCCTTCGCCATAATGTTTGTGTTTTAGTCGGCTGCCAATGCCAAGTGCTTTGTTCATAACAGGCAAACATACGTATTATTTGAGATTAATTATATTATATTGAAGGATGGCTGAGCCTGCACAGAAATACTAAACGTAAAAAGTACAGCTCCCGTTAAGGTTTTGATAAAAGTGTGTTTCATGTTTTCAAAGAATTAGGGTTATAGACTTCAAAAACGGTATGTGAGGTGATAAAATTGTTTTAGAAATAAAAAATGGTTTGGTGAAACATAAGGCTTAATTGTTCATTTTTTAAATGTAACGAAGCCTTAGTTGTTAGCTATAGCCTTAGAAGTAGAGGTATTTCCTTATAGATTTGGTCATAATTCTCTGCATCAATTATTTCTATGTTTAGTTTTTCAAAGAATAGTTGTTTACCAAATTTTATCTTATCAAATTCCAAATTTTCTATAAACCATGTTTTTCTCCTCAACTCAGGATTCTGTAAATATAATTTTTCCCTCTCTATCAATAACCATCTTAATGAGATTTCTTGAACTCCAAGTTCAACGCCAATGAAAAGTAGGTTGTTACTAAAAAAAATATCTAGCCAAGAATTCTTTCCGACCCATTTATTGTTGTATTTGATATCTTTTATAGGATTACCAGAAGATTTCAATAACCAATGTCTCCCTTTTTCAACAATTCCCATATAATCAGTTAGTCCAAGCCTTATACTCTTAAGATATTCATAGCAACCATGGACATGCCAAATGGCAAATTCTTCATTGGCGACTTCAATCCTTCTGTTTGAATAATAAGAGTGCCAAGGATAATATGGTGTAAATCCAGATTTTGATGCGGGGTTTTTTATTCTTTGAGGTCTAAATAGCTTTTTGTTGTACTGATTCCTTTTTACGAAGTCAATAATCCCTTGGTTTGAAAGTTCTAATAAATTATCATAGTTTGTTGTCAGAACGGGTCTGTTTAAATCAATAAGTTTATCCGTCCAGAGTGAATGAGTTGCTTGTGCCGACCATTTTTTCATTCCATTCTTAATTTCTTTCTTTATTGATTCGTAATCAAACGTTTTATCCTTGGCTTTATAAGATAACTGAATTAAATCAAAGAACTCAGGATATGAAACAGAATTATCATTCAATATCTCTTCATATTTTCCATTCTTACCTATATGTTTTATAGCAAGATTAATAAGTAGTTCTTTCCAGGAATTCATTCCTCCACAGTAGTTGTTAATTCCATTGCCTAAAAAGAAAGCACTTTGAGAAAGGTTTGGGTTAACCTTCTTTGTAATAAACTCTGATATTGTCATTGTTTTGAAGTGGTTTTTTAAAGTCACCGCTGACGGTTTGGAGGTTACCTTTCGGCGGCGATATTTAGCATTGAATTTTCCATTAAACACTATCGTTTAAAAATAATACTTTTCTGTCTTACGAAACATTGTCCCTCCACTGAAAGCAAACAGTTGTTCTGGGCTGGTTTATTCTTTATTTTTTTTCTGTCTTGTATTGTACTCAATGTCTATAAATACCTTGATAGATTCAGATATTGCTACGAGACCAAGAACAATTAACCCACCAAATATAAATGAAATTAGTCTCAATATTTTACTATCAGCCGATAAGAAGTAAAATGTAACTATTAAAGCTGAAATACCAACAATCCAAGCAAATACAACAAATATACCTGAGATAGTCATTAAAGCAGGATATCGGGTTCTGCTCTTGTTAGAATTGTCATTACTTTGATTTTGGGTACTTCCTATTCCTAAAATTTCATTGATATTTTCTTGTGCCATTTTTATTTCTGGTTTTTATTAAGTGAATAAAAAAATATTGTTAAAAATAGAAATCCAATTACCCACATATATAATCCAATACTGTCAGTTATAATAGGGCCAAAGAAATCATTAAAGACGAAAGATAATACTCCTAATAAAAGTAAAATACTTCCAATAAAGGCTAAAAATGTTGCAGTTTTTAATTTCATAATTTTTTTTTATAAGTTTTCTTAATCATATGGCTCTTCGGTGTCGCCCCGTTTTTCTAATGGTTTCTCGTCTCCACTTTTTATTTTCCTGTTATTAGTTAATGACTTTCAAGAAATATCAAAGTTAAACTTTATTCGTTTCTGTCTGCAATGTTGTCGCTTAACTTACCTATAACTTGTTTATACCATCCATAATCTAACAAAAAGCTACCCAAATCAACTTAGCTTTACGCCATAATTAGCTTTTTTATTACGTACAAATCTACATTTTATTTTAAAATTATTTACCCTTTCAAAACCAGCAAACAATTTATCCTCACAATTGAAAACCCCAACTTCAAAAACTACCTCCTCTCCTCCGAATAATCCATACAGGCCTTTACAAATTTCACAAACAATGGATGCGGATTTTCAACAGTGCTTTTTAGTTCGGGGTGATACTGAACTCCTACAAACCATCGGTGTTTGGGAATTTCTATTATTTCTACCAAGTCGGTTTTAAGGTTTTTAAATATTCAGATAGATCTTAAAAAATCTTCGAAAGTTATAATTTTTCGAAATCCCTTTTTTCTAACTCCTTTTAATAATGGTTTATCTCTAGTTATTAAAATACAATCTAATTCAATAGATAAGGCTATATAACTCAAATCTTTTATATCTATATCACGTGTTAATTCCATAGCCTTATCAATTGCTTCATTACTGATGGCAATTCGGGGAATTATAGAAATTTGGTTGAAAATAAAAAAAATAAACCTTTGCAATTCGGCCACACTTAGCTTTGTTTTTTCAAAAATTGTTGGTTTATATTTTTCAATTTCTTCGAGAACAAAATCTGGTGAGTAAAAGTTGTAATAAGTCAAGATAGGTTTATAGGAACCTTTCCCACTTATCATCATGCTAATTAAAACATTGGCATCTACAACATACTGTAGCATTGGTTTTATTCTGAAGATTTATGATACTTATACCCTTGCTCCTTCCAAGCTTCCTCTCTGGCTATTTTCCATTTATTATCATTCTCCAAATCAATAGACTTCAAATCTTTTAGAACATCATTGGCAGAAATTTTTAAGATAATTTGATTGATATATTCACTCAAAAACTTTTCGATTGTGCTATAACCAATGGTTTGCACCAATTTATCTTCCAATTGAACTTTAAATTCTGTCATAATTTAAAAATTTAGATTACAAATTTACGAACAATTGAAATACAATAGTGCAATTGCTGTCAGAATTTTCCAATATCATGGCAATTAAATTTTAATTCCCTTAGCCTTGGAAATTTGGCTTTGGAATTTAGAATTTGGGATTTGAAATTTGGGATTTCCCCCCCCTACTTCCTCTCCTCAGAATACTCCATACATGCCTTTACAAATTTCACAAATAAAGGATGTGGATTTTCGACTGTGCTTTTTAGTTCGGGGTGATACTGAACCCCTACAAACCAGCGGTGTTTTGGTATTTCTATTATTTCCACCAAATCGGTTTCTGGATTTCGACCGGCGGCTATCATGCCTGCTTTTTCAAAGGCATCTAAATAGGTATTATTAAATTCGAACCGGTGGCGATGGCGTTCGTTTATTTTATTTTTGGCATAAGCTGTAAACGATTTGGAGCCTTTTTTTAAGTCACACCCATAGGCACCCAATCGCATGGTTCCTCCTTTTTGTGATACTTCTTTTTGAGCTTCCATAAGGTCTATCACAGGGTTGGCAGTATTGTCTTCCATTTCTGTTGAATGGGCGTCATTTAGTTTCAATACATTTCGGGCAAATTCTATCACGGCCATTTGCATCCCAAGGCAAATACCGAAAAACGGAATGTTATGGGTTCTTAAATAATGAATGGCTTCTATTTTTCCTTCCACACCGCGGCTTCCAAAACCCGGCGCTACCAATACACCATCTAATCCTTCCAATTTTTCAAGGGCATTTTCGGGAGTCAGCGATTCGCTGTGAATTGTTTTCACATTTACCTTACAATCGTTTTCGGCACCGGCATGGATAAACGATTCCACAATTGATTTATAGGCATCCTGCAACTCCACATATTTTCCTACAAGCCCTATGGTTACTTCGTTGGTAGGGTGTTTTACCTTTAAAATAAAATCTTTCCACGCTTCCAAATCAGGTTCGGTTCGCGATGGAAGTTTTAGCCTTGCCAAGGTTACTTTGTCCAACTTTTCTTTTAGCATCATTAACGGAACATCATAAATGGTATCGGCATCAATAGATTCTATTACCGCATTTTGATTGACATTGCAAAAGAGGGCAATCTTTTTACGAATTTCTGTATTCAGTTTATGCTCCGTTCGGCAAACTAAAATATCAGGCTGCACACCCAGTTCCTGCAAGTCTTTTACCGAATGTTGGGTAGGTTTGGTTTTAAGTTCTTTGGCCGCTTTTAAATAAGGAATAAGGGTAAGATGTATGATACAAATTGCATCTTGCCCAAGTTCCCATCGCAACTGCCTAACAGCTTCCACATATGGCAGCGATTCAATATCACCAACGGTTCCGCCAAGTTCGGTAATTATTATATCATACTTTCCTGTTTCGTCAAGCAGCAACATCCGCCGTTTTATTTCGTTGGTAATATGCGGAATTACCTGAACTGTTTTTCCTAAATATTCGCCACGCCTTTCATTCTCAATTACGGTTTGGTAAATTCTTCCAGTTGTTACATTATTGGCTTGTGAGGTAGCAATATTCAAAAAACGTTCGTAATGTCCCAAATCCAAATCGGTTTCAGCTCCATCATTGGTCACATAGCATTCGCCGTGTTCGTATGGGTTCATCGTTCCCGGGTCCACATTTATATAAGGGTCAAATTTTTGGATGGTCACCGAGTATCCCCGAGCCTGAAGTAGTTTGGCCAATGAAGCCGAAATAATTCCTTTACCTAACGACGAAGTAACACCTCCCGTAACAAATACAAATTTAGATTTTCGCATAATTCAGGTTATTAAATAACCTCTGTTTACGGGATACAAAGGTAAACCAATTTCAGAACTAAGCATGCTATGTTATCAAGATTGTTTCAACAAGGGGGGAAATTGGAAAATTGAAAATTGAAAATTGAAATTTTACCAAACAAAGTTTTTAAATCCAATTTTTATGATAATACCCAAATGTCCCTGTAGTCCCCAAAGTCCCAATACCCCAAAAAACAAATAACAAATCCCAAAATCCAAAACCCAAAACCCCCAAAAAAAAAATCCCAAATTCCAAAACCAAAAAAAAATATCATTTCCGCAATTTTTTCAATATCCATATAATTTACTTTTGCATTTTCCGTTTTATAAAAAATGAAAACAAAATTTTGGGTAATAAGTTTATTTCTTTTATGCTTTACAGGTTGCCTGCTTGCCAATCATTATGGTATATTTAAGCTCAGTAATATCACCGATTACCAAAAACCTGCCTATACGCGAAAACATTTGGACAGCATGATAAAATTTGCTAAAAATAATGGGTACAACCAACATCTTGGAATTTTAATAAATTTAAAAAAACACAGCGGCAGCAATCGTTTATTTTTGGTTGATCTCGACAGTCAAAAAATTATAGTTTATGGCTTATGTTGTCATGGTAAAGGAAAATCAGGCTATAATGAAAATACTTCTTTTTCAAATACGATTGGAGGCAATTATTCATCCGAAGGATTTTATAAAATCGGATATAAATACAACGGAACCTTTGGCACAGCCTATAAACTGTATGGCCTTTGTGAAACAAATTGCAATGCGTTTGATAGATTTGTTGTTTTGCATGGCCATCCCTGCGTTCCATCTTCACCGGTTCCGGTTTCTATTTGCCAAAGTTTGGGCTGCCCTACTTTGGCCCCCGAAGTTTTAAAAAAACTCGAACCCTATCTTGATAAAAGTGGAAAGCCAATTTTAATATGGATTTTTAAGTATTGATTTTTTTCAGGGTCATTTAAAGTTTGAATGAGAATGATTTTTTGAAGGCAAAAAAACCTTAATAGAATTGTAATATAACTCAAAAATTAACCTCTCATACCTTATTAAAAATTAGTGATTTAATAAGGTATGAGAGGTATGTAATTGGCAAACTATTTTTCTATTAAGGTTATATTTTTTCCCAATTTAATCCTGTATTGCTACTTTTCAAAAACCGAATTATTTTTATTTTTATAAAAAAAGCAGTAATCTTGAAATAGTTTAATTTTCTAAAAGATAAAAAAATGGACTATCCTAAAAAAGTCACAATCGGTGACATCACGGTAAGAGACGGGTTTCAGCATGAAGAAAAATATATTCCTTTGGAAGCTAAAATATGGCTTACCGAACAATTAATGCTGGCAGGTTTCAAACATTTGGAAATAACCAATTTGGGAAACCCTGTTGGAATGCCGCAGTTTAAAGATGCCGACCATTTAATGAAAGCCATTCGGAAAAGCAAAAAGGTAGCCCATTTAATTCAGGATGTTTCATTAACAGCCGTTACCATACGTGAAAAGGCTGTAGAACGAGCCATCGAAAATAAAAAAGAAGGTTTTGGGCCTGA
>CAYHCM010000076.1:2335-9773 GCA_964355045.1 uncultured Chitinophaga sp. | reverse complement strand
GTGAAAAGGCTGTAGAACGAGCCATCGAAAATAAAAAAGAAGGTTTTGGGCCTGACAGGATTTTATTTATGGTGTCAACAAGCGAGTCGCATCATATTAAAAATTCAGGCCTTACCCTTAAGGAATATTGGAAAATGGCCGAATCAAATATCAAACTTGCTCATGCGGCAGGCATAAAGGTTAACGGAACCGTAAGCACAATCTGGGGCTGCCCAATAGAAGGACCTACCAATATGCATAAGGCAGTTGAATTTACCAAACACTGGTTTGATATAGGAGTAAACGATGTAGAACATGCCGACCATGACGGCTCAGCCTCACCCAACCGGATTTACGACTATTTTTCAATGCTTATGGATGAATTTCAAAATCCACATAAACACATTGTCCATTTACACACCACACGCGGATGGGGTTTGGCCAATGTACTGGCAGCATTACAAGCCGGCATGACCAATTATGAAGCCACCATGGGCGGCATTGGCGGCCAACCTGCCAATTTTGTTAGCGGGGTTCCGGTTAGCGGAACGGGAGAATATTACTATGCCGACCCCAGTTTGACAGGCCTGGTTTCTATTGAAGATATGGTGGTGATGATGGATGAAATGGGAATAGAAACCAACCTTGATATTGATAAAATATTGGAATTGGGAAATATGACCGAACGTATTGTTGGCAGACGACTTCGCTCCGAAAGTATAAAAACCGGACGGATACCCAAATCCATTACCGGCAGGGCGCCGGCTGTGGAATTGCCATCGAGGTCAGAAATTGTTTAACAAATTATATTACATATCTTCATATCGTTTGGTATCCAGAAACTTTAAAAAAGTATTCTTAAACAAAAATACCCGAAGCCATCACCATTGCTTCCTTAAACTTTTCTTTATTAAGCCCAAGATCTAAGCCTTGTGCCTCAAAATAGTCAATCATATTTTCGGTAGGCATATTGCCAACTAATTCATCATTTGCCATAGGGCATCCGCCAAATCCTTTTAAAGCTCCGTCGAACCTGTAACATCCGGCATTATAGGCCACTTCAATTTTTTCTTTCCATTCATCAGGACGTGTATGAAAATGACAGCCAAAATTTAATTTTGAAAACTCCGATTTAATATGAGAAATAACCCGGTTTATAGTTTCGGGTTTTGAAATACCTACCGTATCGGATAATGAAAAATAGTTGGCCCCCAATTGTTTTAATTTTTTTATCCATGACGATAATATTTCTGGACTCCAGGCATCATCATACAAATTGCCGAAACTCATAGGCAGGTAGGTAATAAATTTTTTATGATGGATTTCGCATAGTTCAATAATTGCTTCTACAGTTTTTAGCGATTCCTCCATCGTTTTATTGGTATTGCGCAATTGAAACGTTTCGGATATTGAAAAAGGAAAGCCGAGATAGGTAATTTCATCAAATTGCACCGCCGATTCGGCACCTCTAACATTTGCCACTATCACAGAAAGTTTGGTTTCTGTCATTTTTAGACGTTTTATTACCTCAGGGGTGTCGGCCATCTGCGGTATTATTTTAGGATTTACAAAACTGCCGCAATCAAGCGTATCAAAGCCCACTTCAAGCAAGGCATTGAGATAATTCACTTTAATATCTGTATCAATATATTTTATTATCCCTTGCATGGCATCACGTGGACATTCTATTAATTTAACCTTCATAAAAATAGCTTTGTAATTGTGGTCAAAATTACCATTTTTGCGGTAAGTACAATCATATATAGAATTACTAAAAACAACGAATGCTGGAACAAGAAAACAACTATGAGGCAGAAAATGCCAATAATCATCCGGTTGTAAACCAAACTGAAATGGAAACTGTAGAAACATCCATTGACCTTTTAAATAATGATACTGAAAAATCTGTCACAGAAATCACGTCATCAGATGTACAAATACCTGAGAAATCAATAGAACCTGAGAATATTATGACGGGGATTGATTTAATACCTGATGTGAGTTTACATTCGAATGAAAATCCTCAAGATAGCGTTGTTATAACTGATAACTCTGCAACAATGGGTTTAACTTCTGATTTAAAAATAAAAAAACCTGTAAAAAGAACGAAGAAGTTAAAAGTTGATACAGATTCTGAATCTGAAAACACCGAACCAATAGCCACTTCAATAGAAATTGCTCCTGCCAGACAAAAAAAGATTAAAAATTCATTAGCAGAAAATTTGCACCCCACCGAACCCTTGCTTTTGTTACCACATGAAGAAGAAGAGGAGGATGAGGAGACAAAAATGATTGAAGAGGAAGAAGCTATTAATTTAGATTATTCAGCATATACCAAGGAGCAATTGCTTAATATGGCCATTGAGGCTCCAAAAAATCAGGTTGCCCGTGAAGCGGTTAAAAAAATACAAAACATTCGCCCGTTTTTTGATGACCTTTTAAAATTAGAACGTCAGGAACAATTGCAAAAATATCTGGAAGCCGGACATGAGGAAGAAACTTTCGAATATCAGGACGACGGGTCAAAAGTAAAATTTTATGATGCCTTTAAATTAGCCCAGGAAGCAAGGGCAGAGGAAAAAAAACGCATCGAGGATGAAAAATTAAAAAATCTGGCTACTAAAAATGCACTGATTGAACGCATAAAAATTTTAACCGAATCGGATGAAACAGTTGACAGTCTTAATGAAATAAAGCAACTTCAAAATGAATGGAAAGCAATACGCGTAATACCAAAACCCAATTTACAGGAATTATACGACCGCTATCATTTTTACCTTGATAAATTTTATGACAACTTAGCCATAAACCGCGAACTTAAAGAACTTGACAGGCAAAAGAACCTTGGGATAAAGATTGATTTGTGTAATAAAGCAGATGCCTTGCAAAAAGAACCCTCTTTGAAACGAGCCTTTATTATGTTGGCCAAATATCAGGAGGAATTTAAAAATACAGGACCTGTTCCCCGCGAATTCAGCGAAGAAATATGGAGCCGTTTTAAATCTACGATTGATGAAATTTACAAACAACGTAAAGCTCAATTTGACACCATACAGGAAAAGCGGGTTGAAAACCTAAAATTGAAAGAAGTATTAGTTGAAAAAGCAAGGCTAATAGCCAATCATATCCCTTCAAAAGGAAGTGAATGGAAAACATATTTTGATGAGTTGAACAAGCTAATGGACGAATGGAAAGCCATTGGTCAGGTTCCAAAGGCGCAGAATGAAAGCATCTGGCACCAATTTAGGGATCAGTTTAATATTTTTTCAAAAAACCGCAACGAGCAGTTTAAAAAACTGAATGCCGAACGTAAATCAAATATATCCGTTAAGGAAGATATTTGCCGAAGGGCAGAGGAATTGAAGGATAGCGAAGATTATATTTTTACTACCAAAGAATTTATAAAATTACAGGAAGAATGGAAAAATAGCGGTTCGGTACCCGATTCCGTTTCACAAGCGGTATGGAAAAGATTCAGGCTGGCATGTGATGATTTTTTTAATAGGAAACAACTTTATTTTGAAAACCGAAAAGGAGAAGAAGGTGAAAATCTCCGGAAAAAAAGAGAAATAATAGCTGAAATGGAAGAACTTCAGAAAAATGATGATGGCGATGAAGTATTGTCAAAACTTAAGGAAGTTCAGTCGCGATGGGTTGAAATTGGTTTTGTTCCTCTCAAAAACAAAAAAGATATAGGAGATAAGTATCATTTGCTTCTCGACACCATATACAAGAAATTCCGTCAAAACCGCGACTCTTATAAACGGGCTCATTTAAATCAGCATTACAATCAAATAGCCAGTCAACCGGGTGGTGACAAGAAATTGGGTGATGACGAGCGACGTTTGAGAGAAAAAATAAAAGTGTTAAAAACAGAAATTGAGACCTGGGAAAACAATATTGAGTTTTTTGCACGAAGTAAAAATGCAGAGAAATTCCGTAAGGATATTGAAGATAAAATAGCAAAAGTAAATGGTCAGATTGCCGGTATGACCAATGAATTGAATGCATTACGGGCTGCTAAAACAGAGAAAGTTTAACTGTGTTTTCAATTTTAATAAAAGTTTTTATTGAATACTAATTTAAACCTTAGTAGAAAAAATGTCGAATCTGAAATAGAACCTTATTACCTTATTTTATCAACCTAAAGTTATTTGGATTTAATAAGCCAAAGCAATCGTTTTGATATTTTACAAATGTTTTCTTAGTAATAATTACAATTACCAGTCCATCTTTTTATAAACCTTTGAACCAAATTCTCTCATACATCTCCTACCTTTTTAAAAGCAAAAACCTTCATGGCATTCATTCGCCTTTAGTATATAATTTGGTAAAAGAGGTAATTTATAAAAAAAATGATATTTCTCCACATTTTGAAGCTATTGAAAATCTACGCCACGAAATAAACAATGATAAATCCAAATTATCCGGAACCGATTTTGGTGCCGGAAGTTTAATAAATCCATCCCAAAAAACCATTGGTAATGTTTCCCGTTCATCTTCTAAATCTAAAAAATATGCCCGATTGCTTTATCGCCTTGCCAAATGGAACCAACCCCACTATGCCTTAGAAATAGGAACTGCTTTGGGCATAAGTTCGATGTATCAATCCTTAGGTTTTAATGAAAAAACTCTGTTTATTAGTTTGGAAGGAAATGCGATTTTGGCTTCAAAGGCTAATGAAAATATCAGAAGTTTAAATTTGAATAATGTACAAATAATCGAAGGAAATTTTGACGATACTTTGCCTACAACTCTGAATAAACTACCACAATTGGATTGGGTTTTTTTTGACGGCAATCATAAAAAAGAACCTACGCTGCGTTATTTTAACCAATGCCTTGAAAAGGTTTCTGAGAGAGCCATTTTTATTTTTGATGATATTAATTGGTCAATTGAAATGAAGGAGGCATGGGCTGAAATTAAGAAGAATACAAGTGTTTCAGTAACCATTGACCTGTTTTTTATAGGATTGGTTTTTTTTGATAAAAGAGAACAGAAAGAAGATTTTGTGGTGAGGTTTTAGGGGTCAGAAGTTTTTTATTTTTAAAAACATTTCAGTTGTCCTCTTTTTTGGGACAACCCAATTAACACCTTATATTATCAAAAATATTCAACATTCACATTTCAACATTTACCATTCACCATTATCTTATCCCCCTTGAATCCAAAGCCGCTCTGTATTTTTTAGCATTCAGCTTATGTTCTGCATAGCTTTTTGTAAAGTAATGGGTGTTTGAAAAATCCTCTTTTGCACAAAAATAAAGATAATCGTGGGTTTGAAAATTAAGAACGGCCTCTACCCCTGTTTTTGAAACAATACCAATGGGGCCGGGCGGTAAACCTGCATTTTTATAAGTATTGTATGGCGAAATTGTATCCATTATTCCTGTAACACGCCGCATGGATTTAATTCCTGCAGCATATTTTAACGTTGGGTCGGCCTGAAGCGGCATTCCTATTCGCAATCGGTTTAAATAAACTCCGGCCATTATGGGTAATTCAGCATCCTTCATAGCTTCCTTTTCAATTATTGAAGCCAAAATATAAACTTCCCTTGCCGATTTGAGACCTGTATTTACCAATTTATTAAACTTATCGGCATCCCAATAAATTTGTTGTTCATTTACAAACCTTCGTACCATTTTTGCAGGTGAAATAGCCCATGGAAACCGATAGGTATCAGCCCAAAATAAGGCAAGAACACTATTGCTGTCGAGGCCGAGCGCATCTAACTGAACTTTGTTATTAATTGCTTTCTCAAAATCTGCTGAATCCGCTTCAAACTTTCGGCCTAAGGCAGCATATAATTCGTGGGGCAAAACAGAATTCCCAAATCTAAAATCCACATCCTTCTGCCTTCCGTATTTAAACATATTTATCACTTCCCGATTGCTCATTTTGTTTACTATTACATATTTTCCGGGATAAACTTTTTTAATATCCATAAATCGCCAAGCCATATCAAAAGCAAAGCGTATTTGTACTGCATCAGTTTTTATAATATTCGCATACAAACTGTCAGCATTATCCCCGGTCTTAATATAAATTTCAGATCTTTGAGTATTGGCTGCACTAAAAACCCAAACTACAAATCCAATCATTAATAAAAAAACGAGTGTAAAACCTACTGCTAATTTCTTTTTCACATTAAATAAATTTAGTGTGTAAAATTACCCAATCCTAAAACACTAAAAAAGACGTTTAAGTAATGTAGTTTTGCACACCAATGCAAATAGCCCTTATAGGATACGGCAAAATGGGTAAAGCTATTGAAGAAATAGCCTTGAAAGCCGGACATAGCATCCTAAGCCGGATTGACTTAAATGATGATGTTTTAAGTAAAATAAAAGGAGCGGATGTGGCTATTGAGTTTACCCATCCCGAAGCTGCCAAAAGCAATATACTAAAATGTTTTGAGGCCAAAGTGCCTGTAGTGGTAGGTACTACAGGATGGTACAAAGATTTTGATGAAATAAAAAACCTGGCTGAAACAATGAGTAGCTCCTTATTTTATGCAACCAATTATAGTTTAGGAGTAAATATTTTTTTTGAAGTAAATAAATACCTTGCCAAATTAATGAACCCCCATCCGATGTACGAACCTGAAATGGAGGAAATTCATCATTTGCAAAAAAAAGATGCACCAAGCGGAACGGCGATAACTTTGGCCGAAGGCCTGATTGCAAACCTTGATAGAAAAAAAACATGGGTTAATCGTGAGGATGAAAATAAAAAAAGCTCAAATCCGTTTGAACTTAATATTATTTCAAAACGCGAAGGTGAAGTTCCGGGAACACATACAGTAACCTACAAAAGTGATATTGATGAAATAACCATAACCCATCAGGCTTATAACCGAATGGGATTTGCTTCAGGCGCCCTTAAAGCGGCTGAGTGGATTCAAGGTAAAAAAGGAGTTTATACAATGGCTGATATGTTGGGGTATAAATGAAAGTGGAAATTTGAAAGTGGAAATTTGATCCGCCTGAGGCGGATGAAAATGAGGAAATTTGAATATTACGAACCGAATTCCGTTAGAAGCAGCATTCCCCCTTTATAAAGGGGGTTAGGGGGATTTTTATAAATTAAAATAACGCAATTTGATTATTAAGAACCAAACTTTGTTAGCAGCATTCCCCTCTCGAGAGGGGTTAGGGGTGTGTTTTTAAACATAAAACTATTTAACAAATCGAAGATTCATCAATACCTTGAAATAAAATATAAAAATAAATTAATTGATAATAAAACAATTTACAAACATAAAAAATGAATTTCATTAAAAAACTGATTACAAACATTAAGGGATTTCCAAAAAACACAAAGATTTATTTTGCCATATGGTCGTTTATCAACATCCTTATTTTCCTGCTTTATACCATAGGTGCCGGTGCCAATATATTCACAGCCCTTGTGTTTTTTATTATGTGGCAGGGAGCCGTTACATTTTATTATTACT
>CAYHCM010000076.1:0-2235 GCA_964355045.1 uncultured Chitinophaga sp. | reverse complement strand
ACAGCCCTTGTGTTTTTTATTATGTGGCAGGGAGCCGTTACATTTTATTATTACTACAGGTATTATATTAAAAAAGGTAAAAAATATGGGGAATGGGTGGATGCTATTTTATTTGCAGTATTGGCTGCCACCTTTATCCGGTCGCTATTTATCGAAGCTTATCAAATACCAACCCCATCAATGGAAAAATCATTATTGGTCGGCGATTTTTTATTTGTCAGTAAAATTAATTATGGACCCCGATTACCTATGACCCCTCTTTCAGTGCCTTTTGCACATCAAACGCTTCCTATTATTGAAATGAAAGCTTATTCCAATTCTTTGCAATTGCCTTATTTCAGATTACCGGGTTTTCAAAAAATAAAGAATGGCGATGTGGTAGTTTTTAATTTTCCGTGTGAATACGATAACCCGGTTGACAAAAAAACAAATTATATAAAGCGTTGTATAGCAATACCCGGTGATGAAATTAAATTAATAAATGGCAATGTATATATTAATGGTAAAATATTTGGCGATCCTCCAAACCGCGAATATTCGTACACCATAACAACAGATGGCAGCGGGCTTAATAAAAAATTACTTGACAAATTAGATATTACCGACTTTGACCCAATTGCAAGTTCTTATTGGATGACGGATGAAACCCGTGAAAAAATCAAAAAAGAAAGCAATGTAAAACGCATTGATACCCTGATGAAACGACAGCCTACGCCAGGCGAAACTTACCCGCAATGGCAAGGGATTGTTTGGGCACGTGATAATTTTGGTCCTCTTTATATTCCTAAGGCAGGCGCCAAAATACCAATGACCGAAAAAAACTATTGGTTGTACAAATTACCGATTGAACAATATGAACATGCCGGCAAATTGGAACAAAACGGTGATGGCTTTACATTGAACGGTCAACCTATTACTGAATATACCTTTAAAATGAATTATTATTTTATGATGGGCGACAACCGGCACAACAGCGAAGATTCGCGCTTTTTTGGTTTTGTACCCGAAGATCATATTGTAGGTAAAGCCTTGTTTGTTTGGTTATCATTAAAATTTGACAAACAAATTTATAGAAAAGCGAATGGAGAAATAGTGGAAAAAACAAAATGGAAAGGCTTTATAAAAGGGATTCGCTGGAAACGTATTTTTATGGGTATAAAATAAATCAGGTATGCGAATTGTTTTCTACGGAACACCGCAATTTGCGGTAGCATCACTTCAAAAAATAGTAGAAAACGGATTTAATGTGATAGCAGTAGTAACAGCCCCCGACAAACCTGCGGGGCGGGGAATGCAATTACACCAATCAGCCGTTAAGCAATTTGCTTTGGCTCAAAATATTCCGGTTTTACAACCTGCCAATCTTAAAGCTCCCGAATTTATAGATGAACTTCGGAAGCTTCAGCCCGACCTACAGGTTATTATTGCCTTCAGAATGTTGCCCGAAGAAGTTTGGAACCTTCCTCCCCTTGGCACTTTTAATTTACATGCTTCGCTTTTACCGGATTATCGCGGAGCAGCGCCCATAAACAGGGCTATAATGAATGGAGAAACTAAAACCGGAGTGACTACTTTTTTTCTGAAACATGCCATTGATACCGGAAATATTTTGATGCAAAAAGAAGTGGACATTTCGGAAACCGATGATGCCGGGACTCTTCACGACAAGCTGATGCAAACCGGTGCTGATTTGGTAATTGAAACTTTAAAAAAAATTAAATCCGGAAATTTAAACACTACCCCGCAAGCAGTGCTTCCCTCCCATCATCATGCCCCTAAAATATTTACAAAAGATTGTGAAATAAACTGGAACCAAACTGCCATAAAAATTCATAATCAAATACGCGGATTATCCCCTTATCCGGGGGCTTTCACTTCATATCAAAATAAAATTTTAAAAATTTACAAAGGCTATTACCTGCCTGAGGAAAACATACAACCCGGAATTTTTGAAATAGATATTAATAAACAATTCCGGATATCAGCTAATGATGGTTGGTATTACCCTACCATTGTTCAGCCGGAGGGTAAACGCAAAATGGATATTCAGGATTTTGTGAATGGATTGAAATAAACGGAAAGTTAAGAAACAAATTTGCCTTCTTATTTATTTATCAATACCCTTTGGTTATAAGCTTTCTCGCCATTTCTCAGTTTTACAACGTATATACCATTGGCTAAATTCATCTCAATTGAATAAGACTTTTTTGAAGGAAGGGTTTCAATAGTTTTCAT
>CAYHCM010000075.1:2752-17305 GCA_964355045.1 uncultured Chitinophaga sp. | reverse complement strand
AAGAATTGATTATTTACGGAGAACTTAATATTACTGAAATTTCGAGAATAATGAACTACAGCAGTGTTGCACATTTATCAAACCAATTCAAAAAAGTAACAGGATTATCTCCTTCGCATTTCAAGCAATTGAAAGATAAACGAAGAAGCCCGATTGAGGATATTTAAAATTATTTAGCAATATATATGGAAGCAGCGGGTAAAATAAGTGATTTGAATAAATCAAACGACTGGTTCTTTGAAGTGTTTCAAAATAGCTCGATTGGAATGGTTCTTATAGATATTGAAACCACAAAATTTCAATTTGTTAATAAAGCTTTTCTTAAATTTCTTGGCTACACCAAAGAGGAAGTAATTGGAAAAACCTCCGCTGAAATGAACTTTGTAGAACCTGAATTTCGTGAAAAAATCTTATCCCAATTAATAAAACAGGACGTTGTAAATAATATTAAAATTAGTATAAGGAATAAAAAAGGGGAACCATTTTGGTTTCTTGCTTCATTTCAAATAATTATAGTTCAAGGTAAAAAATGCACCCTTACATCTTTCATTGATATAACTGAACAAAAAAAAGGAGAAGAAAAACTTGCGCAATTAGCCGCCATTGTTCAATCATCTGAAGATGCAATTATCAGCAAATCGTTGGATGGAATAATAAAAAGTTGGAACAAGGGTGCTGAAAAAATGTTTGGGTTCACAGCTATTGAGGCCATAGGCAATCCGATATCCTTAATAATTCCTGTGGGATATATTACTGAGGAAAAAAAGATAATTGAACGAATACTCAATAACGAAATTATTGAACATTACGAAACCATTAGAAATAAAAAAAGCGGAGAACAATTTTATGTTTCACTTACCGTGTCGCCTATTAAAAATGAAGAAGGCATAATAACAGGTGTATCTAAAATTGCCCATGATATTTCTGCACGCAAAAAATCAGAAACAGAACTTAAGCAGGCTAACAAGGAGCTTGTTTTTGCAAAAGAAGAAAAAGGAAAACGGGCTGCTGAACTTGGTATAGCGACCAAGGAGCTTGCTTTTCACGACCGGGAAAAAGGAAAACGGGAAATTGCCAATAAAGAACTTGAAGCATTTAGCTATTCTTCAAAATTAGCTTCTCAGTATTCACTCAGTTTAATTGAAGCCAGTCGTGATCCGTTGGTTACTATTAGTACTGAAGGTAAAATTACAGATATGAATGAGGCAACGGTAAACATTACCGGAGTAACGCGCAAAGAACTTAAAGGCTCCGACTTTAAGGATTATTTTACCGACCCGCAAAAAGCGAGTGAGGTGTATCAGGAAGTATTTGAAAAAGGATTTGTGGCCGATTATCCGTTAACCATAATGGATGGCAAACTGACCGATGTATTATTCAACGGTTCGGTTTATAAAGATGATAAAGGAACAGTATTGGGTGCAGTAATAGTAGCACGGGATATTACCGAACAAAAAAGAAATGAAAAAGAATTGATTGAGGCAAAAGTTTTTGCCGAGTTGGCAGTTGGAATTGCTGAAGAAGCAAAGACCAAAGCCGAAAATGCCACACTAATAGCAGAAGATGCTACGCGAATAGCTGAAGATGCCGTAAAAGCAAAACAACAATTCCTATCGAACATGAGCCACGAAATACGTACACCAATGAATGCCATTATCGGATTTACAAAGGTGGTATTGAAAACAGATTTGTCGGCAAAACAAAAAGAATATTTAACCGCCATAAAAATGAGTGGCGATGCATTAATAGTGCTTATCAACGACATCCTTGATTTGGCAAAAGTAGATGCGGGAAAAATGACTTTTGAGCAAATACCTTTCAAAATGGAGTTATCCATTTCGGCCATGCTTCATTTATTTGATACCAAAATTCAGGAAAAAAATTTACAGTTGGTTATCGAATACGACCACAAAATTCCGGATGTGCTGGTTGGCGATCCGGTTCGTTTGCATCAAATTATTTTAAATTTGGTAAGCAATGCCGTAAAATTTACGAACGAGGGGAAAATTACTGTCAGAGTAAAACTTCTTGATGAGGATGAAACAAAAGCAACCATTGAATTTACTATTAAAGATACCGGAATTGGAATACCCAAAAATAAAATAGATACAATCTTTGAAAACTTCCAACAGGCATCAAGCGGCACTTCACGTTTATACGGCGGTACCGGGTTGGGATTGGCCATTGTTAAACAATTGGTAGAACCTCAGGGTGGACGAATTAGTGTGATAAGTAAAGTGGATGAAGGGTCAAGCTTTAGTTTTATTTTAAGTTTTCAAAAAACAAAAAACATAGCCGAAATTGAATCAGAAACCCTGGAATTAAATTCAGAAATTAAAAACATTAAAGTATTGGTGGTTGAAGATATAGCCCTCAATCAATTATTGATGAAAACCCTGTTGGACGATTTTGGGTTTGAAAGAGATATAGCAGCCAATGGCAAAATAGCGATTGAAAAACTTCAAAGAAAATCGTACGATATAATATTAATGGACTTGCAAATGCCCGAGATGAATGGGTTTGAAGCTACGGATTACATACGTAATGTATTGCATTCCAAAATACCCATCATTGCCTTAACAGCCGACGTAACCACAGTAGATTTAGCCAAATGCAAAGCGGTAGGAATGAATGATTATATAGCCAAACCGGTTGACGAACGATTATTATATACTAAAATAATAGGCTTGGTTAAAAAACCAGTATTAACAAAACTTAAGGAAGACAAAGGAATTGAAGGAACCAAAAAATCAAAATGCATTGATTTAGGATATCTTAACCATCGCACCAAATCTAATCCGGCATTAATGATGGAAATGATATCCCTTTATTTGGAACAAACCCCACCTTTAATTAAAGCAATGAAACAAAGCATACTTAATGAAGATTGTAATACTTTGCAAGCTGCCGTACATAAATTGATACCCTCTTTCTCTATAATGGGTATTAGTGTAGATTTTGAAAACATGGCAAAAAAAGTACAGCAATATGCACTTACCCAAAAACAAGCTGATGGAATATCAGATATAGTTTTGCAGCTTGAAACGATATGTGAGCAAGCCTGTAATGAATTAGAAGAAGAATATAAAACTATTAAAAACAACAACACATGAACAAAGAAAAACCTGTGGTGAGAAACACCGAACCAATAAAACTATTTTTGGTAGATGATGATGCCTTATTTTTAAAATCACTTGAAATAGAATTTTTACAAAATGCCGATTTTACTATTGAAACCTATGCTACGGGCGAACTTTGCATGGCCTGTTTATCGCACAATCCCGATGTTATTATTTTAGATTATCATTTGGATGGGATTGATAAAAATGCTATGAACGGAGTAGAAACTTTGGATAAAATTAAAGCGTATAATCCGGATATTCCGGTGGTGATGCTTTCATCACAGGATAAAATTGAAGTGGCTATAAACTGTATGCATCACCGCGCTTTTGATTATGTGGTGAAAAGTGAAACGGCCTTTGTGCGCTTACAACAAATAATAACTACCATATTTAAATACAAAAAAATGGAAAAGGAATTGAATTGGTATATGGAGAGGATGTGATTTTTTAAAAAAAATTCCAAATTCCAAAACCCATCCGCCTGAGGCGGACCAAAACCCAAATTTCAAATTTCAAATTTCACATCACAAATTTCAAAACAATAATGACCACCAAACCACTAAAAATACTATTAGCCGATGATGATGCCGATGACCGTCATTTTTTTGAAAAAGCATTAATGGAAATACCTGTTTCTGCTCATCTTATCACGGTTCATGATGGAGAGCAGCTTATGAATTATCTTAATGATGTTGGGGCTCAAAATCATGTGTCCCTGCCCGATATTCTTTTTCTAGACCTAAGCATGCCCCGTAAAACAGGGTTTGAGTGTTTGGCTGAGATAAAAGAAAATAAACAACTTAAAAATATTCCTGTATATGTATTTACAACATCCTTTGGACGAGATACGGATTTTGAACAAAATTTAACAAACACCCTCACCAATATTGGGGCTGAACAATACGTGCGAAAACCAAGTGATTTTGAAGAATTGAAAACCATCATTCAAAACGCTCTTATTAGAATACAGAAACAATCAAATAATAAATAACGTATTATGAAATTAAAACAACTGAATGTAATGCTTGCCGATGACGATACCGACGATTGTCTCTTTTTTAAACAAGCATTGGAAGACTTGTCATTAGCCTCACACCTTACAACCGTTTATGATGGAGAACAACTGATGAATCATCTGATAAATATTGGGGAACAAAATGTTACACCCTTGCCCGATGTCCTTTTTTTAGATATCAATATGCCCCGCAAAAGCGGCATTGAATGTTTAACAGAAATAAAACAAAATGAACAGTTGAAAGATATACCTGTGGTAATGTTTTCCACTTCCAACTCATGGGATACTATAAAACAACTTTTTAAAAGCGGAGCCCATGTTTATATTCACAAGCCCAGTGATTTTGAACAACTCAAACAGGTTATTCATCATGCACTTCCTATGGCATCAGAAAAAATATTTTCCAACAGTCCCTTAAAATATGTATTAAACGCATGAACTTAAATCAACTTAACATCCTGCTGGCCGATGACGACCACGATGACTGCATGTTTTTTAAACAAGCATTAGAAGAATTATCTGAATCCACACATCTTGCTACCGTGCATGATGGCGAAGAACTGATGGATTATTTAAATAATATAATTGGGGCTGTAGGGGCAGAAAATGTTCTGCCCCCACCAGATGTTCTTTTTTTAGACATTAATATGCCTCGAAAAAACGGTTTGGAATGTTTATCAGAGATAAAACATAACGAAAAACTGAAAGATATTCCGGTGGTTATGTTTTCCACATCCAATTCCTGGGATACAATTAACCAACTTTTCAAAGGCGGTTCTGACGTTTATATCCATAAACCCAGTGATTTTTCGCAACTCAAACAGGTTATTCATCATGCGCTTCCTATTGCTGCCGAAAATAAATTTTCGAACGATAAAGTAAAATATGTACTTAACGCATGAACGTTAAGCAACTGAATATTCTGCTTGCGGATGACGATACCGACGATTGTATTTTTTTTAAAGAAGCCGTTGTTGAATTACTTCCTTCTACCAATTTTACAGTAGTTAATGATGGAGAACAACTGATGCAACATCTTACAAATATTGTTGGGGCCGAAAATTTTGTGTCGCTACCGGATGTTCTTTTTCTAGATCTCAATATGCCCCGAAAAAATGGCTTTGAATGTTTAGAAGAAATAAAACAGAACAAGAAATTGCAAAAGCTTCCGGTTATTATATTCTCTACATCGTTTGAGCAAGAAGTGGTGAACCAGTTATACCATAGCGGGGCACATTATTTTATACGCAAACCTTCAGAATTTTCACAATTCAAAAATATAATACAACAAACGATTACACTTATGGCTAAGGAGCTTTCTGACACAAAAAGAAGAAACATTTCGCAACCAACCAAAGAAAATTTTGTACTAACTGTGCAAAATACCATGATTGAATAAAGGTAGAAAGCGAAATGTAAAAAGTAATGGGATATTTAAATTATGATACTGCAAACGCAATAAATTGACCCATAACAGTAAGTTAAAAAATTCCAAATTTCATCTCGCCTGAGGCGGACCAAATTCAAAGAGGGCCTATAGGGAAAAATAAATTTTTAGATAATAAATATGATCAATATAAAAAAATCGGAAAAAGATGAGTTAATCCTTGTTCGCAAAGAACTTGCCTTTCAAAGAGCAGAAAAAATAAAATTAGAAACTGAGTTAATTTTAGCCCGACAGGAACTTGCCTTTCAAAAAGAGGAACGGGGAAAACGGGCAGCTGAGCTGGGTATTGCCAATATTGAACTTGCCTTTCAGGATGAAGAAAAAGAAAAACGGGCTGCAGAGCTGGGCATTGCCAACAAAGAGCTTGTGTTTCAAAAAGAAGAAAAAGGAAAACGGGCCGCTGAGTTGGGTATAGCCAACAAAGAAAAAGGAAAACGGGCTGCCGAGTTAGGTATTGCCAATAAAGAAAAAGGAAAACGAGCTGCTGAATTGGGTATTGCCAATATTGAACTTGCGTTTCAGGATGAAGAGAAAGAAAAACGGGCTGTAGAGTTAGGCATTGCTAATATAGAACTTGTTTTTCAAAACGAGGAAAAAGAAAAACGGGCTACTGAGTTAGGTATTGCCAACTTAGAACTTGTGTTTCAAAACAAAGAGAAAGAAAAACGCGCGGCTGAATTGAGTATTGCCAATAAAAAACTAGCTTTTGAAAATGATGAGAAAGAAAAACGTGCTGCAGAATTGAGTATTGCCAATAAAAAACTTGCCTTTGAAAATGATGAAAAAGAAAAACGTGCCGCTGAGTTAGCCATTGCCAACAAGGAACTTGCTTTTCAAAACGAAGTAAAAGAAAAACGAGCCGCTGAATTGGTAATAGCCAATGAAGAACTTGCTTTTCAAAATAATGAAAAAGAAAAAAGAGCCGCCGAATTGGGCATAGCCAATAAAGAACTTGCGTTTCAAAACAAAGAAAAAGAAAAACGAGCAGCAGAATTAGGTATAGCCAACAAAGAACTTGCTTTTCAAAATGATGAAAAAGAAAAACGGGCCGCCGAATTAGGTATTGCCAACAAAAAACTTGCCTTTGAAAATAATGAAAAAGAAAAACGGGCTGCCGAATTAGCCATTGCCAACAAGGAACTTGCTTTTCAAAATGAAGTAAAAGAAAAACGGGCTGCTGAATTGGTAATAGCCAATGAAGAACTTGCTTTTCAAAATAATGAAAAAGAAAAAAGAGCCGCTGAATTGGGCATAGCCAATAAAGAACTTGCCTTTCAAAATGATGAAAAAGAAAAACGGGCTGCCGAATTAGCCATTGCCAATAAAAAGCTTGCCTTTGAAAACGATGAAAAAGAGAAACGGGCTGCTGAATTAGCTATAGCCAATAAAGAATTGGCTTTTCAAAACGAAGTAAAAGAAAAACGGGCTGCTGAGTTGGTTATAGCTAACGAAGAACTTGCTTTTCAAAATAATGAAAAAGAAAAACGAGCCGCCGAATTAGTTATTGCCAACAAAGAACTTGCTTTTCAAAATGAGGAAAAAGAAAAACGAGCCGCCGAATTAATTATTGCAAACTATGCGCGAAGTTTAATAGAAGCGAGTTTGGACCCGCTTGTTACTATCAGCGCCGAAGGAAAGATTACAGACGTGAACGAGGCATTAATAAAAGTGACGGGGGTTTCACGCGAAAAACTGATTGGTACCGACTTTTCTAATTATTTTACAGAGCCTGAAAAAGCACAGGAAGGATATCAGCAGGTATTTGAAAAAAGTTTTGTGTCGGATTATCCTTTAACCATAAAACATAAAAATGGAAATTTAACCGATGTATTATACAATGCTTCTGTTTATAAAGATGATAAAGGAAGTGTTCTTGGAGTTTTTGCCGCGGCAAGGGATGTTACAGAACAAAAATGGGCCATAGAATTAAGATTTGCGAATAAAGAACTTGCCTTTCAAAATGATGAGAAGGAAAAGAGAGCTGCTGAATTAAGCATTGCGAATAAAGAACTTGCTTTTCAAAACGATGAGAAAGAAAAACGAGCTGCCGAATTAGGCATAGCCAATAAAAAACTTGCTTTTGAAAATGATGAAAAAGAAAAACGTGCCGCTGAATTAGCCATTGCCAACAAGGAACTTGCTGTTCAAAACGAAGTAAAAGAAAAACGAGCCGCAGAATTGGTAATAGCCAATGAAGAACTTGCTTTTCAAAATAATGAAAAAGAAAAACGGGCTGCAGAATTAGGAATTGCCAACAAAGAACTTGCATTTCAAAATGATGAAAAAGAAAAACGGGCCGCTGAATTAGCCATTGCCAATAAAAAACTTGCCTTTGAAAACGATGAAAAAGAAAAACGGGCCGCTGAGTTAGCCATTGCCAATAAAGAACTTGCTGTTCAAAACGAAGTAAAAGAAAAGCGGGCTGCAGAGTTGGTTATAGCTAACGAAGAACTTGCTTTTCAAAATAATGAAAAAGAGAAACGAGCTGCCGAATTAGCCATTGCCAATAAGGAACTTGCTTTTCAAAATGAAGTAAAAGAAAAACGTGCTGCAGAATTAGTAATAGCTAACGAGGAGCTTGCTTTTCAAAATAATGAAAAGGAAAAACGAGCCGCCGAATTAGGAATTGCCAACAAAGAACTTGCTTTTCAAAACGATGAAAAGGAAAAAAGAGCTGCTGAGTTAGTCATTGCCAATAAAAAACTTGCATTTGAAAATGATGAAAAAGAAAAACGAGCCGCCGAATTAGCCATTGCCAATAAGGAACTTGCGGTTCAAAATGAAGTAAAAGAAAAACGGGCTGCTGAGTTGGTTATTGCCAACGAAGAACTTGCGTTTCAAAATAATGAAAAAGAAAAACGGGCTGCTGAATTAGGCATTGCAAATAAAGAACTTGCTTTTCAAAACGATGAAAAAGAAAAAAGGGCAGCAGAGTTAGCCATTGCCAATAAGGAACTTGCTTTTCAAAATGAGGAAAAAGAAAAACGAGCTGCCGAATTAGTCATTGCCAATAAAAAACTTGCCTTTGAAAACGATGAAAAAGAAAAACGTGCCGCTGAACTTGTAATCGCCAATAAGGAACTTGCTTTTCAAAACGAAGAGAAAGAAAAACGGGCTGAAGAGCTAATAATAGCCAACAAGGAACTACTTGCTTTTACCTATATATCAAGTCATGATTTGCAGGAGCCGCTTCGAAAAATTCAAACTTTTGTAACCATAATACTTGAAAATGAAAATAAGAATTTATCTGAGAACGGCAAATACAATCTTGGCCGAATGCAGGTAGCAGCCGGAAGAATGCAACAACTCATTGATGATTTATTGGCTTTTTCTCGCATTGCTACCACCGAGCTTAAGTTTGAAAAAACCGAACTCAATAAAATTATTGAAGAAGTAACCACTGAATTAAAAGATACTATTCACGAAAAACATGCCATTATAGAAGCCACTGAATTAGGTTCTGCCAATATCATAGCCTTTCAGTTTCGCCAGCTCATGTATAATTTGATAAGCAATGCCCTCAAATTTTCAAACCCCAAAATTCCATCACATATAATAATTGAAAGCAACATAAGCAAAGGAAGCGAATTGAATAACGATCGCCTTTCGCCCGGAAAAAATTATTGCCATATCATTGTTAAGGACAATGGGATTGGTTTTGAATCTCATTTCAATGAACGGATTTTTGGTGTGTTTCAAAAACTGCATGGCAAGGAAGTATATGCCGGTACAGGTATAGGGCTGGCTATTGTAAAAAAAATAATAGAAAATCACAATGGCATTATTACCGCCACAAGCCAATTGAATAAAGGGGCTACATTTGATATTTATTTGCCTACGGATTAAAATATATTGGAAACCAAATCTGAATTTCCTTTATAAAAGGATACCAATAGGTAATGAAATATTTTTAGTAACTCAAGCGAATAGGTCTTGATCACATTTTTCTAAAAAAATTATGGCGGAATTAAAACGAACATTAGGACTTGCCGAATGCATATTTTTCGGGGTAGGTTCTATATTAGGAGCGGGTATCTATGCACTTATAGGCAAGGTAGCCGGCTTGTCGGGCAATTTTATATGGCTTTCTTTTTTAATAGCTTCAGTTGCGGCATTGTGCACCGCTTTTTCGTATGCCGAATTAAGCGCAGCATTTCCAAAAGCAGGTGGGGAATATATTTATGCTAAAAAAGCTTTTGGAAAAAAGATGGGAACATTTTTGGGTATTATTATTTCGTTTAATGGCATAATAAGCGGAGCTACAGTGGCTATGGGGTTTGCAGGTTATTTAAGCGGGATTATTGATATTAAGACACTTATAGCCTCTCTTGGAATCATTGGTTTGATTTTTTTGGTTAATGTTTCGGGAATAAGACAATCATCGGTTATGAATATTGTATTTACAATTATAGAAGCAGGAGGCCTGATATTTGTGATCTATGCTGCATTTCCATCCATTGGCCAGATCAATTACATGGAATTACCTCCAAAAGGCTACAACGGTATTTTAGCAGCATCGGCTCTTGCTTTTTTTGCTTATATAGGTTTTGAAGACATTGTGAAACTGGCCGAAGAAACCAAAAACCCCGAAAAAAATATTCCACGGGCTTTATTTGCCGCCAGTACTTTAGTATTTGTGCTTTACAGTTTGGTAGCTGTGTGTGCTGTAAGTGCAATTTCATACCAGGAATTAGGAAAATCAGAAAGTCCTTTGGCTGATATTATTGGCCTAAAATATGGCAAACCGGGAATTATAGTTATTTCGCTGATTGCTTTATTTGCAACTTCAAATACTATTTTATCCAATATGCTTGGAAGTTCGCGTGTTTTACTTAGCATGTCAAAAGAAACAAAAGCCTTTAAAATTCTTTCATTAGTTTCGGCCAAACGCCAAACACCTGTGGCTGCTCTGATATTCATCCTGATTATTATGTGTGGATTTGCCTTTATTGGCAATATTGAAACCATAGCCCGTATTGCTACAGTTTTTGTTTTCGTCACATTTATTATTGTTAATCTTTCAGTTATTGTATTAAGGATAAATAATAAAGAAATAAGCCGTCCATATCGTATTCCATTTAGTATAATAAACATACCTGTAATTAGTGTTTTTGGAATAGTTATTACTCTTGTATTGTTGGGTTATACTGTTTATGGCTTGTTTAATTAGTGTTTGTCCATAGAGTCGAGAGTTTGTTCAGAATTTTCTTCAACAAGGCTTGCGAAGGAAAGAAAAAGCGCAGTTTACTTGGGTAAATGAGCATTTTTGATATTAAATTTTTTTCGTAAACTTGTAAAGCAAATAAAATTAATCATATGAGAATAAAAATTAATCATAAAATGTTAATCGGCATCTGTCTGATAGTGTCCTTGTTTTTTACAGAATGTAAAAAAGACAAATCCAGTATTAATGATTCATTAGTCTCACACGATATGTTATCAGCCGATAAATACAATAAACTCATTGTAGAAATTCAATATGTGAACGGATTTCAACCGACTACTTCGACGTTAGATAATCTTAAAACCTTTTTAGAACAGCGCTTGAATAAGCTGGGCGGAATAACTTTTACCCAGAACGTAATTGCCTCACCAGGCAAAACAGTTTATTCATTTTCGGATATTAAAGATATAGAAAAATCGAAGCGGTCCCAAACGACAAGTGGAACTACTATAACTGCTTATTTTCTTTTTTTAGATGGAGATTATTCTGAAAACAGCGGTAGCTCAAAAGTTTTGGGAATTGCTTACGGTACAACATCAATGGCTATTTTTGAAAAAACAATTCAGGAATATTCAGGTGGATTAGGTAAGCCTTCAGCCACCACTTTAGAAACCACAGTAATTAACCATGAGTTTGGCCATACTTTAGGATTGGTAAACAGCGGAACCGGAATGCAAACTGCTCATCGGGATGCAGCCCACGGGGCTCATTGTAATAATAAAGATTGTTTGATGTATTTTACAGCAGAAACCAGTGATATTGTTGGAAACCTGATTGGGGGTAATATTCCCGGTTTGGATGCCAATTGCATAAACGACCTTAAAGCTAATGGTGGTAAATAAACTGAAGTATGCTGTAGTTTGCTACTTACAAGGTTTTTATTTTGATGCAATAACCACCTATAGAAATATGCTGTTTATTACCCACTCCTAAGATGTAAACTCGAACGAACAATCTATAATAAGCCAAGAATGAGACCTTCTATTAAACCCTATTAAAGAACTAGTAAGACCTACGGTATTAAATAATTCTATACTTATTCAAGTTTTGATATTAAAAAGAGTAACTTCGACAGTTATTTAAAAAAATAACTATAATTTATAGTGGAGTATTGAAATAAATCTGGATTTAATTTTATTCAACAAATTCCTTTTCAATTATTCCTTTAAGGTATTCAACAAAATTATCAGGATGAAAAAATCACCTTTGCCACGCCAACCAAAAGAAAAATCATTTCCCATAGTGGCCATTGGTGCTTCAGCCGGGGGACTTGAAGCTATGAGCGTATTATTGAAAAATCTACCTGCCGATACGGGCATGGCATTTATTTATGTGCAGCATCTTAGCCCCGACCATAAAAGTTTCCTCACCTCTATTCTATCCAAAATAACCAAAATGCAGGTACAGGAAATAGATGATATGGAGCATATGCTACCTAACAATGTTTATGTGATTCCTCACAATAAAGAAATAGAGGTAACCGATGGGCACATAAAATTACTGCCTCGATTGCAAAGTGGAGCTATTAACCTCTCTATTGACACACTTTTCTCATCTCTGGCGGAAACTCATAAAAAAAATGTAATTGGGGTTATTCTTTCTGGTTATGCCAGTGACGGTGTCATTGGTCTTAAAGCAATTAAAGAAGCAGGAGGCCTAACCTTTGCCCAAGATGATTCAGCTCAAGCAACCAGTATGCCCAGAGCAGCCGTTGCAGCAGGGATTGTAGATTTTATTTTATCTCCTGAAGAAATTGCCAAAGCATTGGTCCGCTTTAGCAAAAGTGGATTCCGGAGGAGTGATTTGACGCAGAAACGAAAAGAAGCCGGGGTTGAAAATAGCAATTTTGATTTGAATACTATTTTCGAATTATTGCTCAAATCCACAGGTGTGGATTTCAGCCATTATAAAGTTTCTACTATAAAAAGGAGATTGAACCACAAAATACTGGAAAGTGGTGTAAAAACAATAGTGGAATATGTGAAACTCCTGATCAAAAATAAAAAAGAGTTAGCTGCCCTTTACAAGGATTTGCTAATAAATGTGACCAGTTTTTTCAGAGATAAAGAAGCTTTTCGATATTTACAAACAACGCTTCTGCCTAATCTTATAAAGAGTAAAACACCGGATGAAACACTGCGGATATGGGTGGCTGCTTGTTCTACCGGTGAGGAAGTATATTCCATAGCCATGATGATTATCGAACTTCAGGCTCGTAAATCCAGAAAAATATCGGTAAAGATTTTTGCAACTGATCTTGAAGAGCATGTTATCCATGAGGCCCGGATAGGTGATTATTCATTAAGTGATTTGAAAACCGTTCCCAAAAAGTATATAAATCGTTTTTTTACTAAAACAGGCGATAAATATCGCGTGAGCAAAGAACTTCGGGAAATGTGTGTATTTGCCCCCCATAACATTCTAAACGACCCCCCGTTTTCACAAATAGATTTTGTAAGTTGCCGCAATCTTCTGATCTATTTTGATGCTATCGCACAGAAAAAGGTTTTGGCTACATTGCATTTTGCTTTAAACGAAGGTGGCTATTTAATGCTTGGAAGAGCAGAAACTATAGGAACATCTTCGCAGTATTACACAGTAATCAATAGTAAAATCAAGATATATACCTGTAAAAAAAATACAGGCGTACCAAAGATATTTGAATTGACCCCTCGTTTTACCCGTCCGAACCTGAGCAGTAAAAATTTAGATCCTCCATCTAAAAACATCAGCGTTAACCCTACAGGCATAGTTGATGCTATTGATTCGCAATTGTTATCCGATCACATGCCTGCTTGTGTGGTGGTAAATAAGGAAATGGAAATTCTTCAGTTCAGGGGGCCCATCTCACTATTTCTTGCCCATTCATCAGGCAAAGCCAGTCTGAATATTTTAAAGATGACACGTCCCGAGTTTGCTTTTGAACTCCGCAATGCTATTAATACTTCAATAAAAACAAAAAAACCTGTGATCAGGTCGGGCATTGAAATCAAATTGGAATCGAATTTCCGAATGATGTCTATTGATGTGAGTCCTCTTAAGATTGAATGGGATGAACCATTGTTACTCATTGTTTTTACATTGCAGGAACAAATAGAAAAAGTGATTGATACTGAAAAATCAGGGAAAAACTTTTCGACCCTTAAGGATCGAAAAATAAAAGCTTTGGTCGAAGAATTGAACGATTTACGTTCGGAAATTAATTCCGTCATCGAATCGCAGGAAACAACATTTGAAGAGTTGCAAGCGGCCAATGAAGAAATTGTTTCATCCAATGAAGAATACCAGACCTTGAATGAAGAATTAGAAACATCAAAAGAAGAAATTGAAGCTACCAACGAGGAACTTATTTCTACCAATCATGAATTACAATTAAGGAATGACCTTGTTACAGAATTGAACGAATATTCAGAAGCCATCATCGCTACCATTCATGAGCCGCTGTTGGTGCTATATGATGACTTTCATATTAAAACAGCTAACAAATCTTTTTATGAAACCTTTAAGATTAATAGAGAAGAAACTGAGGGGGAATACTTGTTTGATTTGGGAAATAAGCAATGGAATAATACGAAATTGCTGGCAGCATTGCATGAAGTTATAGCCAAAAATAACAGTTTCGAAAATTTTGAGGTGATCAACACATTTTCGGGAATTGGAGATAGAATTATGTTGTTGAACGCAAGACTACTCATTCAAAAAGCGAAAAGTGAGAAATTAATACTCCTTGCAATTGAAGATATTA
>CAYHCM010000075.1:0-2652 GCA_964355045.1 uncultured Chitinophaga sp. | reverse complement strand
CTCATTCAAAAAGCGAAAAGTGAGAAATTAATACTCCTTGCAATTGAAGATATTACGGTACGTTCAAGTTATTATCTCAAAGAAAAATATGCTCTTAGCCTTATTGAAGCCAGCCTTGACCCACTGATTACAATTAATACTGAAGGAAAGATTACAGATATAAATGAGGCCACAGTGAACATTACCGGTATAAACCGTGAAAAATTGATAGGTTCTGATTTCTTCAATTATTTTACCGAACCTCAAATGGCAAGTGATGTGTATAAGGAAGTTTTTGAAAAAGGTTCCGTTGCCGATTCTCCGCTTACCATTCGCCATAAGAACGGAAAACTTACCGATGTTTTATTTAATGGATCGGTATATAAAAATGCCGTAGGAACTATACACGGCGTGGTGATTGTGGCCAGAGATGTTACTGACCAAAAAAGAATTGCATCAGAATTAACAGAGGCCATAGTTTTTGCTGAGATGGCAACCGAAATTGCCGAAGAAGCAAAAATAAAAGCAGAAAATGCAAAGGCTGTAGCTGAAGATGCTGTAAAATCTAAACAACAATTTTTGTCGAACATGAGTCACGAAATCCGTACCCCCATGAATGCAATTATCGGATTTACAAAGGTGGTATTGAAAACGGAGCTGACCGCAAAACAAAAAGAATATTTAACCGCCATTAAAATGAGTAGTGACGCACTTATAGTGCTCATTAACGATATACTAGACCTGGCAAAAGTGGATGCAGGAAAAATGACCTTTGAACAAACGCCTTTTAAATTGGCAGCGTCCATTTCGGCCATGCTTCATTTATTTGAAACAAAAATCAAGGAAAAGAATTTAGTCTTGGTTAAAAAATACGACACTAAAATTCCTGAAATATTAATTGGAGATCCTGTGCGACTGCATCAGATTATTTTAAATTTGGTAAGCAATGCCGTAAAATTTACCTCAGAAGGAAAAATAACAATAAGCATTCGTTTGCTCCAGGAGAACACGGAAAATGTAGTTATTGAATTTGTGTTAGCCGATACCGGAATTGGTATATCGGAAAACAAATTGGCCGGCATTTTCGAAAACTTTCAACAAGCATCCAGCGGCACTTCACGCTTATACGGAGGAACAGGATTAGGATTGGCTATTGCCAAACAGTTGGTAGAATCACAAGGTGGAGAAATTGCAGTAAAAAGCAAATTGGATGAAGTCTCTACATTTAGTTTTATATTAACTTTTCAAAAAACTAAAACGGAATCTATATCAGAATCACAATCAGAAGTAATTGAAATGAAAACCAATTCAAGAAGGATTAAAGTATTGGTAGTGGAAGATATTGAACTTAATCAATTATTGATGAAAACACTTTTGGACGATTTTGGATTTGAACATGAGATGGCAGCCAATGGAAAAATTGCCATTGAAAAACTTATAAACAATACCTATGATGTTATTTTGATGGACTTACAAATGCCCGAAATGAGTGGTTTTGAAGCAACAGAATATATTCGGAATACGCTTCATTCTCAAATCCCCATCATTGCATTAACGGCTGATGTTACCACCGTTGATTTGACAAAATGTAAAGCTGTGGGCATGAATGATTACATAGCAAAGCCCATTGATGAAAAATTATTGTACAGCAAAGTAGTAGGCCTGGTTAAAAAATCGGCCCAAGTTCAAAAATTTGGGAATAAAAAGATAAAGAAGGCTGAAAGTGAAAAGTTGAAATGCATTAATTTGGACTATTTAAATCAACGTACTAAATCAAATCCAAAATTAATGATAGAAATGATTTCGCTGTATTTGGACCAAACGCCTCCTTTAATTGCAGCTATGAAAAAAAGCTTAATGGATAACGATTGGGATAAATTAAAAGCTGCCGTTCATAAAATAATTCCATCCTTTTCTATTATGGGTATAAGTAAAGATTTTGAAACATTAGCAAAACAGGTTCAGGAAAATATAACGACCGGAGAATCTAAAGATAAAATACCCGAAATGGTTTTGCAACTCGAAAAGGTATGTATGCAGGCTTGCAGAGAATTAAAAGTCGAATTTAATAGTCTAAGAAACGCAAGTTTGTAAAACCAAAAGTTGGCTGGCAATTAATTTATTTAAAATATTCATCTTGTATATGGTGTGAATGATATAAAATTTTAAAAATGTTGTGTAACAGTAAAAGTTGGTAACCAGTTAACCTTTGTTCTTTAAAATTAAATGGAATGAAAAATAGAATTGGTACACTAAGAAATTGGAACAGGCTAAATATACAACCCAATCAAAATTTAGCCTTGCTGCCTGATAAAGAAATAATTTTGGCTGATTACAAGCCAAGAATTGCATCAGAACCATCCCGCATCTCAATTATTATAACCAGATTGATATCTGAAAGTACACACAATGCTATGTTAGTCAGGCTTCAAAATAAACTTGGGAAATCAGAAGAAGAGATATTCAAGATGATAGCTGAATTATAAATATGGAAAGTTTTTATGCGTGAAACGTATGGTTCGAAGTTTCGCGTTTGTTATTAGAGTCAGCCACAAGCCAATTAAATAAATGCTCTACGTTTGATATTTATTGGGTATGACAAATTGCACAATTCCTTGAAATATTTCTAAAGCTAATAAAAACCTTCGTAGAAAATATTACTATATCTGCTTT
>CAYHCM010000074.1:0-17490 GCA_964355045.1 uncultured Chitinophaga sp. | reverse complement strand
GATTAAAATATTTGCCAAGAATAATGCAAAACGAATTGTATGGATCCTTTACTTTAATAAATGTAATTTGAGATTGTGAAGGCAATACCTGCTCGGGTTTTACCAAAACCACGCCGGCTTCCGTAGTCTCCAAAAACGATTCGTATTTAGGATTGGCCAAAAAACTCAAGGCATCACTCTGACCAAAATCTATTTTGCAAACTGAATTAATCGGGTGTTCCGGATAACCTACCAGTTCACCGTCTAATTCTTCTGCTACTTTTAAGGCTGTAAGCATGGGCTGTAATGCTGCAAACTTACTTAAATTTTTAGATTTGGGATTGATAAAATTTCAAAGCTGATTCTTCCGTATTTAATTAATAAACTTTTGCCGAATAAGCTAAAATAATTGCATTTTTGTAGTACGATAATATAATTGGAAAGACACAAGTGAGATATTTATTTTATAGTTTAGTATTTTTAATGATTAACAGTGCCTGCGCACAAGATGGCCCCTTGCGTATAGCACGACTTAAATATGCTGGTGGTGGAGATTGGTATGCTGCCCGAACAGCTTTACCCAATTTAATTTCTTTTTGCAACCGGCAATTGGGAACCACCATTGATGCACAGGAAGGAACGGTGGAACCTGCAAGCAAGGAAATTTTTAATTATCCCTATATTTTTATGACCGGGCATGGCACATTTTTATTTAATGACAATGAAGCCGACAATATGAGAAATTACCTGATGGGTGGCGGATTTTTGCATATTGATGATAACTATGGTTTGAACCCGCATGTACGACCCCAAATGAAAAAAGTATTTCCCGAACTTGATTTTGTGGAGCTTCCCTTTAATCATCCTATATTTCATCAAAAATTTGAATTTACAAACGGGTTACCAAAGATTCATGAACACGATGCCAAGCCACCACAGGCCTTTGGATTATTATATCAAGGCAGGTTGGTTTGCCTTTATACCTACGAATGTGATCTTGGCAATGGCTGGGAAGATTTTGGCATACACGGCGATAGTGAAGATAAACGCCAGCAAGCTTTAAAAATGGGAGCCAATATTATTCAATACGTTTTCAGCCAATAGCCATGCCAGATAACAGGCGATATTATTTTATTATTAATCCAATTTCAGGTGGCCGTTCCAAAAAAGTGGCGGTAGAAACCATTACCGAAATAATGAATGAAAACCAGTTGGAATATGGCATTGGCTGGTGGGAAAAAGAGATAAAAGTTGCCGACCTTGTAAAAGAAGGTATCAGGTTGGGATTTAATACCCTTGTGGCGGTTGGAGGAGATGGAACGATTAATCAGGTGGCCAAAGAAATTGTAAATACTGATTTAATCTTAGGGATAATTCCGTTTGGTTCGGGCAATGGTTTTGCGAGGCACCTTGGAATCAAAGGCCATATTGAAGACCATCTGCAAATATTATTAGAAGGCCATATAAAAACGATAGACACCGGAAGTTGTAATGGTAATTTTTTTATAAATGTAGCCGGTATTGGTTTTGATGCCCATGTCAGCCATAAGTTTGCTCAGGAACAAGCCCGCGGAATGGTAAATTATGCCAAGGTTTCGTTAATTGAAGGCCGTACTTATCGGGAAGAAACCTTTGAATTGGAAATTGATGGGAAAAAAAGTAAAGAAACAGTTTTTTTAATAAGCATAGCCAACGGTTCGCAATGGGGAAATGAATTTTATATAGCTCCCGATGCGGTATTAAACGATGGTCAATTGAGATGTTGCCTTTTAACCAAACCTCCGCTGATGGCTCTTCCCGGCTTAATCAGGCGTTTTTTGACCGGCGAAATAGCTGAGAGTAAATATTATAAAGATATTCCGTTTAAAATCCTAAAAATTACCCGTCAATGTGATGGTCCCGTTCATTTGGATGGAGAACCGGAGTGGATGGAAAAGGAATTGGAATTTAAGGTTATGCATGATTCGCTGAAGGTGATTAGTTTGTGAGGGGGGGATTTGGAGATTTGGAAATCAGTAATTATTCAGTTTAGGTAATAGTTATGGTGTTTAATCTGGTATCGATGCAAAATCTGGTATCGATGCAAAATCTGGTTTCTTCTAAAAAGTCAAGTCCAAGAAGTCCATTATAATCTGAAAAAATACCATGAGCCAGAAAATCGTAAACCTGAATTTGAAAGTTAACTTTTGTTTGTCCGAGTGAAGCAAAGCTCCCAATTTCGAAAACTTCAGTTTCTATCACTCCATTTGCCGTTTCAATTTCAACTTTACATAAATTATCTTTGAGGTTGTAACCTAATAAATACAAGGCATTGCTGTCAATAGTAGTGTTGGAGGCACCTGTATCTAAAACCATTTTTAACTCATACTTCTCGTCAATTTCAATGGATACAATGATTGGTCCATTTTCGGGTTCACGGTCAAATTCGAATACCATTATTTTATACGGCTAAAAATACCTGTAATCACCCTTCTTGGTTTGAAGGTTCCTGTAAAAATTAAGGTGATTTTATCAAAAGTTGAAGTCTTGTCTCGACCAATATAGCAAACTTCTTTTTTATCCTTGCTGTGATAAATTGGAATGCCCGATAGTACATTAATTCTTCTATCGTCCATAATAGGATTGCCAACCAAAACCCACTCATCCGGGTAAAGTTTTTTAATCTCGCTTAAATTCAATAATTGTTTCATTTTTGTTTAATTGCCTTACAAATTTACAATTTTTTGGATTAGTTGCAATTTTGCAATGATGGATGGTTGGATGAAGGTGATTAGTTTGCAAGGATTTTGAGATGTGATATTTTTATTAATTTGATTTTTCAGAAATCGTTCTAAAATAACACCTGCTCGATTTAAACCATCCGGGAATATTTATTTAAAAGAATAATTTACCCCAAGCAGATAAATATGTGAATTGATTACATCAGTTTCCAAATATTTGAGCGGTAATGCCCTGTATTGAAATTCAATTTGTATCCGTTTGCTTAGTTTTACCTGATAACCAATGGCTGCAAATAAACCTTTGGTAGCCGGAATTTTATATCTCGTTGAGGAGATTCTTTTATTATATGAATAACCTAATTCTGCTATAAAACCCAAATATGGGTTTATTCTGGTAAATACGATGGCTCCTGCATAATCTGAGCTTCCATATTTGTCAAATTTTTGAATATTATTTAATTCGGCACCAAGCGACATCTTTTATAAACCGGATAAGTAGCCCGAATTACAGAGGTAAATTCGACTTTCGGTTGCTTGGGTGTTGAGAAATTAAATAAGATTCCAATGGTAGGTTTTAATTTATCTTTTGCGGTTTGCGAAAACGAAAACCCAAAACTTAATAGCACTAATACAATGGTCAGTTTGTTTTTCATAAGAACAAACGTAGACCTTTATTTAGCAGCAAATAAATAAATTGAATTTTTTTTCTATCACACCCCAAATCGCTGGGTTAATATTACTTTTTATTGACTCATATACCTTCAATCGTTATTTCCGTCACACCTATTTTTAATGGTAAGTTTAGTGCATATTTTATTTTTGGTACTAATTTCCTTAAAGTTTGATATGAATTGCTCCTTGCGTTTAAAACAAAAACCGAGATGGAATACTTTTTAAAACTTTGCTGATGCTGTAAGTTTTTGTCAAAGGTTAACAATAAATCAAAATTTTCAGATGTAATTAAACGTATTAATTCTCCATTTTTCTTCCCATTCCATCCTTTATCACGAACAGTATAGATTTCGTGTTCTGAAAAATGTAGTTTTAGTTTTTTAGGTAAATTCTCGTCAAGAAGCAACTTCATAAATTTGTTCCAGATTTTTTGAAGTCATAATTTCTCCGGCTAATTCCAAAAGTGCTATACTTTGTTCTTTGGTAACGGTTGGAAAATCTTCTAAAAATTCCTCTAAGGAAATGCTTTCTTCCAAATGCATAAATAAGGATTCAATTGGAACTCGGGTACCAGTAAAAACAGGCTGTCCTCCGAGAATTTCTTTGTCAATATTAATTATATCTTTAATATTTTTCATAGTTCAAAGATAAAGAATTTAATATTTAAAAACCAATCTGCCCACACCCTAAAATCGTCCTTTCAATAAAATAACATCTTCTATACTCTATTTTCGTTTTTTGGTTAAACCCTAAAGGAAGCATCACTTTATTCTAATGTAAATCCTGTATTCCTAATTGCTTACAAATCTTTCTACAAAGCAAGTTATCCAATTCTTTATGGCGGCCAACTGCAGATTGCTTATTATTTAATTTGTTGAAATAAATACTATGATTTGAATCCTCACGCAAAAGCATACATCCATGCAATTGCAAATGCTTTATCAAATCGTTTCTTTTCATCCAACAAATACCAATTCCTCTATTTCAAAATCTTTTCCGGTAAAATTCTTAATGGTTTCTTCTCTTTGAACTTCCAAATACAGGTTCAAGGCATCTAAAATATTTTCGCGCAATTCAGGTAGTGTTTTACCCTGGGTCATAACCGCTGGAATTTCTTCCAACTGCCCTACAAGCCAACCATCTTCGCCTTTTTCAATAATGATATTAAATTTCATATTCCAAAATTACAGGTATCAAATATACTTTAATTTTTATTACCCACACTCCAAAATCGTTCTTTCAATAATATCGGCAGCCTCATGTATTTCAGCTTCAATGATGATTAATGGCGGGGCAAAGCGGATAATATGGTCGTGGGTTTGTTTGGCAAGCAGGCCATTGTCTTTCAAGGCAAGGCAAACATCCCAAGCTGTTTTATTTTCACCAAAAGGTTTTATGACGATGGCATTAAATAACCCTTTGCCACGGATGGTTTCAATAATGGGGGAATTTATTTTTTGTAATCTTTGGCGGAATATTTCACCCATGCTGAATGAATTTTCAATGAGGTTTTCGTCTTTAATTACTTCCAAAGCAGCTATGGCTACTTTGCAAGCTAATGGGTTTCCGCCAAAGGTAGAACCATGTTGCCCCGGTTTGATGGTAAGCATTATTTCATCGCGGCAAAGAACTGCTGAGACAGGGATTACCCCACCGCCTAAAGCTTTTCCCAAAATTAAAATATCGGGTTTTACATTTTCATAATCGCAGGCCAATAATTTTCCACAACGGCCTAAACCTGTTTGAATTTCATCAGCAATAAATAATACATTTTTAGCTTTGCATAAATCATACGCTTTTTTCAGGTAACCTTCATCCGGTATTACAACTCCTGCCTCTCCCTGTATTGGTTCTATCATAAATCCAGCCACATTCGGGTCTTCCAAAGCTTTGGATAAAGCCGCAATATTATTATAGGGAATTACTTCAAACCCCGGCATAAAAGGGCCGTAGTTTGTAAAACTACTTGGGTCTTTGGATGAAGAAACGGCTGCCAAAGTCCGTCCCCAAAAATTACCTTCTACAAAAAGTATTTTGGCTTTATTTGCAGGAATACCTTTTACTTCATAAGCCCATTTGCGGCAAAGTTTAAGGGCGGTTTCGCCACCTTCAACACCTGTATTCATGGGCAAAACCTTATCATACCCAAAATAAGTGGTGATGTATTTTTCGTATTCGCCAAGTATATTATTGTGGAATGCCCGTGAAGTTAAAGTCAGTTTTCGGGCCTGGTCGGTAAGGGTATTAATTATTTTTGGATGGCAATGGCCCATGTTTAAGGCACTATATGCCGATAGAAAATCAAAATATTTTTGTCCGTCTGTATCCCATACATATATTCCATGGCCACGTTCCAAAACCACCGGAATGGGATGATAATTATGAGCGCCATATTTGTTTTCGAGTTCTATTGCAGGATGTACTTGTTTTGCCATCATACTGCAAAAGTACATCAAAGCTTTTGAATGATTATTTTAGTAATTTTGTTAAATCATAAAAAGGATAATCATATTACCTCTGTTTTTTCTTTTGCTTTTCAGTTTTACTGTTGAAGCTAGCGATAAAAAACAAATGATCCTCAAATCATTCAATTTCAAATTGTATTACACCGAAGGAGGACAAACACTGGCAAAGCAAATAATTAGTGAAGCTGAAAGTGGCCTTGAAACCATGGAAAATTTTTTAGGAACAAGGCTTGTTGAACAAATTGATATTTTTTTATCAGAAAAACCAATCAGCGATGAATACACAATGTCGCAACGCAACGGGAACATTTTTTTGGATAACTCATCCATTTATTTGTATTACTGCGGCAATACCAAAAGCGTGGTGATAAACCTAAAAGAACGATTAGCTGAAATTTTGATAAATGGTATGTTGTATGGTAATACCATCAAGGAACGATTAAAAAATAATCGGGAAATAAATGTTCCAAACTGGTATGTTTCGGGTTTGGCTAAATATGTGGCCGGCGGCAATGAGCCAAATACCAGTTGGATGGCCGATTATTATGAAGGCAAATTGCAATTGAATTTGAATTTGACCGATAAAAATGAACTTGCCGAGTTTGGGCATGCCGTGTTTATTCATATTAACGATTCGTTTGGGATAAATAAATTACGACAACTCTTATTTTACACCAAGCTGTCAGGCAAAACTGACTATGCTTTTCTTTATGTATTGGGTAAAAGCGTTAATTGGGTAATAGCTGATTGGTTTAAGATGGAGCGTTTAAAATACCTGAAAGAAAATAACAAAAGGCTGCCCAACGACCCCGAACCTATTGCGGCTAAACTTCAAACAGCCGATATTATTGAGATTAAATTTACTAAAGACGGAAATCAGTTAGATTTATTGATAAGAACTCTGGATGGAGTAGAAATATGGAATTATGATATTGGTTCCCGAAAAACACTCAAGGTAATCAGAATGCTTTCGGTAAATAAAAAGAACATTTGGTCGTTTGTAAAAAGTGATGACATTTATTATTTAACAAAAAGCAATGGATCAAAAAGCAGTTTGATATTAATTGAAAACAGCAAAATTGAGAGAACTGTAAATTTGGATTTTAATTACATACTCGCAATAAAGGAACACCCGGTTTCAGGCTTAGCCATATTGGCTCAAAAGAAATATAGAATGGATGTTTTTCAGTTGGTTATTAATGAAACTCCTCAATTGGTAAATATGACAAATAATTTGCTGGAAGAAACTGATTTTGCATTTGATAAAAACGGGAGTTTGTATCTCACCATATTTAGTAACAAAAGGTTTTCAATACAAAAAAATAATACTGAAACCCTGATTTATAGTTCTTTTAACCCCATCTTAAGGCTGAACAGTTATAAGGAAAATTATTTATCCTATATACAAACTGCCCCTGATAAAAATGTGGGTAGGGTAGTAAATACTGATGACAGCAGCCAAACATTTCAGGTTACAAATTATACCCGCTCCATTTTTAATTACGATTTTAACAACGTCACAAAAAAAGTGATGGAAGGACTGCGATATGGCAAAAAAAATTATTTGGTAATATCAGAGGCATCGTTCGACAAGGTATTACCCGCCGCAACTGATACCATAGTTAAACTCATTGGCGATACGCTAAAAATAGGGGATACCATTAATACCGGTTCTACCTATAAATTTATTACAGGATTTGAATATAAAATAAATAAACTGATAAGCCCTGAACCCCAAACTATAAAAGAATATAAAACACAATTAAAAATCAAAGAACTGGCGGCTCCTCAATATGAATTCAAACCGAGTTCTATACGTTTTGGGTTTTCCAATTCCCAATTCAACTCGCCATTGTTTGCTAATTTTTTTCCGATAAATCAGGGAATAAACAACGGCCCGAACATAATTGCCGGCTGCAGAATTACCGATATTTATAAAAAATATTCAATAGCTGCCAATATAAGGCAGCCCCTGAGCGGAAAAGGTACCGATATGGATTTTATGATACGTGCTTCTGTTGAAAAATTTTCCTATGGAATTTTAATGTATAATTCCATTTTCCAGCCCGAGCCTTATAATCAGGAAAGCCGCTATACGACTAAAGAAATTAAATTTTTTTTAAACGTAAAATTGCACCCGCGTTTAACATCCGTATTGCAGGCCGGTTATAGGGAAGATGAATTATGGCCATTATCCGTAAGCGTTGAAAATTTACAATTGAGTACCACAAAACTTCAACAACCATTTTTACAAAGCACTATTGATTACAATATTTTAAACATCACACGCCTTAATTATTCTCAAAAACTCACCACCTTATTTAGCTTTAATATTTTTAAACCATTCAATAAATCAGGTGTTATGACCAATCTCTTTTTCAATGCCAGACACGATCAATCATTTTTTAGAGTATTTCATTTAAGCACCCGTTTTTCCATTCAAAGTTCTGTGGGTAAACAAAAAACCGTTTGGCTTTTGGGCGGGGTATCCAATTGGCTAAGGCCTGTAATTGCAAGGGCTGCCGTTTATTATACCGATAAAATAGAAATGTATTCAAGCATGAATGATTTTGCAGGGCTGCCTTATAATTATAAAGCAGGAAGCTCGGCGGGTATTGCAAAAATAATTTTATCCATGCCCGTAAATCCGGTATTATCTCAGCAAAATTTTAATCAGATTTTTTTTAAATTTCTAACCCTTCGTTCATTTGTAAATGCCGGAACCGCATGGTTTGGCCGCAATCCTTTTTCGATAGAAAACCCCGATAACAAAGAAATAATTGAAACCGGAAGTATGACAATAATAAATTATGTAGCCAAAAATCCAATAGTTTGGAGTTTGGGAGCCGGAGCTAATTCAATACTGTTTGGCTATGAGGTTGGGTTTGATTATTCGGTTGGCTATGGTGAAAGAGGAAGTATAGGAAAATTTACGTATTTGACGGTAGGGAAGGAATTTTAAAATATTTTTTTAAAAAAAACGAACAATTTGACTACAAAAAATTAATGAAAATATTACAAGTATCCCACCGGGTTCCTTATCCTTTAAATGAAGGCGGAACCATTGGAATATACAATTACACACGGGGATTTTCTGAGGCAGGCAATAACGTTACATTGGCTTCATTGAATGGTATAAAGCACATCTTTGATAAGAATAAGGCTATTGAGGAATTAATCAAATTCTGTAAGTTTTACATTTTTGATATTGATACAAATATTAAAATTTTACCGGCTTTCTTTAATTTATTGACCAATGAATCATACAATGCCATTAGGTTTTATAGCAAAACATTTGAAGAATTTTTAGAAACCCATTTAAAATCGGAGAAGTATGACATTATACAAGTCGAAGGCACTTTTGTGGCCCTGTATTATAACGTGTTGCGGGCAAATAGCAAAGCCCCGATAATACTGCGACAGCATAATGTAGAATATCAAATTTGGGAACGATTAGCTGAGAATGAATCAAATCCTTTAAAAAAATGGTATCTCAATTTATTGGCAAATCGGCTCAAACAGTTTGAGAAAAATAACCTTAATATGTTTGATGCTTTAGTACCCGTAACCGAAAACGATGCAACACTTTTTAAACAATTAGGGTATAATAAACGTGTATATGTTTCTCCGTCGGGAATTGATACTACGTACTGGCAACCTACACCAAATGATGAAAACCCGTTTCATATTTTTCATCTCGGCTCATTAGAATGGGCTCCAAATCGTGAAGCTGTATTATGGTTTATAAAAGAAGTTTGGCCTTTAATTTTGGAAATTGATAAGCGATTCAAACTATTTATAGCCGGAAAAAATATGCCTGATTTTATGAAACAAATGACGGTTGCAAACGTGGAAATGATTGGCGAAGTAAAAGATGGAGCCTCATTTATCAGGGATAAAGCTATTACCGTAGTTCCCTTGCTTTCAGGCAGTGGCATTCGTTTAAAAATATTGGAAGCTATGGCCGCATCCAAGTTGGTAATTTCTACTACAATTGGGGCACAAGGCATAGACTATGAAAATGGAAAACAGTTGCTGATCGCGGATAAGCCTGAGGAATTTGCAGCCATTTTTCAAAGAATATCCGAAAATCAAAATGAATTTGAAGAAGTAAAAAAAGCGGGATATGAATTGATAAAAGATAAATATGCTAATAAGGCTGTTGTTCGGAGACTTTTGGATTTTTATGAAACGGTTTTGTAGTACTTGTTTTGAAAAAACGAATATTTTAAACGCATTTATAATTCAAATATTTTATTTCATCCCTAATGGGATTTTAAAAGCCCGCCTTAGGCGGGCAAAATATCGGTAGAAATATGTTTAGAGTATAAAAAAGTGCCGTAGGCACGAAATAATATTTATGCTCGTGTTGAATTATGAAAAATTTCCATTCTCAAAATCTCAAATCAACCCCAAACTTTTTATCTCTAAATATTTATTTACCGAATTAATAGTCAAATCCTCAGGGCGGGTAAGTATAGTTTTTATGCCATGGTTTTTAAGTTCTTTGGCTATCAAAGTTTTTTGAAAAATAAATTTTTCGGCTATTACTTCGTTGTAAATTCCTTCCAATGTGGTAGGTTCATGTTTTCGCATTTCTATAATTTCCGAATTTTGAAACATGACCAAAACCAACACATGCCTTCTGTTCAGCCGTTGTAAAATGGGTAAAATCCGATAAAGATTATGGGTGGTTTCAAAATTGGTATATAAAAAAAGTAAACTCCTTTGTTTAATATTTTGGTTTATGTAATGATAGAGTAGTTCATAGTTGGCCTCATATTGGCCTTGCTTTTCATTATACAATGAATTCAAAATTTTACCTACTTGTCCCGGTTTATTTTCTGCTTTTATGCCGGTTTCTATTTTTTCGGCAAAGGATAACAGGCCGGCTTTATCGCTTTTTAACAAAGCAGTATTTGAAATTACCAGGCTGGTATTAATGGCATAATCCAACAAACTCAAGCCATTGAACGGCATTTTCATGTTTCGGCTTTTATCCAAAATAGAATAAACCGCCTGCGATTTTTCATCTTCAAACTGATTAATTTTTAAAGCTCCGGCCGCACGGCTGGTAGCTTTCCAGTTTATATGACGGAAATCATCGCCTTCCACATAATTTTTAATTTGTTCAAATTCATAACTCTGGCCCAATCTTCTCAATTTTTTCGCCCCCTCCAGTCGGCTTATGCGTGTCAAAACTTTTAACTGAAATAATTTCATTTGGATAATTGACGGGTAAACTTTTACCATTTGCGAACTTAAAATTTCAAAACGCCTGATGGCAAATGAAAACCTGAAAGCAACGTAAATATTAATATTGCCAAAGGAATATTCGCCACGTGAAGTAGGGGTTATAAGATAATTAATAACTTTGGTTTCACCCGAAGTCAAATTGGTTTTAATTATAAAATTTCGGTTTTGAAATTGAAAAGGTAATTCATCAATTATAGAAATACTTAGAGCAAATGGATAATTATTTTGTAAGGTAATCTTAATTGTGTTTTCATCGCCCATACTCAGTAATTCGGGCATTGTGCGGGTAGCTTGTAAAAGATTTTTATTATAAAAAAGCAATACACCGCTTATAACAAACCATAACAAACAAACCACGATTGCAACCTGACCAAGAGGAAGCAAAAAAGGAAATTTATACGAAAAAATAAATATAAAAATAGCCGCGGCAAAGCCATGCCATAGGAATGAGGAAGGAAAAATATGTTTTAGGATGCGGAGCATTTATTTTGGATTTCGTTATTTTGTATATTTGACTATCTATTATTGACCTTCTATATAAATCATATTAATTGATTGATTTTTAGGGTTAAATTTACTATAGCAACGGATTGAAATCCGTTGCAACAATTTCGGCCGTTCCTACGGAACTTGTAGAAAATTGTAATCAAAGTTCCGTAGGAACGGCCGAAATTGTAGGGATGGAATTTAATCCGTCCCCATAATTTTATTTTCTAATATCTATTTATTGTGTACATCAAAAATTTACAAATTTATTCTTTGAAAAATTGCTGATTTCAAATAAAGAATTTACCAGCTCTAATCATTCAAATCAGTGGTTTACCGGGGCACTTCAATTCGCGAAAGCATTTCCTTTATCACATCCTCAGGTTGCATGCCTTCCATTTCTCTTTCCGGAGTTAAAATTATCCGGTGATTAAGAACAGGGTAGCTTGCTTTTTGAATATCTTCGGGTATTACAAAATTGCGGCTGTTCATGGCGGCAAGGGTTTTGGCAGTTTTTAAAATCCCAAGGGAGGCACGTGTTGAAGCGCCCAGATAGAGGTCGGCATTTGAGCGGGTTTCGCTTACAATTTTGGCAATATAGGTTAACAATTCATCCTTAATAATACTCTTTTCAATAACCTTGCGATATTTCATTAATTTCTGTCCGTTCATTACCGGCTTTACATTGGTAATAATGGTTTGTTCAAAATCATTTTTAAATCGTTCCAAAATCATAATTTCTTCCTCCAAAGTAGGATAATTCATTTTTATACGAAATAGAAATCTGTCTAACTGGGCTTCAGGTAATTTATAGGTTCCCTCCTGCTCTATCGGGTTTTGCGTGCCAAGCACCATAAAGGGTTCATCCATTTTGTAGGTGGTGCCATCCACCGTTATTTGGTGTTCCTGCATCACCTCAAAAAGGGCAGCTTGAGTTTTGGCAGGAGCCCGATTTATTTCGTCAATTAAAATAATATTTGAAAAAATGGGGCCTTTTTTAAAACTGAATTCAGATGATTTTACATTAAAAATACTGGTGCCTATGATGTCGCTTGGCATAAGGTCAGGGGTAAATTGTATGCGTGAAAACCCCGAATCAATGGTTTGAGAAAATAATTTGGCCAAATACGTTTTGGCAATACCCGGAACACCTTCCAATAAAATATGGCCTTTGACCAATAATCCTGCTATGAGATAATCTATTTGTTCACTTTGGCCAATAATAAATTTTCCTATTTCATGCTTTATACCATCTACAGTATTACCTATTTCCTGAATTTCTGTTGGTATTTGGGGTAAAATGTCTTCCTGATTTATTGGTAAGTTTTCGGGTTGTTCAATCATAGGTTCAAACAAACATCATTTTGGTTAAACCTCCAAGGTTTAAAAAAAACCTTGGAGGTTTTGGTATGAAAAAAATATTTCCATTTACCAAACAATCAAATACTATAAATTCGCAATTCCTTCAAAATTTTATTCAATATGAAAAAAAACAGATTTGTAATTTTATTTTTACTTGGAATATTATTCCAATATGGCTGTATGACCGATCCTTCAGGTGAAGGGGAATATGACAGGGATTCAGTTATTACTGCTCCGATTGATGCCTCGAAACATGATTCGATAATCATAGTAAAAGCTAAATTTATGGGTTTTGAATTGGGAGATGCTTCGCACTTTACATTTGAAGATGCGGAAGGAAATGTTTTGGATTTTGCAGGCTGTGAAGAAAAGGATTTTGAATTTGCCATGGAATTGAATGCAGATAAACAAAATGAGCAAAACCAAGGCTGGACAAGCAACCCTGACCTGAAAGGAAAGTGGTTTAATCTTAAATATATTTATAGAAATCAACCTCAATATCCGGATGGCCCTATGGGAAGAGTTCCTGTAATTGTTAAGGCTGAAATGGTGGAGGAATGAGGGAAATAACGAGAAAAAAAAGAAAAACACAGCTTGCCCCGTTTTTTCGGGAGAGACACGGAGAACACAAAGAGACACGGATTAGCCTCTCTGATTCTCTATTTACTCCGTGTCTCTGTGTTTCCCTTTTTGTTTTCATCCTGATTTCATCCAACTCCTTTTCACAAACCAAGAAAAAAATCGAAAAACCAATTGCTGAAATAACGGTTCAATATACTGATAGTTTGCCGGGTGATTTTGGGTTTGTAAAAGATTGGAGTTATACAGAAGGCATTTACAAAAATAATAATGGCGAAGTGAGATGTGATGGAATATGTCCTCCGGCCATTGAACGAATGAAGGATGAGGCAGGAAATATTTATAAAGATTCACTCAAAGCCTATTTCAAATTATTAGATACTACCCATTATTACCACACCCTGCAATGCGAGGCATGGATCTATGAATTTGCAGGCACCAATTTTATTAATTGTTTTATAAATGCAAGTGGTTTTATCAATTGTTATACAATGAATAATGTGGCTACACATAGCAGTTTGCGGCTTTCTATAAACGGCGATAAATGTATCCCTACCATTTATTTAACCAGTATTTTGCAAAAAACCGGAAGCAAAATATTTAAATGCAGTTCGGGTTTTATACGTATTGATAGCGGCATGCTGGCTAAAGGAATTTTAAAAGCCGAATTTGATTTTAATTTTTTAAATACCCTTGAACCTGATAAACCTATGTATTGGAAAGGAAAAATTCTTTCGCCAATTACTGAATTCTGAAATTATTTATTATAGTTTTGAGCCTTATGATAAAAACGATTGATGATGTCATTGAATTTCAAACTGCCATTGTAGCCAAGGCTATCAAAGAAAAAGCGCGCTTTGGATATTTTGCTTGCCTTTATTTAAAAATGACGAAAGCATTAAAGAACTTCAGTTCTCAAAAAAAATTCCAAGATGCTGATAGAATGGAACAGCTTTGCATCAATTTTGCGAAACGCTATTTACAGGCTTTTACAAAATGGCAAAAAGGAGAAAAACCAACTGAATCATGGGCTTTAGCATTTGAGGCAACCCAACAAAATAACATCAGCGTGCTCCAACATTTAATTTGTGGAATTAATGCCCACATCAACCTTGACCTCGGAATAGCAGCCGCCCAAACAAGTCCGGGTAATACTATTATTTTATTAAAACCCGATTTTGAAATGATAAATGATATTATTGCTTCGCTAATGAATAAGATGAAAGATAAGTTACATCGCATAAGCTGGCCTATACGATTTATTGATGAAATAGGAAAAAATTACGACGATGACATAGCTAATTTCAGTATTTGCATAGCGCGGGATGAAGCCTGGAAAGTAGCCCTTGATTTGGCCGACTTACCTGAAACCGGGCATAAAAATTATATCGAAAATTTGGATAAAAAAACATCTGATTTAGCCAAACTTATCATAAACCCGGGTGTTGTTGCCAACTTTATTTTAAAACCCGTAAAATGGTTTGAACCATCCGATCCTGTTACGATTATAGAAGTATTAAACTCCGACGAACCCTCAACCTAAACCTCAGCCTTAAGCTTAACCGCAGCCTTAATCTCAACCTAAACCTATGCCTCCCGAAACACTCGACTCCCCATTCCACGACGAAAAATCTGATTTCAGCCATCCATTTGGAAGTTATTTTCCTATCCCATTTATGGGTTTTGGAATTGTTATGATTTTAGGCGGTTTATACGAATTGCTATCTCTTAGTTTGTATTCAGTACTTTTAATACCCATTGGCATTGTGTTTGTTTTTGCAAAAAAAGGAACAACTGTTAGTTTTTCATCAGGCAAATACAAAGAATATTTTGGTTTGTTTAAATGGAAATGGGGAACTTGGAAAAGTATTCCCATATGTGAATACATTTCAGTTTTTTCAGCCGTTGAAACACAGCAGATATGGGCTAAATCACAAACAACAAAGTTAAGTCTTGGGGTGATTTTTGTTAATTTAATTCATTGCAGAAACCAACGGCTTTCGGTTTATAAAACCGATAATTTAGAAAAAGCGTTTAAGGTTGCGCACCTGTTTGCCAATAATTTAAATTTGGATATTTTTGATGCCACCAATCGGGAAAAGAATTGGATTAGAAGGGAAGGTTGAGTTTTAGGTAGAGGTTAAGGTAAAGGTAAAAAGGTTAAAGGATAAAGGATAAAAAAGGTTAAAGTTTAAAGGTTGAGGTACAGGTTGTTGTTAATTCGTAATTCAAAATTCGTAATTCGTAATTCATAAATGTCAGGTTCAAATTATTATAATCAATTAAATATCCCTGACTATTCAGAAATAACTATAGTAAAAAAGGCATTTCGTCAATTGGCTTTAAAATTTCACCCTGACCGAAATCCGGATCCACAGGCCGCCGAAACCTTTAAAATATTGGTAAAAGCTTATGAAACCATAGGCAACCCTGAATTAAAACAAACGTATGACCACCGCCTGAAACTGGGATTGGATTTTGAAATATTTAACCAACCCAATCAGGAAACGGAACGGGATATACGGAAAAAATGGTATGCCAAAATGCGGCAGGAACAGGATGCCGTTCAGGAGGTTGAAAATATAACAGATTACGAAAATTCGCTGAAGTGGTTTCCCATAAACTGGCGATTTATATTAATTGGTTTTTTACTTCTAACAGGCATTTCATTTATATTGAGCGATTGGTATAAGGGAGATTACAAAATTGCTTTTGGCGGAATTATTTTTTTTATTACCTCTCTGGTTTTATGGAATGAACTCTATAAATATTATTGGCATAAATCGTTGACTGAAAATGATGAAATAACAAAAATTCAGTACGACAAAGTTTCCTACCGCATGTTTCTCAAAATTTTTTTCGGAGGACTAATACTTTTGTTTGGCCTTATAAAAATTAAAAAAGTGTGGCATCTTCATTATTTTGGAAAAGAAATATTCGCTGAAATAGATCGGGATTTATTAATTTATTCGTATAACAGCAAAATTTATCGAATGGTAAGGTATTCATCACCCGAAACCCGAATTTATACCGACAACACTATGCAGGTTAAAATCAGAATCAGTACCAAGGAGCCTGAGATATGGGAATATTTGGAGGAATGATAAATGTTATCCCAGAACTTAAAACTAAGAATATCGCACCTTTTATTGCCCAAACGTTTTGCTCAATCCAAAGCCTAAAGCGATTGGCTGGGCAATCATAGTGTCCTCAATGTCGGAAGATGCAACTTGTGTTAAATTTCCTGCAATGCCTAAATACAAATCAATATTTACGGCTTTTGTATTAAATCTTCCAAGCAAGAAAAGTTCAGAAATTAAAAACCCACTAGGTTTAAATTCTAGGTTTCCAGTAATAGAACTAACTTTTGTGAAATTTTCATACGTAATTCTGGGAATAATATAAAATCCGCCGTTGCCTCTGTCAATTTTAAAACTAGGTTGTAGGTAAAGTCTTATACTATTAGTCTTAACTTCATGTCCAAATACAGGTATTGGCGTGATTATTTTAGAAGGAAATACTCCTGTTCTGAAAAAACCTTGCGACAAGCCTGCCCCTCCCTGTAAATTAAATTCTGCGTCTTTGGAAAGTGGAAATTTATATCCCGCTCCAACGGTAAATGTTTTAGAACCGAATTTTCTGGTTGTCGAACTATCGCCGTCTCCGGTAAGGCTTAAAGCCCCGGCTAAGGTACCTGTAAAATACAAGCTACTATCCATGGCATACCAAGCCGAAATTTGAGCTTTGGTAAAACCAATAGTTCCTTGCAGGCCAAAAGCTTCATCTTCGGCATCGGGCACTACCGGATAAGTTGGGTAATAAATATAGGTGCACGAAGAACCTATAATTAAAAAAAATAAAAGGTAATTTAATTTGGTTATGTTTTTCATGGTTATTAATAAGTTTTATCAAATATTTAACTAAAGTTTCCCACATCTAAATAGGTTGATAAATAAGGTTAATTTTATATA
>CAYHCM010000073.1:5223-17590 GCA_964355045.1 uncultured Chitinophaga sp. | reverse complement strand
AAATAATAATGGAAGGCAAATTACAGGAAAAAGAAACTTTGCTCGACATTTCTACAATTTCCAAAGGAATTTATTTTCTTGAAATAATGGGCAATGAAGGATTTGTGATTGGGAAATTTGTTAAGGAATAGGCCATGAGGAGGCAACTTTTACAGGCTCTATGAGCTGTGATTTAAGTTTTAAATACAGCGGGTCGGTTTTTCCCCTCACCTGGCCTACAAAATTTAGGTATCCTATCAATCGCGACAGGTACAGGTCTTCTAACTGAGGGTCACATTCACGGCTAAACTTAAAGTGTCTCTTAGTTGCCGCACTTAACCCATTTCTTTTCATGTCATGAAGCATCGCCCTTATTTTTCGTATAAATTTTCGGTCCACATTCACTTTTTTGTTTACAATCAGTCCTGTGACTGTTTGTTTCAGGTCGGAAGTTTTCAAGCGCAGTTTTTTTTCATTAAATCGAAAATCATTTTTCTTTATCAGGTTTATAATATCCAAAACTGTATCCGTTGAAATTATAAAATCAGCAGAAAAGGTTAAATCATCCGCATAGCGGGTATAGGATAGAGAATTACTGATGCTAAACTCCTTTAAATCCATGTCGAGCTGGTAGCAAATAAAATTTGAAATAACCGGAGAAGATGGAGCGCCAATAGGAAGTTTGCCCTTGAAGGTTGTAAGAAGCGTTAAAGCGGTCGCAATATGTTCGTTGAAATCGAATAGAGGGGACATAAAAATATCTTTAACCCTCTTGGCTGAAATATTCGGGAAGAAATCTTTCAGGTCAATATTCAACACAAACTTTTTGTTGGTATGCACCCTGGCATTTTCAACGATATTGCATTGGGTTCCTAAATAATTGGGATTAATAACAAAGCCATGAACTTCTTCCGGTTTGATCCATAAATAATAAGCTTGCAAAAAATAGTTCAGGGTTTTCTGATACCATTTTAATTGATTGCATGGTGCAAATATTTCCCGGCTTCCTCCTTTTTTCTTTTCAATGGTGTAGTGCTTGTAAACCGAGTAGTTAATAATTTCTTCTAAGGTTATAAAAGAAGTTCGTAAAAATTTACAGAGTTCAAGGGGGGTTTCAATGGTGAGCAATAGCAGAGCATTTAATTCGTGCTTTTTCAGGGTTTGTAAGGATGGACTAAGCGGATGCATAATTCCAAAGTGAAATTTCCAAATGCTGTTCTTTTCGCTTCGCGCAAATGTTATTCTATTGTCCATTGATTATAGTTTTTAAAAAAGAGCCGTTGCAAATTATCTTTGAATTGAATCGCTATTAATGCGAAGCGGAACGCAGTGAGCATCGCATTAATAGCGATAATCTAATACTCCCACTTCTGCACGGGTTGCAGGTACACAACCCAAAGTCCTTAAATGTTTGACTCATAATTTTTAGGCAACGGCTCACTATCTTTTATTAAAAAGGGGGCTTATCTATTTCATTTAACCGGTATGTTGAAAAGGTGAAATTCTCATCGTACTTATCAAAATCCATCAGCGTGGTAAACTCAGGATCGCGTTTGAGTTTTATATCATCTAATGGCCCGTTTCTGTTTTTTTTAATTAATAATTCTATGACCTCCTTGGTACTATTCCCATTATCGTCAGAAGTCAGTCCGTAATATTCAGGTCGGTATATCATTATAACTTTATCGGCATTTTGTTCAATGGCGCCGCTATCACTCAAATCGCTCAACTGTGGACGATTTCCTTCCCTGCGTTCAGAGTTGCGGCTTAATTGGCTTGTAGCAATTATACAAACGTCGTTATCTTTGGCAATATTCTTCAATTCGCGGGTAATGTAGTTTATTTCCAGTTCGCGGTTATAGCGGTTTCGGTTCGATCCCATCATTTGGATATAATCTACAATTATCACTTTCACGCCATTTTCCCGAATATGTTTGAGGCAATGTTCTTTAAAAACAGAGATTGAATTATTGCAGCTATCGTTTATGAAAATTTGCCGTTTATTCACTTCATCTTCCATGGATTCTAGCCGCTCTATCTCATAATCTAGAAGATTTTGTTGAACGATTTTTTTCATAGATATACCTGCGAGAGTAGAAATGAAACGACTGGTTAGTAAGGACTCCGAAAGGTCGAACGTGAAATATAGTACCGGCACTTCCCTTGAAATGTTTAACACCAGATTTACAATAAGTACCGTTTTACCCACACCGGGCCTGCTTGCAATAATACAAAATTCACCATACGAAAAGCCCCCGATCACCTTATCCAAATCTTTAAAGCCACTAGGAATAATCCTATCTCCTGAATTTCCGTTTTTCAAATCCATTATGTTTTGCGTAAACAATTCTTCGATAGATTTCGATTCCCGGGGCTTTATATTTTTTATTTCCGATTCATAAATCAGACTTTTTATTTGAAACAGCATCTCCCCTTCCTCCATATTGGGATGAGTAATAATGTTTTCAATGCTTTTGATTATGCCGGATTTCATGGAGTAAAATTAGAAGGAAAGTTTTGATGGATTTAGATTGTTGAAAAATAAAATTTCCAATAGAATTCCAAAGTTAATATTATTTCAAAACTAAAATAGTAAAGATTGCCCCAACAATTGAAAGAACTATGAGAACTATTGATATTTTTTTAAGCAAATTTATTTTTTTATCTTGTTTATCATGTCTCTGGTTTATCTGGTCAATACTTTCCCTTAAATATTTATTCAAATTTTCAAATCTCGTTTTTGATTCTGCGGCTTGCTCATTGATTTTGTCAGCAATAATTTTACTCAAATTTTCCTTTGTACTGTTCAACAGCTCTGAGAATAATTGAAATTTTGCATCAACATGCTGATTGATTAGATCTTTTAATGTAGCAGTCTTGTCAATAATTAAGGTATTAGTTTCGTTGGATTTTAATTCCAATGCTTGTTTTGCATTGTTTATTGATTCAATGATTAGTTGCGACTTGGTATTAATGGCATCAAGTTTTGTAGGAAAGTCAATAGCATTTAATGTATCAATCAAAGAACGGCTTGCCTCAACAATGTTTTTATGTTGTTCAATCAAATCTGTAATTGCTGAAATCTTTTCGTTATTGGAAACTTCAACCTTATTAGCTATTGTGATGAATTTTTCCGACGCCTGATCAATTGCATGATTTGATATTGAGATAAATTTTTGATTGGTGCTTTCATTCTCTGCTTGATTTTTTGAAAGAAAAGAAGATAATCTTCCCTCAAGCGCAATTACTTTTTGCTTGTAATCCGCTTCTAATTCAATTAGATGTCTTAAAAATTCCTCTTGAACATTTCCAATTCCATCAACAACATTTTTAGAAACTGAGCGAAATTCTTCCATCTGTACTTTTGCAGATGCTAAATCTTCAAGATTTTTTTGAAGTTCTGAAAGGATAGTATATGTATTATTATCTGTCATATTCTAAAAGATATTTTTCATTAAATGCTTTAAGCCATTCATTATGAAACTCTAAATACAATTCATTTATGATTTCATCCAAAATGGCTTGTACTTCTTTGTTGGCTTTTGCATTCTTAATAATTTCTTCTTTATACTTTTCAATGTTTGAAACTAATTGTTCAAAAGTAAGTTCTTTATATTGCTCTCTGAAAAGTTTAAAACCTAAAGTCAAACTTGCCTTTGCCTCGTTCTCAATATTTTTATTCTCTCCAATGCCCAAAACGAATAGTGAATATGCTTTAAGTAATAGCAGCGCTCCATTTCTTGGTTCTGCTCTTAAAAGCCTTAGTGATGCACCCCGCAAATGCTTCACATTATTTTTTAAATTATCAATATCAATATCTACAGCCTTTATAAATTTCCATACAATCTCAAAATTGAAAGATTTTGCATTGTCGGTATCAATGGTCAGAGAATAAAGTTCACCTTTTATTAGATGATCTTTTTTGGCATACTTAGAATTGAAATACAAGTCAATAAAATCCTTTAACTCTTCATTACCGTTTTTTTGCAAACCTGTTTGGCATGCTAGAATCATATCGTCTATGGACCGTTTTCGCTTCTCTTCAATTTCTCTATAAACAAACTCAGTTAAAAATGTGATACATTTTTTAAGGATTGTATCACCGTTGAATTCATTAATCCCAGACAGTTCGTTTTTGACGCGGCTGGTCGAATAATACTTTAGCATAAAAACTCTTAAATGTTCAATATATTCAGGGTCGGTTTTCTTGGTTATATAAACTGTATAGCTTTTTTTATTGTAATCAACTGTATAATCATTTATTATTCCTAATGATGTCAAACGAAAAATAGCTTTGTCTGTATCTGATTTTACTCTTGGACTATAAAAAAGTTTTTCTATCTGCCCAGTTGTATCTTTATTTTCAACAAGCACATATTGAGGTCTTTTTTCTTCAAGGTTTTGTATAAATTTCTTAAAGCTTTCTGCAATTGATTTAGATATTTCCTCTTTGTTAAAAACAGCATATCCATTTTGATTTATTAATTCCAGTAATTCAGAAATATAAATTTCACCATCAGCGTATTTATTAGTGAATGGAATTACAATTTCGGGATTAACCACCTGTAAATAGTTAATTTCGTTTAGACGTTTTTCAATTCCATCAATTGATTGAGAAGATTCTGCTTTATTTAACCAGTCTTTTAAAGCCTTTAGATCTATATGATTATTAAAATTTCTTTTTATATTGGAAATAACTAAATCTAAAATTTGGAATGAATGTGTTGGCGTAAATGATGAATTTGAATTATTTGATGTCAGATTTCGCAAATTTATAAAACCAAATTTTTCTCGTCTCCCGGAATTAACAAAAATTCTATCTACGGTATCCCCAACAAAAATATTTAACCAGAGATCTTCCTCTCCTGTTTCCTCTTTAATCAATTCATTTATTAGGTTAAGATTATTTTTATTAGGTAAAATTATTTCCTCCAGTAACTCATTTATTATAACCATCTCCTTTGCCTGTCCTTTGAAAGAGTTACCATGAAAGAAAATTAAGTTGTCCTTGTCTGCATTTATTATTCCAGCACCTTCAATGATCAAATTTTGGTTTTGAATTATTTGTTCATTACCAATCGCCCTTAGTAACAATGGAATTTCTTCTTTATAGAATTTTTTATCCTTAAATTGTTTAAAAAGCTTGAAGTCATCCTCTGAAAGTTCAGGTTTTAATTTATCAAATAATTTCTGATTAAATATCGAAACTTTTTGGTCGTTGAATAGTATAGTTGACAGTGCAATCTTTCGATCTCTACCTGCTCTGCCTGATTCCTGAACAAAACTCTCAATCGAACTCGGTATATTAAAGTGAATTGTAAAACGAACATTAGGTTTATCTATTCCCATACCAAAAGCTTTGGTTGCTACCATAAGGTTTTGTTCATTATTTATAAACTTTCTCTGGTTTTCAAAAGATTCTGCCTCTATTTCCTTTCCAACACCCTCATCTTCATCAGAACTGCCCATAAATATCCCAACTTGGATATTTTCAATATGAATAGAATCACCAACTGCCTTGCGTTTTGAAGGAGGCAACTTGACTTTTTTCTTAAATTCATCTAAAATATAGTCACCTCTTCGATAAATAACTATACCATTATCATTATAAATATCTTCAGAGTATCTATCCCCATTAAATTTATCAGTAACGCCAAAATAGGATGTCCTATGAGGGCAAAATATTATTCCTCCATTATTATTATTTTCATTATAAAAATGTTCGGCATCAAAATCTTCAATTTTTATATTTCGATGACTTGTATCAACCTGATGCATTCTTTCTTTGGACCATTTCATTATTGATTCAGACTCCTGATTTAATTGAAAAATGTTTTCAGGAATTAACTCAATAACTTTTTGTAATTCTATTTGCTTATTAATGGCTGTTATATTTTTTACATCACCAGCTATTGGCTGAAATGGAAGAATAATAGCCCTACCATCATTGTATTTTGGCTTAAAACTTTCATCTCTTTCAAATTCTATTTTTATTTCCTCAATCTTATATTGAAGTTCCACTCTGTTTGTGTTCTCAAATCTTATGATTGCATCAGTATCAATGTCAGTTAGTCCGTTTCCTGATAATTCCCTTTCAACATCTGAAAGTACATCAAAGGAAGCTGTCGCGGTCAAACCAAAAATAGAGATTGGATTTTGAATCTTTTTTGTTCCATTCTCATCAATGCTTAGGGTGTTCTTCTTCCAGCAGTGCCAAATAGTATTTTTTCCTAAACTTAAATAGGAAGTTCTAAAATCATGCCCCCACTCCGAAACGCAGTGAACTTCATCAATTACGCAATAGCTGAAATACACTCTGTTTGTGTGCATTTGCTTAAGAGAGTTCCTGAATTCCTTTATTTGCAACCGTTCAGGTGAAACGAATGTAAATATCACTTTGCTTTCTATAACCTGATTTGTTGCAATATCCTTTTCTTCTCGAGTTAGTTTTGAGTTGATAAAGTTGCAACAATCAATACCATTTTTAATCAGGTTATCATACTGGTCTTGCATTAATGATTTAATTGGATCAATCACCATAGTAACACCTGGTTGCAACATTGAGGCTAACTGATAAGTGAGAGATTTACCGCCTCCAGTTGGGAGTAAACCAATAACACTTTTCCCCTGCAAAGCTCTATTCAAGATTGGTAATTGTCCTTCTCTAAATTCTTTTTTTCTAAAGATGTTTCGTAAAAAGTAAGTTAATGATTTTTCGGCTTCCGGAAAAGCCACATAGGTTTCGTTTTCTAACTTACTTACAACAGGTTGGTAATTAATAAAATCAGATGTGTAAATTTTTCTTTCGGAGTTTAGGTAATGAGATGAACGAATTGTCGCTATATAGTTGGCTTTGAAACTGGTTTCGATTTTTTCAATTCCGCTTCTGCGAAGCATTGAAATATCAATAAGCAAATCATATTTTTCATTTGATTCAAATGAATCAAGCGTTTTAATACCTGTTTTATGCAAAACCGATCCTTCAAATTCTTTTGTGCTAACAATTTGAAGATTAATTTCAGGAAATAAACCGTCTGAATTTGAAAGCGAATAGAGAGTTTGAAATTGTTGTTCCAAATCTTCAATTGCCATATGAACGCATGGAACATCTCTTTCAATGGCTAAAATGTTCCATTGTTTTTTCTTTAGGTCAAGTTTATTAGACTGTATTAATTCTAAAATCGTTTTTTGAACTCTTGCAATAGCAAAGGGCGACAAAGTCAATTGAAGAATTTGAAGCCAGTCTCCTTCAAGTTTTTTATTGAAATTCTGTTTTGAAATTTTTAATGAAGTTCTATTTATCCATGCAGGAAAATCCGTTGTAGAAAAGTTGGTGATTTTCTTTGTTTCCCATTTTGTATCTTTAATTGCCCTATCTCTTTCTTTATCTAATAGTCTTTGTTCCTCATTCGTATGAAACTTTGCTCCATCAACTTCCACTATTAATCCTTGATTGTAAGTTCTTATTTTCTTTTGACCATATTGTTCGTATTCATCTTCTAATTGATACGGAAACTCATAAGAAAAATCTACTTTCTGCGAATGAAAGTCCTTTGCTGCTTCGGGCCTTACAATTGTATTTATTTTTCTCTGTGATTCAAAAAGCTGGGATAGAAATTCTAAGTTTTGTGAGGGTAAATACTTGAAAAGGAAATCCCTTTCAAAGTTACTCCCAAGTTCAAAAGCATAATTATTTTCAGTTAACTTTTTTCGCGGGTCAACAATATGTAAAGCAGTAAAAATATTTTGTTTCTCTTCCTCTGAGAAGTTAGGTACATATTTAATATTGCCAAGTTGTTCAATAAAATCGGAATTGTCTAATTGCGCTTTACCAAAAGCTGTCAAAAACTCCTGCTCAATAAAAATACTTGGCCGGGTAGGAATACCTCTGGAAATTAAGTTATGAATTACAGAAACAAAAGGATTGTCAATCTCCTTCTCAAGGCTGGCATTAGTTTCAACATCAAAGCAAGATAAATATTTCAGAAGGCCAGTAACCTTGCCTCTATTAGAAATATTTTCACTTAATGTTTCTTTGATGGTGTCAAGAATATACCCAGCTTGGTATTGTTTCATGCCTCAATTTTCATTTACTTTCTTGCAATTTACTTCTTTTTTTATTTTTTGATAATTAGTGTTTCTAAAAAATCATAATCAGTAAGTTTAAAATAAATTCTCTACAGGAGTTACTCGTTCTATGTCACAAATATAAAACTTTGTCGAAATAATTCATTCTATAACAAAATCCCCAGACCACTCCAAGCATATCGGAAAGACTGGAGTAATTAACCCTTTTAGGCTAATTTATCCAATATCTCTGCAAGCCAATGCCTTTCTATTATTCAATCCATTTGTTTCACAAACCTAATTTTATTATTTCCCAGATCAAGTAATATTTTGAAAGTATTAAAAAAGTCGAAACCAATTATTCCGTTTGTTCCCGAAAGCCTTAACGTCATTTCCCAAAGGGTTGGCAAATTGCCATATTTTACGGTAAATGTTTCGTTGCCAAATGTTGTGTCAATAGTGTAACATTCCGTTGTAAAATTTCCTGCACCTGGATAAAAATCTTCGTCTGTTCCTATACTTTGATGTCCGCTTGTTAAGCCGTTTGTTAGGTATGAAAGTCTTGCTCCTGTATCTAAAAAGCATTTTATTTTACGACCTTCAAGTTCCAGTTCTATTATTGGAATCCCCAAAAAGGATGTGATTGAAATAGTTTGTCCTTCACATTCGATTTCATTTTTACTGAATATTACTTCTAAATTTTTGTAATCTAGAAGTATTTTGTATTTACTTAAAATGTCAGCGCCAAGTAAGGTGGTTATATTCATTCCCACCATATCACTTAATTTGTCCGCTGTTAAGCCCACATAATTTGTATAAGCGTTGTAATTGTCAGAAATAAAGGTGAGTTGGTTTGTCGTATGAATCGTGGAAGGAGAACCGGTATCAATAAGAATACTATTTTCATTTTCTGTTATAATAGGATGCCCTTTGAAAAGAGTAAGTTTAAATGTTTTCATTTTTTTTTGATAGAGTTTGCTGGCTGAACCGATGTTGCCAGCTTTCCACGAGGGTATTCATTCATCTCAGATAAAATCAATTTTGAAAAAAGTTCCAAATAATTGGTTGCCAGATAAAAGCCATCTATGCCACAAATATAAAAATTTGCCCAACACTATTGATAAAATTCTAAAACCGCCACGTCCGTTTCCCATTCACAATCCATTACACGAGACATGGCCGGGAACTCTCAGAAGGGAAGAAAAATATTTTTACTTTTTGAAAATAAAAAATTCAACCTACTTTTGTATAAGGGTTTAAAAAAGCCTGCATTTTAAAAAAATTATCATATGAAATACCTATTAGACATTGTTGACAATAAATCAGAAATTGCTGAAGAGTTTTTTAAATCTGTGTCTTTTATCAAAAACGTAAAACAGGTTGCGGTTAATGAAATAACCAACCCGCTTATTTTGCAAAGCATAGAGAATTACAAAAAAGGCAAAATAAAACCTACTCCTCTTAATTTGATTGAACTAAAAGAAATCATGTTGCCTTGATTCGTGTCCTCACAAATCAGTAAAAATCTCAACACTCCTTATCCATACCGTTGATTCGTGAAGACACGAATCAAGGCGGAGACGTAAGAACCCCCTTACACATTCCTCTTCACCAAATCCACAAACGCATCTATTTCTTCTTTTTGATTATATATATGGGTGCTGATGCGTATAACATTAACGTTATTTTCTGTTGCCTTGATTCGTGTCCTCACGAATCAATAAAAATCTCAACACTCCTTATCCATACCATTGATTCTGTTGCCTTAATTCGTGTCCTCACGAATCAATAAAAATCTCAACACTCCTTATCCATACCATTGATTCTGTTGCCTTAATTCGTGTCCTCACGAATCAATAAAAATCTCAACACTCCTTATCCATACCATTGATTCTGTTGCCTTAATTCGTGTCCTCACGAATCAATAAAAATCTCAACACTCCTTATCCATACCGTTGATTCGTGAAGACACGAATCAAGGCAGAAAAACAAATCAATATTAAGGCCCCCCCTCAAACATTCCTCTTCACCAAATCCACAAACGCATCTATTTCTGTTGCCTTAATTCGTGTCCTCACGAATCAATAAAAATCTCAATACTCCTTTTCCATACCGTTGATTCATAAAGACACGAATTAAGGCGGAGACCTAAGAACCCCCTTACACATTCCTCTTCACCAAATCCACAAACGCATCTATTTCTTCTTTTTGATTATAAATATGGGTGCTTATGCGAATTACGTTTACATTATTTTCGGGCACAGTGCGGATGGTGAAATTTTCTTTCATTGCATTTTCCTGAAATTTTTGCATGGTCATATTTTTGAGTCTGAAGGCTGTGACCGCTCCTCGGGATAATGGTTCTTCAGGGGTTACCAATTCCACATTAGAGCCCAATGTCTTTAATCCTTCTCGCAAATATCCGGCTAAATATTTTATACGGTCTTCAATTACTTGCTTACCTATATTTTCGTGAAATTTAATGGCAGCAATAATGCCTTCATATAATACAGCACTTTGGGTACCATAGCAAAATCTGTGTGCTGAAGGTGAGTAGCCTGTAATCGTTGGCAGATTGCTGAGCATATCCCAGCCACTATCGCTATATGCCCCAACCATAATGGGTTTCAACACATCGAGTTTTTCCTTTTTTACATATAAAAACCCTGTTCCTTTAGGGCCGAGCATCCACTTATGACAGCATGAAGAATAAAAATCACAATCTATATCGTGTAAATCCAAATTGAGCATTCCCGGGCCGTGGGCTCCATCAAAAAAAGAAAAAATGCCTTTGGATTTGGCCAAAGCCGCAATTTGTTTGGCCGGCAATACCTGCCCAATAGTGCAGGGAATATGAGGCAAGGCGAAAGCCTTAGTTTTTTTGGTAATAGCTGATTCAATATTGATAAGTGTCTCGGCAGCGGTAGCTCCTAAATTTATAACTTTTATAACAATTCCATCGTGTCGTGCACGGTTTAGCCAGGGCAATGCGCCGCCAACATGCTCGTGGCTTGTCATTATTACTTCATCACCTTTTTTTAACGGTAAGCCCTGAGCTATGATGTTGTTTCCTTCGGTCACATTATGGGTAAAAGCTATTTCATCGCTATCGGCTCCGACAAATTTGGCAATAGCTGCCATGCATTCATGATCGCCTCCTCCATAAATTCCTTTGGTGTTAATAGTTACCGATTTTTGATGAACGGCATCAATAACCGAATAAGGCGAAACACCCATAGTGCCATTATTTAAATAATAAATATCTTTGGTCAAGGGAAATTGAGACCTTACCAATTTCCAAAATGGTTCATCATTTAAGGCATCCTTAGGTACCTGCGAAGGATGAATATTGGCGTAAGCCGAAACGGAAGTCAAAGCCGGGTAGGCCAATAAAGCACTTTTTAAAAATTGTTGTCGGTTCATGGGTAAGGGTTTTAGCTTATTATATATATTTTTCTAAAATTTCTTTAATAAGAGCCTCCGGATTAAAACCAATCATTTGCTCCACCAGTTTCCCATCCTTATAAATAAGCAATAATGGAATTTCATTTACCATCATTTCATTCGACAGGGCTTTGCTGTCATCCACATCTATGGTTATTACTTTTACCCCTTTGGAGGCATAATCGGTACTTATTTTATCAAGTACGGGCTTTAGCAATTTGCATGGACCACACCATACCGCTCCAAATTCAATTATCACAATTTTATCGGATATTATTAATTTATCATATTCGGTTTTACTGATAGCTGTTATTACAGGTTCTGCCGGCTTGGGCATTATAAGCGTATAGCCATCTTCTTCCCAAGCCAGCAAACCGCCTTTTAAAGCATAAATATTTTTAAATCCTTCTTTTGCCAGCATTTTCAAGGCATCTTTTGTTCTTCCACCCGATTTGCAATAAAGTGCCAATGGTTTTTGCTTGTCAAGTTTAGAAATTGTTTGAACAAAATCTGAACTATAAAAATCAATATTTTCGGCTCCCTGTATATAACCTAAATTAAATTCCTGCTGAGTTCTTATATCCACCAATTGTACATCAGGCAATTCTGTTTTTGCTTTAAAATCTTTAGAACCTAAGGTTTCCTGACCATCGGCTTTGCAACCCGATACGAATATAAAAAGAGGGATAATAAAAAGTGGTAATATTGATTTCATGAATTTGAAAGTGGAAATTTGAAATTTGGAACTTGAAATTTAAGATTTGGGATTTATTTGGAATTTGGAATTTGCCTTTTGGAATTTTTACTTTAACCTTTATACTATTTACTTTAACCTTTATACTATTTACTTTAACCTTTATACTTTAACCTTTTTAAC
>CAYHCM010000073.1:1177-5123 GCA_964355045.1 uncultured Chitinophaga sp. | reverse complement strand
TTTACTTTAACCTTTATACTATTTACTTTAACCTTTATACTTTAACCTTTTTAACGTTTATAAAAACTGATAAAGTTCTTCAATAATCTTTCGATCGTTACTTAGCCGCGGTACTTTATTTTGCCCCCCTAATTTTCCTTTTGCTTTAAGCCAGTTATAAAAAACACCTTCCTTGCAGGCCATTACTTTTGGCAAGGTTATGGCCATATTTCCGGTTCGTTTGGCTTCATAGTCCGAGTTAAGATTTTTTAAATGACGATCTAATTTATCTGTAAAATTGTCAATACATTCCGGATGTTTATCAAATTCAATTAACCATTCGTGGCCGCCGGGTTCGTTTTCTTTTAAATAAATAGGGGCGGCAGTAAAGTCTCTGATAACTGAACCTGTTTCGGCACAGGCCATGGTAATAGCGGCTTCGGCATTTTCAATCATCAACTCTTCGCCAAATGTATTAATAAATAATTTCGTTCTTCCGGTTATATTAAAGCGATAAGGACAGGTATCAATAAATTTTATGGTGTCGCCTATTAAATAACGCCATAAACCGGCATTGGTAGAAATAACAACGGCATAATTTACATCAATTTCCACCTGATCCAAGGTAATTGCTTTGGGATGATCTTTGCCTAATTCGGTCATTGGAATAAATTCATAAAACACTCCGTAATCCACCATGAGCAACATTCCATCGCTTCCGGGTTTTTCCTGAATTCCAAAAAATCCTTCCGAGGCATTATAGGTTTCCATATAGTGCATTTTGTCGGATGGAATATAATATTGGAACTGCTCCCTGTACGGACCAAAATTAACCCCGCCATGCATGTATAATTCCAGATTAGGCCACACGTCGAGCATGGTTTTTTTTCCGGTTATTTCAAGCAGTCGTTTAAAAAGAAGCAACGTCCAGGTAGGAACTCCCGAAATACTTGTAACATCTTCAGTAGTTAAAGCCTGAGCCATGAGCTCCAGCTTTTCTTCCCAGTTGGCCATCAGAGCTATTTCGGGTTTTGGTGTGCTTAATAAATTTACCCAAAACGGTAGATTATTCATCATCACGGCGCTTAAATCGCCCCAATACATATTTTCAGAAAGCGGGTTCACTTCATGGCTGCCACCTATCAATAGCCCTTTTCCCTGAAATATTTTTGCATTTGGGTAGCTATCGCAATACAAGGTCAAAATATCTCTTCCCCCTTTGAACTGACATTCTTCGAGGGCTTCAAAACTTACAGGTATAAATTTGCTTTTGTCGGAAGTGGTGCCCGATGATTTGGCAAACCAATGAATATCGCTAGGCCATAAAAGCTTTTGTTCGCCTTTTAAAATCCTTTTGATATAAGGTTTTAAGGTTTCATAATCCTGAATGGGTACATTATTTTGATAATCTTCTACAGTATAAATATCATTAAACCCATGCAATTGGCCAAACTCTGTTTTGCATCCTTTAAAAATAAGTTGGCGAAACAATTGGTGTTGTATTTCGGCCGGATTAAGCAATGCATACTCCACCTGCGGCATTCTTTTTTTAAAATACCAGGCTAAAAAGGAATTGAGCAATGCTGATTTCATGCGAAGGCAAATATATAAATAGATTTGACAATTTATGAATCTTAATCATGCCAAATCTTTTTTGAATTGACATAAATTTTTTGATAATGAGTTAGTAGCGTTAACTGAACTACAAAAAGTAAAACAATATTATAAAATATTGCTTATCAAAAAAAGAATTAATTGTAAAATATGACAAAACAGGAATTCCCTATTCTTTCTATTTCAACTTCCTCTCATCTTCCTTAATCTCCAAATCATTAATACTGGCATAGCGTTTCTGCATCAATCCGTTTTCATCAAACTCCCAGTTTTCATTGCCGTAGGCCCTGAACCATTGTCCTTCTGAATTTTGATATTCATATTCAAACCTAACGGCAATGCGGTTTTCGGTATGCGCCCAATATTCTTTTTTCAGTTTATAATTTATTTCCTTGGCCCATTTGCGTTTTAAAAAAGCCACAATTTCTTCCAGGCCATTTATAAATTCATCGCGGTTTCACCACTCGCTGTCAGGAGTATAGGCAATAGAAACCCTTATAGGATCTTTACTGTTCCAGGCATCTTCGGCCATTTGAATTTTTTGCTTCGCAGTTTCAGTGGTGAAAGGTGGTAGAGGGGGTTTTTGTTCCATTGATAGTATATTTTAGTGCTTTCGAAAATAAGAATTTTTATTTGATTAAGCTGTTTAAATGCATAACATTACTTTTGCAAATTGCCCCGATTAATTTTTGAGTTAAAGCAATGAAGAATCAAGTATTTTTGGTTGTATCCTTTTTTGCCATAATTTGCGCTGCTATTATTTTTGATAACCCCAAAGAAATGCCGCGTGAATATTCCGGGGCTTTTTTTTCGGGGGCCGCCAATATTAAACTTGATAAAGAATATTTAATTAATCCAAAAGGACGTTTTCAAATTGATACAAGTCAAATTTATCAATTTATGAAGGCTGGAAGTACGCCCTTCAAATTTCTAATTTCTAATTTCAAATTTCCTTATCACCATAACAGCATTGGGTTTGCATGGATTTGCAAATTGGCAAAAACAGTTTTTTGGTTTCTTCCCGATATAAAAGCCTTGGAGTGGTTACAGATACTATTGCATTCTATTCTTAGTATGACCGTCATTTATTTCCTAAACTCATTTCAAAATAAAATTTTATTTCTGCTTTTGTATGCCCTAAACCCTTTGATTTTATACGTGGTAACCTACCCTTATTATTATTGTTGGATGGTAATTCCTGCCTTCGTTTTGCTGCCTTATTTATTGAAAAATAACTTTATTTGGGGTAAAAAACTTTGGCTACTCATGATATTTCTTGGCTGTATTTTAGCAAGCCGTTCTGTTATATTTCCTTCGGTAATATTAATTTTCTATTTTATTATTCGTCGGGAAAATAAAAAAACAGCAGGGATTTCATTCCTTATTTTTTTGATGAGTACTTTTTTATTTTGGTCCCCAAATCAAAAAAACCAACCCTTCACAGCTTACCTGGGATTAGGTGCCTATACTACAACTATGCTTCCAAATATGAATAATGAAACTGCATTGCGACTTTCGCCCATAAAACTAAACCCGACTCGTTTAAATGACCCGTATTACGACAATGCATTTCAATCCTCCTATCGTTCAATTTTAAAAAAGGCATATTTAGAAAAAGCAAAAGCGCATCCATTTTTAGTTTTAAGAAACGCTATTTTAAATATCGGAAGTTCCTTTTCTATTGGATACCTTAATGATTATTCTTTATTACTTCGATTACTTTCGGCTTTCGGAGGATTTATTTTCATTGGCTTATTACTTTATAAAAAACTTTATATGTGGGTAACCGCTATATTTATCAATGGACTTGGATTCGTATTATACTATCCACCCATTCAAATTTATATGTTTGGCAATTATATTTTGCTGGTATGTGCTTTTATTGTTCTTATAAATTCATTTCAATTTTTCAATAAAAATAATATTGCAGAAACGGTACTTTAGCTTTAGTCTCTATCGTAATAAGAAATTGGTATTACTCCCTCACAAGAAGAGATGAAATATTAAATAACCAATCCCAATTTCAACAATTCCAACCAATGCCTTATCTTGCGGCCTTTAAAAATTAATGACTAATTCTGAAATTCCATATTCCGTTTCCGATCAAGGCATTTCGGGAAAAGATATATATTTAAAAGCATTTACAATAATGTGCCGGGCACGAGCCATGGCAGCTATTTATGAAGAAAACCGGCAGATTACAAAATATGTACACTCCACCAGCAAAGGGCATGAAGCCATACAAATAGCAACAGGTTTTTTATTAAAACCTATTGATTTTGCTTATCCCTATTACCGCGACGAAAGTTTGTTACTGGCCATGGGAATGCAGCCTTATGAATTAATGCTTCAA
>CAYHCM010000073.1:0-1077 GCA_964355045.1 uncultured Chitinophaga sp. | reverse complement strand
GAATTTGCCCCAACTCCGGTAACCGAAGAAAAAGGAAATCGAGAACCTGAAAACGGTGAGATGATAATCATGGTGGATTCGGCATTACACGCCATGGATGAAATAATGACCGAATATCCGGAATCACTTTTGTACGGGCAGGATGTGGGGATACGATTGGGAGGCGTGTTTCGCGAAGCGGCTTCCCTGGCTAAAAAATTTGGTACACACCGGGTTTTTAATACCCCCATTCAGGAAGCCTATATTGTTGGTAGTACGCAGGGAATGAGCGCTGTGGGATGCAAACCGATTGTTGAAATACAGTTTGCTGATTATATTTGGCCGGCTATAAATCAATTGGTAACTGAACTTTCCAAATCGTGTTACCTTACGATGGGCAAATTTCCGATTCAAAGTTTAATTCGAATTCCAACCGGAGCTTATGGCGGTGGAGGCCCTTACCACAGTGGTACAGTTGAAAGCAGCATTTTACAGATTAAAGGAATAAAAGTGGTCTACCCCAGCAATGCCGCCGACATGAAAGGCCTGATGAAAGCTGCTTTTTTAGATCCCAATCCGGTCATCATGTTTGAGCATAAAGGACTATATTGGAGCAAAGTTCCGGGGACGGAGGCTGCCAAAACCATTGAACCTGATGCGGATTATGTAATTCCATTGGGCAAAGCCCGCATAGCAAAAGAAGCCGACGAAATTCAAATAAAAAACGGGAACACATGCACCGTTATTACCTACGGAATGGGCGTTTATTGGGCAACTGCCGCTTCGCAAAAATTTAATAATCAAATTGAGGTTTTAGATTTGAGAACCTTGAATCCATGTGATGATGAAGCCATTTACACCAGTGTAAAACGCCATGGAAAGGTTTTGGTTTTAACCGAAGAAACCCTTCGTAATTCATTTGCCGAAGCTATAGCAGGTAGAATAGGCAAGGAATGTTTTCAATATTTAGATGCTCCCGTTCAAACCTTTGGTTCCTTAAATATGCCGGCAGTTCCCTTAAATATTGGTTTGGAAAAAGAGATGCTGCCTAATGCGGATAAGGTGGCTGCGGTGTTAGAGGAGTTGTTGGGGTATTAA
>CAYHCM010000072.1:8773-17814 GCA_964355045.1 uncultured Chitinophaga sp. | reverse complement strand
ATCATTGCTATAAACATTTGAATCCTTCGGATTCTTGATTCTCAAATTACTTTTCATTTTATATTCGCCTATAAATCCCGAAGGGATTAAATGTTTATAGAAATCAACATTGACGGGTTCGTTCGACCCCGAAGGGGTCGAATGTAATACCCATTTATCATTACTATAAACATTTGAATCCTTCGGATTCCCTATTCAATCCATTCAAATAAATATTCGTTTTTAAATTCAATTTCAAATTTTGTTAAAAATTCAATGTATTCATCCCTGAATGATTGCTTTTTATGATGTTCCTTCTGATTCATAATATATCCAATCACATTATCCAAACTTGAATGGCTGTAAGAAAATGCTCCATATCCTTCCTGCCACTGAAACTTAAATTTTGTAAATTTCTTATCCTTTATAAAATCATTGCTTGATTTTTTAATCTCCCTTACCAAATCCGACAAACAACATGATGGCCTCATTCCAATTAAAAAATGTATATGATCGGGCATACCATTTATCGCCAACATCTTTTGTTCTTTATTTTTTACAATACCTGAAAGGTATTTGTATAATTCTACTTCCCATGATGTGTTAATTAAACTATCCCTGCCCTTTACAGCGAAAACGATTTGAATGTATATTTGAGAAAATGTTCCAGACATAGTAATTTCTTATTATTCTTTTTTTTGCTTAATATCCTTGTTCAATTGATTTTGATGCAAAGCCGTCTTCGCATTTAATTCTGTTACCACTTTTTTACCCGTACGGGTTTCTAATTCTTTAAGGGCTACCCTGGCTACATTGCCACCTTGTTTTGCCACTTTTTTACTGTCTTCAAATGTTTCAGGATTTACGGCTTGTGAAATATCTTTGGTAGAAGCCTCGGCAAGCATGTTTAAAATGAGTTCGGTATTGGTCATGTTATCCCTGAGGTTTTCCTTTTTTAAACCTTTCAATATTTTGTATTCTTTGGTGGTTTTTCCAGCCCAAGCTTTTGTTATTATGTCAGTAAGGGTGGCAAATTGTACCCCTTCTTTTAATCCCCGGTTTTTCCATTCATCGGTTAGTTCTTTGCGAATTTCAATACTTTTTAGGCGTTGGTTAATCCAGTTTTCTGAATACCCAAGATGGAGGTATTGTTCCAATGCCCGGTCAATGGAAAGTTCAGGGTCTTGCATTTCATCTAAAAGTTCGGCGGCAACCTTGGCCAACCATACTTTAAAAGGTTCCGCCTGTGGCGACGGTATGGATTGTATAAGCCGAAAAAGTTGTTCGGTATCAGCCACATCGGTCATTCGCATTTTACCGTCGGGAGCTACCATTTTCAACTGTCCGATTTTTTCGGACAGTTCACTTCCTTCCTTTTTAAGTTTTAACTTCAGATCACTCCAGTACTTTCGTGGCCGGTCGCTTCCGGTTAAAATTTCAATGACATCGATAATAGAAAAGTACCAGCTCTGTTTTTCTTCATCCCAAAGGGTTCTTACCTTTTGGTCTTCAAATACTTTTATTGCTTCGTGATGTTTCATTTTTTTCCTAAAATTATTAGTGAGCATACGCCCCGTGATATTCGTTCATATATTCCTTTACCAAACAGCCATTGATATACTTGGCCGATTCGGGGTCTAATTCAATTTTTGTTTTTCCAAAACTACCAATTACCGTTTGAATCAAAAGCTTTTCAAAATAACTTTCGTTGTTCAGCATCTGGGTATTGATTAATACTTTGTCGTCCACCTGTTTTTTTATATCCAAAAGCGTTTCGCAAATTTCACTTTCCCTTTTGGAAATGCCACCCTTTTCTAAAATACGTTTGTGCATTCGGGCATATTTGGCATCATTCTCATATTTGGCTTTTAGCAAATTATTCTTTCGGTTGAGTTCAGTTACCTTATCATAAATTTGTTGCAGGGAGCCAATGTTGTTTTTCATTTCATCCTGTGTTATTTCATCCAGATTCTTTTTGTTAAACAACCGTTTTAGTTCATCGTAAAGCGACACAAATTCAAAGTCATTCTGGTCAAAGTTGCCTCCCAAAGCCTCACGGGTTTTGCGAAGCATATCTTTTAGCTGGTCTGAAATTACCAATTCTTCTTCCGATAATTTCCGAAACATAAATATTATATTCTCCAGAGCTTCATTGAGCAAATTGGTTGTATCAACATTATTTTGCAATGAGTTTTTAAGGTTAAGTAAATTTAAATGACGGGAGGTTTCATTAAACAAGTCGTTTAATTTTTTGAAATCAACTTTTTCAAGCATATCAAAATACCCGTAAGTACGGATTAGGTTGTACAGGTTTTTTGCATTTTCCAGAGCCTTTTTAATTTCTAAAACCTGCCTGCTGTCTTCAATTTGGCTTATTTGTTGTGAAAATATTTCAGCATTTTTAGTATTGTAAGGCCAAAGTATTTCTTTTATTTCTTTAATCTCTGATTCAATCTCTTCCTGCGTTTTAAATAGATTTGAATAGTATTGCATTTCATCACCCAAATCGCCTTGAAGCTCGTCAAAATAGGCTTTGTTGGTTTTATCAAACTCATCACTTATATCAGCAAAATCAACCACATAGCCGTATTTGAAATTTTTATAAGGACGGTTAACCCGGGTTAAAGTTTGAAGTAAATTATGGTCTTTGATAACCCTGGCCATATAAAGTTTTTTTAATCGTTTTGCATCAAAACCGGTCAGCAACATATTATAAACAAATAGTAAATCAATTTTGCCATCCTTAAAATCATCTACATCATCACTACGACCTTCTTTGTCACCTTCATCATGTAAAATAAGTGAAGCGGTTAAATTCTTACTTAATATTTTTTGAGAATTACCATATTCAACTTTTGGTTCGGCTGCTCTTAAATATGGTGAAGGTTCTTCATTTACCTGTTGAATTAGGTTGTATTTATAATTAAAAATCTCAAATAATTTTCTTGCCTGTGGCGAAGAGTCACACACTACCATAGCTCCAATCGTATGGTCACCAAACCGGATTCTGCTTTTTAGTAAGTCCTCAACTATATAATCCAGCATTGGTTCAACAAATTTAGGATGAGCATATACATATCGTTTATCAGCATCTCCTTTTAATATTTCAATTTCTTTAAGGGCTTCTTTTAATTGAATTTTATAGCTGGTTTCAATATCCTCCCGTATTAATTTTAATGTGTAACCATCGGCAATTGATTCATTGTAATAGTATTTGTGAATATAGTCGCCAAATGTTGCTCGTGATGTTCTGTCTTTCCCAATTAATGGAGTTCCGGTCAAACCTATAAGAATAGCATCCCTGTCAGAATTAATAAGGTTTGCTAAAAAGCTACCAGTGGGATTATAACTTCGGTGCACTTCATCTAAAAAATAGATGCGTTGCAAGTTAATATCGTAGTCATTGACCTTTAAAACATCTGTATCTTTTTTAAATTTATGAATATTTACAACGGTGATTTCTCGCTCCCCTCCTAAATTGTGAAAAGCCTTTCTTTGCCTGAAGTTGCTTAAGAGTTCCTCCTTAGAGTTGACGGTAATTACAGTAAGGTGACGACTTGTAAATTCCTTTTTTGCCTGATTCATCAAATCAATGCGGTCAACTATAAAATAGAATTTAGGCACAATGCCCTTGAGTTGGAAATAATCGGTAAGGTATTTAACATTATTATAGGCAAGTGCCGTTTTACCACTTCCCTGAGTATGCCAAATAATTCCTTTCTTGATGCCACTTTCTAAGGTTCTTTCTATGGCTTTGGTAGCAAACATTTGCGGATAGCGCATGATGTGTTTTTCCAGCCCCTTTTCTTCCCTTACATAGGCAAAACTGTATTTTAAAAGAAACTCCAATCGGACTTTGCAAAACAGTGAAGTTAAAATGCGGTTAGTTGGGGTGTCAGTCTCTTTATTGGTAATAAATTCCGGGGAGTGTTTTATTATAGAAAGGTTGGTGTCCTTTAAAACAAAATTCTCCAACTCATTATCTTCTGCCATTAACAGAGCTGTTAAATCAAATTTTTCTTCTTCCCTAAAACAGTTGAAGTTGGCCTCTGTACGTGATGTTGAGGAATAAAAAGCTCCCTGTATGGGTTCGATAGATTCCAGATCGTATTCCATATTATTTGAAAATACCAGAACCTGTGATATGTTGATGAACTTACGGAATTTTTTGTTTTTAAATCGAACATTTATTCTGTCCCTTTCCTGTAAAACTCCTTCGTGATTATTAGGTTTCTTTACTTCGATAAAAGCCAAAGGCATTCCATTAATCAACAATGTAATATCCGGCCTGAACTCATCCTCGCCATTTTTACAGGGTAATTCAGTTACTACATGAAACGCATTATTCCCAAAATTTTTAAAGTCTATTAGTTTTACGCCAGAAGTTGCAGTAAGCATATTTGAAAAGGCCTCGCCCAAATCTTCATTGTCTAAAGCCAGTGAAACATTTTCAAACGTTCGTTTTACATCACTTACCTCCAGTTCCGGATTAATGCGAAGAATGCTTTCATTTAAAATGTCCGTAAAAATATTAGTGCCTAAATCCCATGTAGAATTTTTTAACGACAAATACGTATAACCAAGTCGGCATAAATGCAGAATGGCCGGTATTTTTACTCTGGAATTTTCGTTAAATGACACTATTGAAAGGGGCCTAATAAAATCAAGTCAAAACTATTGTAAATTAGGGAGAAGTGGATGGATTAATTTTGGAATGAATAAAAAGGTGGTTAACACCTCGGTTGGCCAAATATCGCTGTAATTTTTCGTTAGAGATTACAAAAATTATATTTAAACTTTCATCAGGTTGCCTCCTTATATTCCTCAATTTCCTGCTTGACTCCTGCAACAAATTTGTCGGCTTGATTTTCAGTAATCATCGTTATTTTTAATGATTGCCCGATATTGTTCTTGAGAGGTGTGTCCTCGATAAATTTATTCATGGTTACCAGAATTAAAGTTCCGGATTATGTATTGAAAATTCTCAAACAATACAAACAAAAAACATTGCTCTCTGGCAGTTGCTGGTTTTTTTAATTTGTATAGCTGAAAGTATTTATCTTTGCATAAAAATATTAAAATGGAAACCTTAATTATTCATTCAGAAGGCAAAAAAATTAAAGCATTAATTGAACTATTAAAGGCATTCGATATTTCTTTTGAAATGAAAAAATCAAAAACCAATGATGTTTACAATCCTGAATTTGTGAATAAAATATTAAGTCGAGCTAAAAGCAAGGATTTAGTAACCATTCAAAATTTAGATAATGTATGGGAAAGTATATTGTAAGAATTGAGGCTTCCGCTAAAAAGGAACTTCAATTTCACTATAAATCAGGCAATAAAGCTACTATTAAGCGGATCGAACAAATTCTAAAAGAATTATCCATAAATCCTTATGAAGGCATCGGAAATCCTGAAAAATTAAAGTATGAACTTTCAGGCTTTTGGTCAAGAAGATTGAATAGTAAGGACAGATTGATTTACGAAGTAATTGAAAATCGAATAACAGTAATTGTTATTTCTGCTCTCGGGCATTATGATTAATAGGGTTCTAAACGAAATGCAAAATCCTTAGATAAATCTTATTCAAATAAACGAAAATTACCTGTCACCATCCAATAACTTTGCGTCAAGAACTCCAAACTTTCTACGATATTTGCCAAATTATTTTTTGGAACACAATTTGAACCAAAACTAATAACAGATTTTAAAATTAAAACATGATAGCATCCATAGTAAAAAGCATAACAAACCTTTTCGGAAATAAATCGCAGCGCGACGTAAAAGACCTTTGGCCTATGGTGGCCCAAATAAATCATCATTTTGAAAGCTATGCATTACTCAGTAATGATGAACTAAGAGCAAAAACGGGTGAATTCAAACATCGTATAAATGAATATTTATCTGATACCGATAGCCAGATAAATGCGTTAAAACATGAATCAGAAAATCTATTATCCGAAGAAATTGAACGAAAACAAGATGTGTATGACCGGATAGACAAGCTGGAAAAAGAAAAGGATCAAACCCTTGAGGAAATTTTAAAAGAACTTTTACCTGAAGCTTATGCAGTGGTTAAAGAAACGAGCCGAAGGTTTTCTGAAAATCCTGAATTGGAAGTTACAGCCACCAGCAATGACAGGGACATGGCCATTACGGAAGATTTTGTAGAAATAAGAGGTGACAAAGCGATATTCAAAAATACATGGGATGCTGCCGGATTAACTGTAAACTGGAACATGGTTCACTATGATGTGCAGTTGATTGGCGGCATGGTTTTACATTCAGGTAAAATAGCTGAAATGGCCACTGGAGAAGGAAAAACATTGGTTTCTACTTTGCCGGCTTATCTTAATGCTTTGGGTGGGAGAGGAGTTCACATAGTTACGGTAAATGATTATTTGGCACGACGCGACTGTGAGTGGAACGGCCCGTTGTTCAAATTTCATGGCCTTTCGGTTGACTGTATTGATTATCATCAGCCCAATTCGCCGGAGCGACGCAAAGCCTATTTGGCAGATATAACTTATGGAACCAACAATGAATTTGGTTTTGATTATTTGCGTGATAATATGTGCCACGATCCGGAGGAATTGGTTCAGCGGAAACACCATTTTGCCATGGTGGATGAAGTGGACTCGGTATTGATAGATGACGCCCGAACGCCGTTGATTATTTCAGGCCCCGTGCCTAAAGGGGATGAACATGAATTTGGAAATTTAAAACCACGGATTGAAAAAATAGTAGAAGCTCAAAAAAGGTATGTAAACAGTGCCCTTGCCGAAGCAAAAAGATTAATTGAAGCCGGCGATGAAAAAGGGGGAGGATTGGCATTGTTAAGATGTCAGAGGGGATTGCCTAAAAACAAAGCGCTCATAAAATATTTTGGTGAAACAGGTATAAAATCCATTTTTACCAAATCAGAAAGTTATCACTTACAAGATCAGCAACGCGAAATGCCAAAGGCTGATGCAGAACTGCATTTTACAATAGATGAAAAAAACAACAGCATTGAATTAACCGATAAAGGAATTGATATGATTACGGCTGCCGGTGAAGATAAAAGTTTTTTTATACTTCCTGATGTAGGTTCGGAAATTGCGGATATTGAAAAAAACCTGACGGATGAAAACGAAAAATCGTTACGTAAAGAAGAAGTAATGCGAGATTTCTCTATTAAATCGGAGCGGATTCATTCTATTAACCAATTATTAAAAGCCTATACCCTTTTTGAAAGGGACGTGGAGTACATAGTGGTAGATGGCAAAATAAAAATTGTGGACGAACAAACTGGCAGGGTTTTGGATGGACGTCGTTATTCTGATGGATTGCATCAGGCCATTGAAGCCAAGGAAAATGTAAAAGTTGAAAATGCTACCCAAACTTTTGCTACCATTACCTTGCAAAATTTTTTCAGAATGTATCACAAACTGGCCGGAATGACCGGTACAGCCGAAACTGAAGCAGGTGAACTTTGGGAAATTTACAAATTAGATGTGGTGGTAATTCCTCCCAACCGGCAAATTACCCGAACAGATAAGGAAGATTTGGTTTATAAAACCAAGCGTGAAAAATACAATGCCGTAATTGATGAAATAGTTGATTTGACAAGCAAAGGCCGCCCCGTTTTGGTAGGAACTACATCGGTTGAAATTTCAGAACTTTTGAGCAAAATGCTTTCCATGCGAAAAATAAAGCATAACGTGCTAAACGCAAAACAGCACCAACGCGAAGCTGATATTGTAGCAGAAGCGGGACAAACGGCCGGAGTTACTATTGCTACAAACATGGCTGGTAGGGGAACGGATATAAAATTGGGGCCGGGTGTAAAAGAAGCCGGTGGATTGGCCATAGTAGGAACCGAAAGGCATGAAAGCAGAAGGGTTGACCGACAGTTGCGGGGTAGAGCCGGACGACAGGGTGATCCGGGAAGTTCTCAGTTTTTTGTGAGTCTGGAAGATGATTTGATGCGATTGTTCGGAAGCGAACGGGTTTCTAAAATAATGGATAGATTTGGATATAAAGAAGGGGAGGTTATTCAACATTCCATGATTTCGAAAACCATTGAACGGTCGCAAAAAAAGGTGGAACAAAATAACTTTGGTATCCGAAAACGTTTATTAGAGTATGATGATGTAATGAACAAACAACGCACTGTCATTTATTCGCTGCGCAAAAATGCATTGTTCGGCGACAGGCTATCCATTGATCTGAACAATATGCTTTATCAATGGAGTGATGAAAAAACCGTTCAAATGAAAGAAGAGTCGAATTATCATGATTTTAAGATGGAAATTTTAAGAACCATGGCTTATGAACCTGAAATTGATGAAGAGGAATTTAATAAATTAAAAGATGAGGAATTATCCGAAAAATTGTTTGATTTATTAAACCATCATTATAATGAAAAATCAATGCATATCCGACAGGCCTCCGTACCAGTCTTTAAGCGTATGCAGATGGAAAAAGGCGGGCAGATACAAAATATTATAGTTCCATTTACTGATGGGGTAAAAACCTTAAATGTGGTGGCCAATGTTGCAAAAACTATCGAAACGGACGGAAGAGAATTAATAGGAAATTTTGAAAAATTTGTAACACTTGCCAGCATTGACGATCATTGGAAAGAGCACCTGCGTGAATTGGATGATTTGAAACAGGCAGTAGCCACAGCATATCTGGAACAAAAAGATCCTTTATTAATTTACAAACAGGAATCGTTTAATCTGTTTGGCGAAATGATTTCAACGCTTAACAATGAAATTCTTTCCATGATTTTTAAAGGGTTTATACCAAATGGCGATGAAGATGACTTGAAAGAAGCCCGACAGCGAAACCGAACGGATATGAGCCGAATGAAAACCACGAGGGATGATATGGGAGTACCTAACCCGAACCGGCAAGCAATTGAAAGTTCGGCACCCGAACCGGTTCATCAAAACCCGATAATAGCCGGACCAAAAATCGGAAGAAATGATCCATGTCCATGTGGTAGCGGGAGAAAGTTTAAAAAATGCCATGGAAAAGATTAGTAAGAAAAGATGGCACTTTAAAAATAA
>CAYHCM010000072.1:0-8673 GCA_964355045.1 uncultured Chitinophaga sp. | reverse complement strand
TACTTAAAAAAATAACAGTATGAACCGAATTATATTAATTGTATTGATGAGTTTGATCTATCGGTTGGTGTCTTCACCAAACGGCGTAAAAGTTTCGTTTGGTGAAGACACCAACCGATAAAAAAAAGCTGGCACTTTAAAAATAATACTTAAAAAAATAACAGTATGAACCGAATTATATTAATTGTATTGATGAGTTTGTGTTTTTTACCTGCATTTTCGCAAGGCAAGGTTGAAGTAGTAGCCGACTCACAGCTTTATGAAATAGTAAAAATACGTTATGAGCGAAAAAAGGCAGCCGATGCCAAACCCGATACCTTGCAGGTTCAGGGCTACAGAATTCAGGTATTTTTTAGCAACGATCGCAAAAAAGCCTATGCCATGCGCGACAAGGTTAAAAAACTTTACCCTGAATATGCCAGAGAAGTTTACGTGGTTTATCAATCGCCAAATTATAAAATAAGAGTTGGTAATTTTATAAAAGAAGAGGATGCAAAGCCTACGGAAAAACAGTTGTTAAAGAATTTTGAAAATGTTTTTATCGTAAGAGATAAGGTTAGATATATAAAAAATAAACCTAAACCTGCAGAGGATTAATCAGGTGATTTAAGTTTCGGCTAAATCGTTTCAGATGATTTTACCATTGTTTCATAAATCTAAATTATACATTCTAATCTTTTTAAAAAAATTCCTTAATTTTCAAAACATGTTAACTAACAGAATTGTATTTTTCTTACTCTTATTATTCCTCATAAATTCTAATAGCGATGCTCAGAATAAAAGGAAGAAGAAACCCAAAAATATTATTTTTTTGATAGGAGATGGAATGGGGATTTCCCAAATTACCGCCGGAATGATTTATCGTGGAGGCGATTTAAATTTGGCGCGTTTCAAACGGGTTGGTTTTATAAAAACCCAAAGTTCCGATAATTTTATAACCGACAGTGCTGCAGGAGCCACTGCATTTTCTATTGGTGAAAAAACCTATAACGGAGCAATTGGAGTGGACAGTTTAAAAAAATCAAAACCCACCATTCTTGAAATTGCCGAGTGGCATGGCCTTTCTACAGGATTGGTGGCTACATGTGCCATCACGCATGCTACACCTGCTGCATTTATTGCCCATCAGCCCAACCGCAGGCTGAATGAGGAAATAGCCTGCGACTTTACCAAAGCCGATGTGGATGTGGTGATAGGAGGGGGTAAATATTATTTTGAAAACCGAAAAGACAGTTTAAATCTGTTGGATACCTTAAGAAAAAATGGCTATGAAGTGGTTGATAGTGCGATAGATTTTACAAAACTGGCGTCATCAAAATTTTATGCTTTTACCAATAATTATCATGTTCCTTCCATGAATGAAGGAAGGGGAAATTTTTCGGAAAAGGCCTCTTTAAAAGCCATACAGGTTTTAAGTAAAAACAAAAAAGGATTTTTTTTGATGATAGAAGGTTCGCAGATTGATTGGGGTGGACATAATAACGATGCCGATTATATAGCCACCGAAATGGTGGACTTTGACCTTACAATCGGAGCCATTTTAGATTGGGCTGAGAAAGATGGAAATACTTTGGTAATAGTAACCTCTGATCATGAAACCGGTGGATTTGCATTGGATAGTGGTTCCATAAAAAATAAAACTCTTAAAGGGTCATTTACATCCAAAGAGCATACAGGCGTGATGGTTCCTGTATTTGCTTATGGTCCAGGAGCAGATGAGTTTACCGGTATTTATGAAAACACAGAGATTTTTCATAAAATGATGAAACTGTTTGCGTTTAAAGCCCGCTGATTCTTTTCATAGTCTATTCTTTCATAAAAAAAGTCTGATTCCATCGAAACGATTAGAATATCTTTTTATCTTTATTGTTTATCTTAAAAAAAATAGTAAGTTTGCTTATCTAATTCTTTAATTATTAGTGATATGAAAAAATCTATTCTACTAAGTGTTGTTTTAGGCTTATTCACAGGCTTAAATCAAGTACAAAGTCAGGGTGTTTTTATCCCTCTTGATTCCAATCAATCAGACTTCCTCAACTCGTATAAATTTATTTTTGAATCGGCCAATAATGATTACCGATCAACAAATACTACCATGGACACGGTTTTGTTTCCAAGGTATGGAGAACATTCGTTGTACTGGATTGCTTCAGGGTCTCAAAAATCCAAAATTCTCTATTCCGATAGTTTACCAACGAATTATTCGAAATTATCACATTCTCCCTATGCCGGATACCAGTGGCAAAATGAACAACATTATTCGATACAGACAAAATATAATGCTAAAACCATTGGTATTCTTAGGAGTAATCTTATAAAGAACGGCAACAGCGTTTCATGGGAAGCTCCATATTTCAAGAACATGATTTCCAGTTATCTTCAAAACATATCCTATTATGTTTCGGATGGTGAGATAGACAGTCTGGGAATTTCGGCACTAACAAAGGTGTTGATTATTCCGTCATTCAGCATGAATGGTGTGAGCAATAAGTTCTATATTGACAGGATATTCGCAACCCATAAAGCAATGAAAGCTAAAATTGATGCATTTCTTGCACGCGGTGGTTGTATATACACAGAGGGAAATGCCGCCTATTTTATCGAGAAACTCGGATATCTTTCTCCCGGTGCCGTGGATTTCAACAACCCGGTTTTAGCTCCTTCCAACTTGCATTTCGATATTAACATCAACTCTTCGGCAAATCCTGTTTCTTTCACGGAAAACGCAACTGGTGGTTATCTTTACGGAGCTTCGGTTCCCACTTTGAACCCTGGCTCAGGAGAAGTTATTGCCGAGCTTAAATCAAATACGAACCCGGTAATTGTATCATTGAAAGGTACACACGCCAATGGTGGACGTATTGTCATAAATACAGGCCTTCCGACAGTTGGTGGTACAAACCTTCTGGCCAAAGGCAGCAGGCAACTTCAGTGGACGCTTAACAGCCTGATGTATTTTTTCACGCGTGACATTGACATAGCACGAGCTTCGTTCAACAACCTTCCTACGGGAGTAGTCGCAGGTAAAAATGCCGTTGCTTACGATCGGTTGGATACGTTTGAAGTCAGGATGATTTTGAGGAATCTTTCTGCGGAAACCGTTAATGATATTGTTACAACGGAATATGTTCGGGATTTTTTCAGCATTGTGGATGTGGTTACTCCCGGTTTGACGTATGCGATTTCAAAACAATCAATAGGGTTCTCAGGTATCAGTATGAAGCCTTTTTCTGAAACACTCATTGTTTACAGGTTGAGTACACCTTTGCCCGGCGATCCCATACATGAAAAGATAGACAATTACATTGCCTATAATAACCTCGCTTATGTGAGCACCAACTACACAACATTTACGGATAGTTCGGGATTTAACCTCACGGAGAAAAACCGCAATTATGCCGATATGATGTTCAGTGCCGAAATCATGGCGGATGCAGACCTTAACTGGAAAAACTTTCTTGGTCTCTATTATCAACCATTTAAGGTTTTTATGATAATGGAAAATAAGGAGAGAACCTCAGCTATGCAAACCACCTATACACAGTTCATTCCTAAAGATGTGCCTTTTTATTGGGTAGATGACACAGTCGATATTCCCATTCTCCGTACACCCGGGGGTAAATATTTAACTGTACTCAAAGGAAGTAATAATCAGTCATCTCCGGTTTACGATATGGATGGTGATGGAAAGCCGGATGCCTGGCTCGACACTGCATCCATTTATCCGAAAGGTTATAAGCTGACAGAAGATTCGGTATTCTGGCTAAATCCGTGGTCGCATAAATATGAAGATATTGATCACGATGGTAAAATAGCATACGATTACAATAACGATGGCGTTGTTGACATTCCGGAACCCGGTGATAAAATGAGGGTTTGGAAGATTACCTGGGATATAGGTGAGGTAAGGGGACACCAGTTTTTCGATCCCTACAGCTCACTCGAAGTTTGGGTGGATCCTCCTGATTTGGTTGCAATGGCAGCAGGAATAGGCTATGTTTATGGCAAAGTTGCGAAGCCGTTTCCAGGTATGTTTTACCCTTACTCCAGCATTTCATTACCCAACCTGGCCGATACCTCATGGACTTACTGGATGGAAAGAGACCTGAACAACCGTGTAATTTGGAATCAACTTATTCTTCAGAAGAAGAATAATTACTCGGGTTATGCGTTTGTCGATACTTCAACATACAAACTCTTACCCTCCGATATATTAATCGGTACGGTTCCGAGACCACGGGAAGCATTTATTGCTGTATTATCGTTGGGTGGAGAAGAAATAGACATGACTCATCCGATACCCAAGAAATCTTATTATTCAAACATTGATTATAAAACGATTTTCAACGAACCCAGAAAAACACCAATCCGGTCCACGTACACTTTCTATGCACCACTACCTAACCCTCTGCAGTTTGAGTACTTGTCTTCAACATATTCTATTACCGATCCTAAAACAGGCGACACAATAAATATACTGCCGGAAAAGGGTGAAGCAGATATCACATTCAATGTTACTGCCTCTACCGAGTATTCCTATTACTGGATACGAAACGCAGGTCATGATGTGGATTTCAACGATCCGTCAATGGCAATCGAAGGAATAGATAAGCTTGGTGATGGTGTGTTCGGTTATTTGATGTACACCATTCCCAAGGGCATGGGCGGCTATGAGATAACACTGCCAAAACTTGCGAATGGCAAGTTTGACATTCCTGCCATTGTTGACGGGTATCAAAGATGGATCGTAAATAAGCACACGCGAGATTCGGTGGAAATATGGGAAGATCCTTTGAACTATATTATTTACATCCCTCAACTGTTGATCCCGCCGGCCCTTGACGATGATAATTGCGATGGTATCGACGACTGGATCGATGACCGTGGAGACAGATTCCAGTCGAAAACGGGATACCTGCATGATCCCTTTATGGCACAAAATGGAGAAGCGTATCCCGGCTGGCCGGTGACCCCGTTCAAAGATGGTGATTTCGGAATGGTTTATTCAGGCTGGTATCCCGGTGCCGACAATACCTATGGAGATGATTATTTCGAGAACCTTGGAAAGGTAAAATTTAAATTGCACGCCAAATACAAAGGCAAAGGGAGAGAGGGAAATATCCCGATTTCAAAGGGTGGAATTTTGGTTGTTGAAGAAATTTTCGGCGGATCGCCCTGGGTCATTTTTTCACACACTATTTCCTCATTTGCCCAGGGAACTGATATGAAACTGACATCAACACCCAGTCCGTACCTGGTTAAATTCGGCGTTGACACAGCCTATATCAAACATGTTATTGAAGATACCAATGAGCCGCATTCCTTCAATGCGGATTTTGATCCTTTTCACGTCAGCAATGGATTTGGTAATGTCAGTATATCCGCTTTTGCCGGTGGAAAGGATCCTTGCAATCTGATTAACCCGCCTGTAAATATGCCGGCTATTATCGATCCGGGTTTCCATCACAAGACGATAACACTCATTCCTTTAGCCGATAAATCCAACCCGGATCTTAAAGATTACCCCAAAACTATGAGCGGAACTTTTTTCGAGGTAATCATAGAACTGAATAACGGCACCGATTCAAATTTCATCAACACAACGGTTAAGCCAATCATTTCATCCAACCTGAAAAACACAAAACTCGTCTTAAGTTATGTTGCCTATCCCCGGCCTCTTGTTCCCGCACAGGCCGACCCGGTAACAGGCGCGGTTACACATGTTGGCGATCAGATTGGAACATTCCTCCAGGGTTGGCGATTTAATCAACCCGACGGAGAAGTGTTGATAAAACTGGGTGATACCCTAAACCTGATTCAACCATCACGAAAAGCTTATTTTGTTTTCCTTTTCAGTATTGATGAAAGCTTGAAAAACGGTGTTTATGATATCGGATTTACCTTGGACGGCAGGAGGGAACACTATTGTAAAAACACACTTAAACCATTTTCCTATGATGTACCTAAGGTTCAATTCAGTTTAAGTGATATAAGCCCCAACGGCGATATAGTCAACTTCCAGAAAATGGTTCTAGGTAAAAGTGATCTGATAAATCTGGAAGTAAATCTGACCGATAATTTTATTGGTTTGGAAAACGTAAGATGGTCAATGCAAAACGTTAATAACACCAGTTTTAAATCAATGACCAATACCCTGCCCGCAAAATACGAACCCGCTAAAAAACAGGAAATCATTGATCTGTCGCAATTCAAAAGTTTTTTAACCAGCGATACCACTAAATTCTATATCCTCGAGCAGGGGCAGGTCAATTCCAGCGAAAGTACTTCAGCTGTAACCCGGATCACTAATTCGGAAATTCTGAATTTTAGTTATCAAGATTCGGCATTCAGCTATAGGGGGAATCGTCTTTACGTCATGCCAATCGGACCGAAATTAATGGTTGTCAAATCCATTTACAGCATCAATGGGCAGTTGGCAAACGATAGTGGTATAATTAATGTCCCCAAAACGGATGAACTCGATTTGGTGGCTCTGGTTCAGGTGATGAACTTGGGCAGCACAATGGCAACGGGAGTAAATCTCAATATAGAGAATGGACCAATGTTTGAGCCCATCCTCGACAGTTTACCTCCTGGGTGTACTTCTATGGGCAACATCATCGGGGCCGTAATCAATTCTATGATTCCGGGAGAATTTGTTGAATTTTATTTCCACTACAAACCCCGTTCCGGCCCTTGCGATTCGATTGGGTATACGGGCAAACTAATAACGTCAATTGAAATGAACTATGACGGTATTATTTTCTCGAAAAACGAAAATTTCGTTTATCGGAATGACAGTTCAATTTCGGCTACTATACCTGATTACCGACTGGTCAGTGTTACAACAGATAAAAGATATATAAACTACGGAGATCCAAACCGTAATCATACGATAACCGCGTTGATGAATGGCGGACCTTACACGAGCAAAAACGTGATGCTAAAAATTAAAGCTATTTGCGATGGAGTAGAATCGGTGATCGCGACCAAAGTTTACGATTCTCTGGTTAAAAACAAGTATGTTCAGTACACTGTCGAATATACAGCTCCCGTAGCGGTGAGGAGAAACCTTGAATTTGTTGCCGAACTCAGTTCAATAGATTCGGTTTATGATTATTGTGACGATAACAATGTGAAAAAAGTCAGTCTCCAGGTGAAGAGCAAGGTGCCGTGGATCACTGATGTTCGTATCTACCCGAATCCCTTCAACGAAAAGGTCGAATTTAATTATAACATAAACCTTGAGATGTTGGATATGGTCATTAACATATATGACACACAAGGGAAGCTCGTTGACCAGATAGACAATCTGTCGCCTAAGGTTGGAGACTATCATGTTGTCTGGGAAAAAAGGGGTGGTATTGCAGCGGGATGTTACTTCTACCAGATCAAGGCAAACCTTTTTGCAAGCCCCGATATTCATGAAGTCCGCGGAAAACTTCTGAAGCTAAGGTAGTTCATGGGCTAAGGTAATACTATTTCTTAATTCAAATGAGTCCAAATGACGATTTGAATTTTAGAATGATTAATGCCTAAAGGGTAGCTGTTTAGTCCACCTGTTTTTTGGGAGCATTTACCTCCAAAGAACATACAGGCGGTATGATTCCGTTATTTGCCTATGGCCTCGGAGCAGATGAATTTACGGGTATGTATGAAATTACGGAGATATTTTTTAATATGATGAAATTGTTTGGGTTCAAAAAGTAATTAATTTTCAATTCATCAGGTTCATTCTATTCAAAAAATGTCATCAAAAACTTCAGGATTTTTTAAAAAATTAATTCTCTATCTTCTCATAGCTGTAGCAGGGATTTTTATCATTATCCGGGTTCATAAAAAAATTGTTGACCGAAGATTGAAGGAAATTGAAATTAGGAAATAAGTATATTTTAGTTTGATTTTTTTAACCAGCAATCGAGTAGGAAGGTAGCGATTATTTCGCTACCTGTCCTCTCACACCACCCTGCATACCGGTCTGGTACAGGGCCGGTTTGTTAAAATAGAGATGGCTGCATTTCGGTTGTTGGCTCAACTCCTCTTATTTTCTGCTTTCGATTTCCAACCTATCCTCAAATAAGTAGTTCGCTTATGGGGTTCGGTTGACTAATTCCAACATGATAAACGCTTGTAGTTCGTTCACCTATTTTAACATTCAGTCCTTCACTCTTATTGGATATTCCCCTCGCTTTGTATAACTTTGTCCAGCTTATGTTATGAGAAATTACAAGATACACCCATTGGCTGAATTAAAAGAGACCATCAAGTATATTGTTATCAACAGCTTGATGGTTCTTTTTTAAATTGTTTGCGACTTTTGGGTCAATAAATAAGATTGGCTATTTTTTCAAGTTTATTATGGTCAAGGATTATTATTTTCTTTCCATTAAACTCAATAATATTTTCTTCTTTATACTCCGAAAGGAGTCGGACTGCTGTTTCAGTTGTTGTACCGGCTATATTGGCAATATCTGTCCTTTTCAAGGCAGCATTAATTGTTTTATTATCCTCTTCAAAACCATACACTTCATGAATAAGAAGCAATGCTGTTGCTATTCTTGCCCTTGCTGGTTTACTTAAATCGCTTGAAAGATTATTATCAGCATTTGACAGTTCTTTTGAAAGCAGTGTCATAAGTTTTCTGGATAAATTGATATTATTTTCAATTAACTT
>CAYHCM010000071.1:0-18460 GCA_964355045.1 uncultured Chitinophaga sp. | reverse complement strand
GAAAAGTTATCGCTAAAGGAAAGGGCGAGATTGATATGTATTTTGTAGAAACAAAGATTTAATTTCTAAATGTTTTTATTCGGGGATGGGTGTTGAAATTTTCTTTGTATTCTTATTTACTGAAAACTGTGCATTGTTTTTTACTGATTAAAGCGTTGGCCATTCTCTTCTGTTCACCAAAGAAAAAAGGTATATTTGATTAGTTAAGTTGAAGGCTGTTCGGAGGTTTTGAAAGGGTGACTGATAACGGTTTCGGGCTTGGCGAAGGTGGCGATTTTTACCACAAATGTTTATTAAATGCACTAAAGTTTGTTTACCCACAAAACTGTCATAGAAGCACTGAACCGCCACTTTTGCCAAACCCGTGTTATAGCCAGTGGTTCTTGTCCACCGTCCTTGCAAACCATTGTCGTTGTTGAGTTGTCGTGTCATTGAGTGTCGGCTGTGCGTTGCGTTTTTTATTTTTTTTTGAAGCGTTGGAAAAAATATTTTGAAATTCTTTTTTGGGTCGGTGAGGTGGAAGCTCTTTTGCAATTTTTGGTCTGTGCGTTGGCTTGTGCGAATTGCAAATGTGCTTACACCTGTGAGATGGCTTATGGCAGTATCCTACTTAACCATTGTTTAGCTTTTTCTGCATCATTTAACTCAAGACATTCTTTTGCCTTTTGAATATTATACTTTAAACTGCTAATCTTATCCGATTTGCTTTGAGGGTCTCCCCAATTACTTGATAGTTGATTAGCTGCATAAAAAAAACCAGTTTGAATGTTATCATTAAAAAAATTCATTTGAGTAATTGTCTTTTCCAATTCATAAGATTCAAACGGGTATCCATTGCTTGCATTCCAAGCTTTTAATATTCGAATAATTGGTTTTACTATTGAATTGTATTTTGTGTTAGCTTCTGTCAGTTTATCCTTTACATCTTTAGGATTTGTTGTTCGCCAGCTATTGCCAGAATCAGGAATATAAAGGGTACTGCCAAAATATATATTATTTTCTTGTTTTGCTGGCACTAGGTCGTAATGAATGTTTGATAGTCGAATTGTTACAGTTGGAAATGACTTAATAACCTCTGAACCGTATTTGTCTTTGTAGTATTTGTCTGCAAATAACTTTAGCCAGGTACGATAAGTTTCAGGTGTTCTTTCATGTTCCGTATGATTGAAAATAACCATTAAATCAACATCTGATTTAGTGTCAATTTTCCTAGGTAATATGGTGTCTCTATCATATGAACCGAATATTATTTTACCTCTAATTAATACACCCATATCCGTATTTAGATTCTTAATCAGAGCATCGAGTGAACGAGAAATTTTATCAGTCTCACTTGAATCATTTTTCAAATAATACCTGTCATATGATAGACTTCTTAAATAATTGTCGATTGATACTGCCATTAGTTAAATATTATTTCCACCAAATATTCATTTCTCCCATTTTTTCAATTGCATACTTTGCCCAGAATTTACCACCTAGGTTGATATTTGGTCTTTCGTTTTTGTTTAGTTCATTAAATCTACTTTTTAGTATTTCAACACTTTGTTGGGTTGTATATGTATTTAGATATTCCATATAACAATCATTGTGTAGTTCAAGATATTCGTTTCCAAATCTCATATGGTCTTTACAAATGGAAAGGCCACCGTGTGTTTCAGAAATCAATAGTAAAATTGATGCAAATAGCGAAACAAGTGAAAATACTTGGAGCCAACCACTAGTAACAAGGTTTGTAAGGCAAACAATTGACAGTGCAAAATTTAGTGTTATGTATAAATAAGTTACTATCCTTCTTATGTCAGAGGTTTTAAAATGCCCTTTGGCAGAATAAGCTGTGCTTTCGCCAATATGTTTGAGAAGTGCCTTGTCCATATTATTTCATCAATTCACTTAGTGCTTTTTGAATTTCATTTTGAGTATCTGTAATGATTGAATACAAATCAGTTGTTGTTCGCTTGTCTGAAAAGTCAGGAGCATTATTGTTGACTGCTTTTAAATCAAATTCTTTGTCTTCAATTTCTTTTTTAGTTTGAAACCAACTGCGTTCACTTACTTTCTCAGGATGGTCTAACGGTAATTTGAAACGATAAAGAAAATCGTCAAAATGTTTGTATTCCATCGGGTTTCCTTTGTTCACTTTTCTTGGTTTAAAGTCTTCGCCCAAAGTCATATCGTAGTACCAAACCTTTTCAGTTGGTTTTCCTTTTTTGAAAAATAGCAAGTCGGTTTTTACACCTGCACCAGCGTTCACAAATACACCACCTGGTAAACTGATTATGCAAAACAAATCGCAATCATTTAAAAGTTTTCGTTTCGTCTGTTTGTATGCTGCTGTTTTTGTATGGAATAAAACGCCTTCATCTATTACCAATCCGCAAACACCACCATCGGCTAAACTGCTAATGATGTGTTGAAGGAAAAGAATTTGTGCTTTACCTGTCTTGTATGCAAATTGTGCCTGTGCTGCTTTTCCTTCTTTACTTCCAAAAGGTGGATTAGTAAGGATGTAGTCAAATTGGTTTGGTGCCCCTCTAAATAAGTCGCCAAATGTTACCGCACCTGTCAAGGTGTTACCGTGCCAAATTCGGGGCAAATCAATATCGTGTAAAGCCATATTGGCAAGCAAAACAGGAATAGCTTCGTCTGCATCTTCTCTACCAAAAAAGGTTTCATTTTTTAGAGATGCAATCTGCGTTGGCGTTGGAGTTTGGTTGATTAAATGTTTGTATGCTTCAATCAAAAAACCACCTGTGCCGCAACATGGGTCATAAACTGTTTTCTCTATTTGTGGATTAACTACATCAACAATTAATCGAATTACTTCTCTCGGTGTAAAGAATTGCCCACCATCATTTTTCTTTTCTCCCAAACTAGGCAACAAACCTTCAAAGGCTTGTGAAATTGGGAACATATGCTGGTCGTTGATTTCGGCATTGCTTAATTCGTGAACCTTGTCAATTACATCTTGCATATTGGTAACACTCACCACAACAGTTTTTTCCTTGTTAATGAAAATTTCGGAAATTACTTTGTGTGGGTCGGTTGCACCGTTTTGATTTTTCAATTCCTTTAAGAATGGAAACAACTCGTTGTTGATGAATTGCAAATAGGTATCTGTTCCAGCATTGTCTAATTCATAGCGTTTCCAACCTTGTAATTGCTGACTTACTGTTTCTTCTTTGGTTTTATTTTTGTCATAAGGTGCAGCCCAATCACGCCAACGATAGGGTGAAGGTAGAACAGGTTCATAAGATTGTCCTAAAGCATTTGCCCTTTGTTCGGCAATGTTGTCTTTTAAATCTAAATACCGAAGAAAGAACAACCAAGTAATTTCAGGCACATACAGTTTTGCTCCTTTTGCTTTGTCTCTTCTTAATATATTGCAAATGCCTTTGATGGCTTTGTTCATTGAAGCTACCGAAGTAATTGCTTTATTATTCTCTTTTTTTGCTTTTGCCATTTATACTAGTGCCTTAATTTTTGTTATTAATAGTTTCTTTCTTTCCTGAATAAACTGTTTGAAGTTTGATACTTCTAAACTTAAGCCTTGCGGAATTATATGTGAATTTAAATCCACATTATTTTGAGCAACCCAATCCTTGAGAGGCTTATCATTTTTGCTGCTATTCAATGAGCTATTAAGCATCTGCAAATTCAAAATGCTATTCCAATTATTCCAATCCTTGAAAAAGTCTAAGTCTGTAGGAGGAATTACATTTAGATTATTATTTATCTTTCTAAAAAAGTCAGCATTATGTAAATGGTCTTTGTGTGTATCTTGATTAAAATAATCCAATTGCGGATATAATAGTGACAAAATCAGATATGCCTCACCAGATTCATATTGTGTTTTCAAAAGCTCATCAATAAATGCATCATCAAAAGTTAGGTTTTTCGATGGGTCTGCTGCAAACTCAGTAACGATTTCATTGAATGGAAAAGGTATAATTTTTAATGTATTCAGCCAGTCTACTTTATCTTTATCAGGTGCTGTTGGGTTTTGCTGAATTAATGATATTGTGTTTTCAAGCTTACCATAAATCACCTTCCTAATTTTGGTTAATACATTATCCGACTGACCACCAAACACACCCTTTAACAAAGAAATATTCAGCCATTTCTGTATTAATGCTTTATCTGCCTTATGTTTTAGAGGGTGATTTATTTCATCTGTAATTTGCTTTTGATAGATGAAATAGATTATTGGTATAACTGCATTTTTGGCTCGTAATGTAAAATTACTAAGTCCTAAATTTGCTACAAGTTCAAAACCCGATATGATTGCCTTTTTGATTTCGGGCCAATGCTCCTCGAAATTCACAACATTGGTTTTGTCGAAATTCTTTATTTGAAATTTGATGTTATCATTTAAAAGGACTAGGCAGGTTTTTAAGACAAAGTCTTTGCTTATTTGAAATTCTCTACCTCTTATTGCAAATACCTTATTGATTACATCAGGTATTTCTTTTCTTGCATCAAGTTTTTTCCAACTAGCAGTAATTATTGACATCAATAAATCTGAAAAGGAAAGAGGTTCCCCACCACTGTTTGTTCTGATAAAAATATCCAGTACAGTAGCTAATTCTTGGTTTCGTTCTAAATAATAATTGATTAAAGGACGTTCGTGTATTACAGCCCAAAGTTGTCTGATTGTTTCCTTTGTAAACTTATTATTTAGCCAGCCATTATTTTCAATGTAATTATCAAGGTCGTTTCTATTTTCAATAGTTATAATATCGCCAACCTTATACCAATTTCTTGTTGGCTCATTCGCTGTATACCAAGCCAAATCATCAACGGTTAGGAATCTAAAGTCAAATTTAGTTTTCTTTTCATTGTCTTCGGGCATTTCAGAATTCAAATCCAAATACAAATTTCTTGTTGGCAAACATTCCTCATCATCACGCCACCATTTTTTATATTCCTTATATGCATAGGAGCCTTTTAGACCAATGTAAATACTAGTTAATCTTTGCTGACCATCTATTACTGCGAAAAAATCTGTGTAGCCTTTTGTTTCAAATTCTGGATTTAGTTCATTGTATTTTTGACGATATTTTTTTAGAAACTCATAGAATTTTAGATTGTTTTTTATTGATGGCTCTGAAACTTTCCAAAGCATAAATGAGTTAATAGGATAATCTCTCATTATACTATCAAACAGAACCTCTATTTGTTCTGTACCCCAAACAAATTGTCGTTGTAATGCTGGTAATAAGTATTCTCGCTTATCAATATTATTGATTGCATCTTTTATCGTTATCGGCTTCTCAAATCCACTGGTCATAATTAGTTTTTATTAAATTCAAAAACCTCTCTCAATATTGCTGCTGGCAATGCTTCGATGGCTTCAAGTTGTGTTGAAATTTGATATTTTAACTCTTCAAGTTTTTCAAGTTTGATTAAAAATATATCTGTGAGTTTTTTTTGTTCAATAGTAGATTTTGGTGCAGGCAACACCACTTTTTTTAATTTATCTTGACTTAAATTTGAAATGTTAGAACCTTGCCCTTTTATTTGTTCTCTGAATGGAGTTGATTTTGCATATAATAAATAAAATTCTGGATAGAGTTCATCAGTATTCAATCGCATTCTAATTGTAAACCCTGAATTGGTAATCTTGCTGCTTCCCCTGAATATTATGTGTCTACCAACTAATTCAGGATTACCGTTAGAACGAACGACAACTAAATCTCCATCTTGTAGAAAATCATTTTCCCTTACAATGTCAGAACTTACTTCATCCAATAATTCTTCCTTCACGTAAAAATGTTTTTTAAAACAAGAGACGCCAACAATTTTTACTCCTTCCATTACATCGCCTTCAGAGTAATTAAGCCCGTTTTTGAAATGTGTAACATCTTTAATTTTAATCCACTTCCAACCTTTAGGCAATTCGTCACCCTCTTTGTACGGGAAAACATCTCTCAATAATGCACCTTGCAATGCATCTACTGCTTCCTTTTGTTTCAATGCGGCTTGCCGCATTTCTTCAATAGAAGTTAGTTTATTTGATAAAACTTCTGCTAGTTGCTTCTGCTTTTTAAAATCATTTGGAATTTCAAATTCAAGTTCCTTGAGGTGTTTATAATGTCTGCCATATCCATCATTTGGTATTTTAGAGTTTTTTAAAAGCAGATAAAATAGTTTTGCATTAATTAATTTATAATTTGGTACAATTACTTTAGTGCCATCGGCACCAGGGGCAAAGTCAAAATCAATGAATTTGAAAATTCTTGTGTGGTCTCCAAAAATTATTATCGGTTTCTCAACTGTAATTAATTTGGAAAGGTCGTTGGTAAATCCATTTGTCAAGGCTTTACCTTGGTCAACAATAGGATATTTGCCTTCTTTCAAATATTGATTTGTAAGTAGACCAATCCCCTTGAATTTATTTTCTGTTTTTCTATCGATTAGTTTTTCAAAACTGTAACTTTTTAATTCCATTATGCTAGCAATCTCAATTTAGTTTGGTTAATATAAAAGCCCGGTTGTTCAGGCAAATTGATGAGTGCTTCAAAGCCTCCATTTTGTTTTACTTCGTGTTCGTCAAACAGTTCGTTTATTTCCAGTTCTTCAATGCCGCCTTTTGCAAATAAACCTGCAATAGCTCCTAAAACATTTTTAGTTGGTGCTGGCAATGGTTTTAACCATTCTTTATTCCTAAAACTAAAACCTCCAGCCCTTTCACTTCTTGTTTTTGGTATATAGCCAAAACCTAATTGGGCCAATACATCATACAGGTCGCATTCTTGTTCTTCTTCCAATTCTCTAACCAATCGCAAAGCGTTTTCACCTCCAGGTAAATTGTTTAATAGTTCTTTACGGTTTATAGGGTTTACCCAAGTTAGTCGCAATGTTTCCAAGTCGGGAACTTTTTCGCTTACGGCTGTCGCCAATCGTTCTTTATAAACTTCATAAGGTACTAAAACATCTTTCCCATCTTCTTCGCACAAAATACTTTTGCCTTCGTCTTTTATAACAACTTCAAATTGCTGTTCGGCAACTCGTATTATTTTTTTCGGTGGCTGTGGTTCTCCACCTTCGCCACCTTCTGTTTTTGGTGATGCAGGTCGGCTAATAAAATCAGTTCCGAATAATCGTGTGGCATTGGTGTAATCGTACAATCGAAACATCATTTTGCTTCCTCTTGGTTCGCCAATTCGTGTTCCTCTGCCGACCATTTGGTAAAAACTTATTGGGCTTTTTATGTACTTAAAGAAAATTACGTTGTTCAAGTTTGGCACGTCAACACCAGTACTTAATAACTCAACAGTTGTAGCAATGAAATGTGAATTTGTTGAACCTCTCAATTCTGCAATCAATTCTTTTGATGATGGTTGAGTGCTAGTTGAAGTACATTTGAAAGCATACATTTCTTTTGGTGCTGTGCCGTTAGTTCTGCACCAATCTGTGTATAGATTATTTAATTTGATAGTGACTTTTTCAGCGTGTATTTCACTTGCACAAAAAATAATTGACTTTTGATGTACGCCACCTGTTTCAATAAGTAAATCAAATAGGTCTTTACACATACTGTGTATGCGGTCGTCCAATAATAAATGTCTTTCAAATTCATTTGAAGAATAGATTTCGTCTATTTCTTCGCCTGTCACATTTTCACCAGTAAAAGCATCTGTAGGATTTCGTGCTTCAATGTCTTCTCTTGCAAGTAATCTATAATCAATATCAGGTTTACGTTTAAGAACTTCACAAGCTGCTAAATATCCATCGTTCTGTCCGTCTGCTATGCTGTATTCATAAACTGGTTCACCAAAGTATTTTATGTTGTTAGCGGTTACTTCTGCATCTGCACCAGCTTCTTCACCTTTTGTATTGGTCAGGGTTCTTGGTGTTGCAGTCAAACCAATATGCACAGCATCAGGATTGTCAGTTAATACAATACTCCAATTTCCCCAAGCACTTCGATGGCACTCGTCAATGATAATATGCGAAAAGAAGTTTTTCGGAAAATTCGTTTTCCAAAATTCAGGTTCTTTGTCATCGCCTGTTATATTCAAAGTTTGATAAGTGCCGATTAAAATTTTTGCATTGGTGTTTGGATTTTTTGTTGTTATCTCTTGTGCATCGTCACCGAAGATGCCTTGTAAATGTGTTAATGCTTGTGTTCTTAATTCGTCTCTGTCGACCAAAAATAAAGCCCTGCGAATTTGACCTGCCTTAGCTAATTTCCAAAGTAATTCTTTTGCTATAAATGTTTTTCCTGTTCCAGTTGCCAAACACAACAAAACTTTTTTATGTCCTTGTGCAATGTTTTCTAATACTGCTCTTATTGCCGCATCCTGATAATAAAAACGAGTTGCTTCGCCTGTTTTATAGCGGATTAGTAATGCTCTTGCTTCAGCACTTTTTAATTCAATATGCTTGAAACTTTCATAGCGTTCCAATAAAGCCTGTGGAGTAGGGAAGTTAGTAATTTGGTCAAACTCAATTATTGTTCCTTTGTCTGCTCCAAATTCAGAATACATTTTGCCATTTGTCGAGAAAGCAAAAGGCACATTGAAACGTTTTGCATAAGTCTGTGCTTGTTGCAGTCCAAGTGTTGCAGAACTGTTTTCTTTTTTCGCTTCTAAAATCGCAATTGGTAAAGGTGGATGTCCTTCTAAAACAGGTAAGCAAAGTAAATAGTCACTTCTACCTTGTCGTCTTTTAGGTTTGCCGTCAATAATATCTGTTCCACCTGGTGTTACTTCAACTTTTATTAAATCGTTTGTCCACCCAAGTTTTGATAAAACAGGGTCAATTAAATCTCTTCTTGTTTGTGCTTCGTTTCTACTCATTTAATGTCGGCTAAGGTAAGATTATAAAACAGAAGATTGTCATTTGTGCGGCTGGCAAAAAAGTGGCTCTTTTGGTTTTGCGAAGGGTTGGCTTGTGTATCGGGCAAAACTAAATGTGCCACTTGTGCGGCTGGTAAAGAATTTCAAAATATTTTGTGCGGTGGGAAAAAAATAAAAAACATTGGGCTGGTCAGCGTGTCGGTTTGGTTGCTGTCCTTTTAAAATATGTTCGATATGTTGGTCACCTGTCAAAATGGTTTGTCTTTGTTTTAATGTTTAAATTTTGGTCGGTCAGTCGTCTTGTGAACGGTCGTCCTACCATTGGCTATAACTTACTTATATGCGCTATAAAGTAGCGCAAATACAACAGAATTATGTTGGCTTTGCGCTACTTTATAGCTTTTATTTTAATTTTCAAATGTAGTATTTGTTTTCAAAAACTATCAAAAGTTGAAACTGTTATCAAATCTTTTTCAAAATCCTAATCCAAAAAATCTACAACACCAGAATCAATATTATAAACCGCTCCTATCACCTTTATTTTTCCAGTTTCCAATGAACCCTTCAAACTGGTATCCTGTTTTATTTCAGCCATTGAATTATAAATATTTGCAAGAGTTAAAGCATTTACTTTTTCATCCTTATCCTCATGGTGGGGGCAGTTTGGAATTGATTTTTTAATTTTGTCAATCAAGGCTCCTATATTCCCATCTATCGCATCGCCCAATGCCGCTTTTATGGCTCCGCAATTGGTATGGCCTAATACTACAATAAGCTTTGCTCCCAATACATGACAGGCAAAGTCCAAACTTCCTAATATATCTTTGTTCACCACGTTTCCGGCTATTCTGATGTTCACTAAATCTCCAAATCCCTGATCAAAAATTAATTCAGCAGAAGAGCGTGAGTCAATACATCCCAAAATTACCGACATTGGATATTGGCCGGTTGAAGATTCCTTTACTTGCCGCAGCAGGTCTTTTTTCTGGCTGTGTCCGTTTACAAAGCGAATATTCCCTTTTTTCAATATATCCAAAATATCATCGGGAGTTAATTTATCTAAAAGTTCCTTATTAAGCACATATGGAAAATTAATTTCTTCCTTGATTTTATGTTTTTTATCAAAGCCTGTAAAACTGAAATTTATATTTTTATCCGCTATCCCGAATTCACGATATGAATTTAAAGTATCTCTTACATCATGATCCAAAAAATCGGTTCGTGTACCGTCAATCAATACATACGAGTGGTCAGCCACATTTTCCAGCGTATTTTCTAAAGCTGCCTGATGAAAAAAAGATACCTGCTGCGACAATTCCAGCTTTAATACCTTTCGGTGCTGATATTCCTCACGTATAAATACAAAAGGATTTCGAAAATTGCTTCGCAAAATAAAAAAAAGCGAGATCATCAAACCAAGACATGAACCGATAAGCAAATCAGTAAACACTATGGCTATTATTGTAAAAATAAAAGGTAAAAATTGATCCCAACCTTTTTTATAAAACGCTCTAAAATCTTTAGGGGAAACCAGTTTGTAACCGGTAACTATAAGAATTGCGGCCAAAGCAGATAATGGTATCTTTGATAATAAACCCGGAAAAATAAGAATAAATACCAAAAGATAAATTCCATGAAAAAGTGTTGATAATTTGGACTTGGCGCCGGTTTGAATATTTACGCTACTTCTTACTATTACAGAAGTTAATGGTAATCCACCCAAAAATCCTGAAATCATATTACCAACTCCCTGAGCTACCAATTCTCTGTTAACAGGTGTTTTGCGGCCTTGAGGATCTAATTTATCGGTGGCTTCAATATTTAATAAAGTTTCTAAAGAGGCTACAATAGCCAAAGTTAAACCAACTTTCCAGATTGTAAACTGACTAAATGCAGAAAAATCGGGTAGTGTAAATAATTTATCGGCAGTAGCCAGTGAAATTCCTTCGGGCAATTGAACTCTATGGGAATTTTCGATAAATAAACCGCCAAAATTGGCAACAAATAATTCATTCATTAAAATGGCAATAACAACAACAAATAATGAAGCCGGTATTTTTTCAACTATTTTTTTCGGAAGTAATTTATTCCAATAAATCATGATTAACAATCCAATTATTGCTATAATAATAGCACCTGAATGGATATGTTGAAACCCTCTAATAATCTCACTAAATGTGTTTTCATTGTCGGCCTGAAGAAAATTAAAATCTCCCTCCCTATCCGCATCGTAGCCAAATGCATGGGGAATTTGCTTAAAAATAAGGATAACACCAATGGCAGTTAATAACCCTTTGATAACAGAATTTGGAAAAAAACGTGCTATTCCTCCCGCTTTTATCAAGGCTAAAATAAGTTGGATAAAGCCGGCTATAATTACAGCAACCAAAAAGGATTGAAAACTTCCAATATCAGTAATAGCCGACAATACCACTGCCGATAATCCTGCCGCAGGGCCACTTACACTTACATGTGATCCACTTATTGCCCCAATAATTAATCCACCAATTATTCCTCCCAATAATCCTGCAGCCATGGGTGCCCCCGAGGCAAGAGCAATTCCTAGACAAAGAGGGATGGCAACTAAAAATACTGAAAGGCCTGAGATTGAATCGTTAATTATGTTTTTCATAAAAGTTCAAAAATAAGAAAATCGCAAATAGAATATTGGAAATTATACAATGGTTAATACAGATATAAAAAAATAATAGGACAATGAATTGGACTATATATTTTTAAAAATCGGTATTCTATTTTCAAAAAAAAAGACCTGATGCAAGATGCAAAAGGTCTTTTTTGAGTAAAAAATTTATAAATATATTTAGTTAGTTGATTATTAATTTTTCAACTGCATTGCCTTGATTTGTAGAAACGTTAACAATATATAAACCTTGACGAAGGTTTAAGGAAGAAATAGTAAAGTTTGTATTATTTACCTCTGATTGGTAAACAATCTTACCTGAAATATCCATAATCTTTACAGAATTAATCATGTCCTTATAGCTAATTGAAACACTATTGGTAGCAGGGTTTGGATAGATTTTAATTCCTGTAACCTTAGTATTGGTTATTCCTAATTGAGAAGCAGTAAGCAAACCCATTGCGAAAGCAATACGACGAGTAGCAAATCCATGTATCGTATCTTGATAAAGTTTTGATTTGGCTTTACTCATATCGGGGTTCGATGCTAATCCTGCCATGTGGGTTGTAACACCTGTTACAACTTCTACTTTTGAATTAGGTGCGTTAGGATCCCACCATTGCCATGGGGAGGCTTGATTGTTGTCAACCGTAGCTCCTTTTGGTAAAAGGAATGGATACATTCCTTCGCCACTACGAATCATAATTTTGTCGTTAGGCGCAGGATAAATATAATCTACTGATGTATTATATAATGAACGTGCCTTTTTTGTATAAGGATCATTACTTGGGATTGTCGCAAATTTGGAATTGTTTCCTAAACGTTGAGCCCGCATAATAGTATTATTGGCTCCATCTACCTCTACAACATCCAAACCTTGACCAGGAACTTTAACCATTCCATAGCCAAAAGGTGCAAATGGATCACGTACACATTGCATTGCTATCATCGGTGCATGACCAGCTTCTAGCCATGATGAATCGGCCAAGGCGCCACCTAAGGTTGCTGTTACGGTTATATTTGTACTTACATTGCTTGCCTGATATAAATTAAAAATTCCTCTTGTTCCTTCAATATTTCCAAATCGCGTGGTATCAATGTATCCCATAAATTTAGGTAATTCCAAAAATTTTGAAGTAGTATCTAATGTATTAAAAGCATTTGCCAAATAAGCACCTGTTCCTTCACCAAATAATGCAATTTTGGTAAAATCCATTTTATAGGGATTTCCTTGGGCTTCAAAGGATTTAATAACCCGTATACATTCTTTAACATCATGGATAGAACGATAAACAGCATTTAGTAATCCGGCTCTTCTGCCATCAACAGTTGCAGCAAGTGGATTCCACCCTCCACGATAATTAATTGCAATTGCGATAAATCCGCGACGGGCAAAACCCTTGCACATATCTACCACCAAACTATCGTTTTTATTTCCACATGGACTTTTATTAATACCTGCTGGTAAATAGTTTCCTGTATGTAGATAAATAATAATAGGGCGCTTTTTAGCTGTATCTATAGTTGTTTTAGGCATATAGGCGTCCATTCTTAAATCCGTTACCTTAACGATTGTGCTATCTCCGGGAGAACCTGTTGGGGGGGTAGTTCTAGGCATGTAAAATTTAACCGGTATAGGTTTTTTTAGAGCAATAGCTGTTTTTAAGGTTACCATTTCACCACCTACCTGAGCCTGTTTTACAGGATCAGCCATATCAGCGGCGAAAGTTGTCATTAGTAACCATTGAAGGTTTGTTCCATACTTAAGATTTGGAGCCATATCAAGTTGGGCATCCGTAAATATTTCGTTTTTGTAACGAAATCCAGTTTGAGCCATGGCATTATAAGCCATTAGGCTGCTAAATAAAATAATTGATAGAGTAACTTTTTTCATGGTTTGTGTTTTTAATGTGACAAAAATAAACTTTAATTCAACATTTACTAATTAATTTAAATGGTGTGATTCCTTTTTTTTCTGATTTGGCAAACGTAGTCCATAATAATTTTAATTCTTCGAGTACTGTTTTTTGTTTTTTCATATTTTTTTTTATTATTGGTTTGGCAAAGATGCAGGTGTGTGATTTGATTCAAAAATTGATTTCATAGATTCAATTTTTTGAATTTGCATCTTACACCATAATTGGATTGTATTACTAGCCCGAATGGCATAAATCATTTATTATTTTTAATATCCAATTCTGAATGTGCAATAAATGCAAAAAATAATTCTGGCATTTGCATTATTTAATAAAAATAGTTTTGTTCAAAAAGAAAAATATTTCGATAATTCAATTTTAAATTTATGTAATTTCTACTTTGAAGGAATTTCAAACAACAGCGATATATAGGCCAATCTTCCAACATTTGGACCACCATAAACCTGATAATTAAGATTGTGGAATATCGTTTTAAGCTTATTTTCCTGATTTTTTCTGAATAAAGGAGCAATCCCCATCAAGTTAGATCCACCAATTTTAATGGTCAAAAATTGCTTCGGGAAAGAATAATTTATCTGAGCATCTATCATATCATAAGTTCGGATAAAACCGCTGAACTGAGGTGAACCTGTAAACTCAAATCCTTCAATCCATTTATAGCTGATTCCAAAACCCAAACGATTTTTATCGGTAAATGGTAATTTGCATTCCCGTCCTGAAAATCCTACATTAAATTTATTTTTAGGGGTATTAAATGCTGGAACGATGGGGTCGTCAGTATCTCTTAAATTTATTACATTATAAGAATAGTTACCAGTAAAACTATATTTTTTAAAGAAATAACTATAACCAATATTTATACCTGTGGTATTAATCTTATCTTTTGAATTAGCCGACAATCTATAGGCTTGAACCCCTCCCACCGGAAATCCGGTATTTGGATCAAACTTGGCGACTAGACCAATATTGTATCCGATAAAACTAGTATAAATACTATAATAGTAGCCTATATCTATAAATAAGGATTTATTTATTTCCGCCTTATAACCTCCTTCAAATGATAATACTTTTTCAGGTTCAATTGGTTTAACCTTTTGATATACAATTTTCGAAACATCTATATTTTCACGGTATTTGTTAAAGGATTCCAAGGTAATCAGAGATTCAAAGCCATTTAAATTGCCAATTAAGATAGCTCTTCCCACATTGTAATATAGATATTGGTCAGCCAATGTTGGGTTTCTTATTGCCCTCGAAATTGTAAATCTGAAATTATGATGTTTGTTTGGCAAATAAAGAATCGACGCTGCCGGCGAAAGTAAAAAATTATAATTTTTATTTTTATCAAGTCGTGTTGTAAGATTAACTTTCCAATGATCGGTAAAAAACTTATTTTCATACCCGAGGTAGGCCCCATATTCATAATTTTTAATTACTAATCCACCTGTATCTCTAAAAATTGTACCCCTGCTATCAGGGCGATAAAGCCTGCCGCTGCTACCCAAAATAAGTGACCCTTTTTTTAAAGTAAATTTATATTCCGCCTGAAAATTATAAAGAGCTGAACGGTCATAAAATTTTGTGCCCATGTCTGTAAACTTACGTGATGTAATATCATTAAGCATGGAATCAAAACGTTCGGTTCCTGGCTCGTAGCGTTTATAACTATATCTGTTTACATTATTAATATTTTGCTGATGCCATCTGGTTAACGAATCATTATAGAAATCTAAAAACGGCCCTAAACTATCTCTTGCCCATTCATCTTTTGAAATGCTATCTCTTGGATCATATTCAGGGTAACCGGGTAAAGCCTTTACTTTGCTCTTAAATCCAAAACCTGGTGCAGACCAAAATACCCTATAATTATTATACCAATCTTCGGATTTGGCTATTGTACTATTGAGGCGCATTGCGGTAAATACTGCATCATACGAATCGCCGGCATCTTCTTTTGTAGTATAAATGCGAATAAAAAATTTATCTTTTTGCGCCCATTCCAACCTGTTTTGCCAAAAAAGAATATTTTTTAAAGCATATCGGTTATCTCCTTGGTAAATGGTAGAACCTCCCCCTAAATTAAATGCATAAACTAATTCAGATTTTGCCGTTATCTTATAATGAATGGCTGTATTAAATTTTTTATTATCTGTATTATATTTAACAATATCTTTCTCTTTATAACCATCTCTATATATTAATCCTAACCCGGGATAATCTCTTTGATTTTCTCCTTCGGTAAAATCATTTCCTACAGAAATAACCTCATCCCCATACATATTTATAGCGTCAAATCTTCCCGGATTATTTATTCCGGCTTTCGAATCACTTGATGGATTATAATTGGTGGCTTCCCAATCATTAGCACTCATTGAAAATAAACATACCTTATACGCTAATCTTTCTTTTCCCTTTTTATCCTTAATTACCTGGGCTAATCGGAAACTAATTTCCCGTAACTGCCTCTCCCCTATTTTTGTTAGAAACGTTAATCCTTGTGTTTCAAATGGGCTTTTTGATTCCATGCTTATTACGCCATTAAAGGCATTGGGCCCGAAAAATGCTGAACTGGCACCTGAAACAATGTCAACCTTTTTAAGATCCAATTCGCATGCTCCCAAAAAATTTCCCAAAGAGAAATTTAAACCCGGCGATTGATTGTCAACCCCATCTATTAATTGTAAGCTTCTTACCGGGCTGGTGCTATTAAATCCCCGTGTATTTACTACTCTAAAACCTAAACTGGCAGCCGTTATATCTACTCCTTTCATATTACCCAAACCTTCATAAAATGTGCTTTGCGCCGATTCTTTTATTTGCTTGCTCCCCATGGATTCTACCGTTATGGGCGATTCTTTTTCTTTTTCAGTTATCCTGCTGGCTTTTACTTCTACCTCCGATACATCTATTTGTTTTTCTTTTAAAACAATTTTTAAGGCATTGGTTGAAGCCTGTGTCACCTTCATTTCTTTGGTTTCGTAACCTATATATACAAATTGAAGCGTTACCGGAAACGATGTAACTTTTAAAGTAAAATTGCCTTCGCCATTAGTTGCTGTTGCATTTGATGTTCCTTTAATAGAAACTGTTGCACCCGGCAAAGCCTCACCTGTGGCGGCATCCGTTACATTACCTTTAATAGTTTGCGCCTGACATAAGGAACAGGATAAAAGCAGAATTAAATTATATATTAGTTTTTTCATGGGTATTATTCAATTTCAAACGTATGTTATAAAAGTAAAAAAGACAAAGTTTTTTTTAAAATAATATAAATTTGAAGATATCTTCTGCAATGAATTTTGAGAGGTAATTAAAAATAAATTTTTTTTTTAAAAAAAATCTAAAATTTCAGAAGTGTTTTAAATAGTTTTTTTTAATGTTATTGGGGCTTAGTAAAACTTCCAAAATGACTCGTCCATTTGAATAAAAATTTTACGCATAAATCCTCCGAGGTTTATGTTGAAATCAAAGCTATAATAAAATAATACAGGATATTTTCTTCTGGCAAAATCTCGTAGGTTTCGCGGAAGTTATTTTGAAAACTTTATTTAGTCTGAAATTTTTTGTGTTAAAGATTTTATACCGATTGGAAAAAATATATAGTCCAATTTCAACTTCATCTCATTGTACAATTATTTTTTATCCATCGGTCCCGAAAAAATCGGGATATAATTTATTTTTATTGGCATAAAAAATAAATCACATTGGTATTAAAGGTAAAATTGAGCGATATTAAAAAATAATATTAAAAATATTGGCTCTGTTTACACTTAATGTGGATTGTAATTCTATGTGGCTATTAATGCTGAGTAGAAAAGTTATCTTTTTTGAAATTGGCAATTAGTTAATATTCATTTTTTAGATTATTGTATTGCCGAATCTGCGATTTATCAATTATTTTATTTTTAAATCAAGGTATTATCAATTAATTCATATTAATTTTTTTGATAAAGGAATTGATGAATCTTCGATTTGATGAATCTTTGATTTGGTATGGTGTCGATGTCATGTCACTTAGTATAAATATAGTGAGGCAATAAGTTTTGAACACAACCGGGAATTTTTCTACTAAGTGTCCTGGCGTTTTCTATTCACTAAATTTTTATTTCAACAACCATAATTTTTTAACCTGAGCAACTTATTAACGTAATCTATATCAAAATCTTCCGGATCAAAATCTTCGTCTAACCATTCTATATAACTCTCATATTCGGGATGTTGAGGATTCGAAAGAATTTGCAGAAGTTCGGCATATCCCCAAATCCCTCCGCAATCCTCCGGCGGACAGTTCCTTTCTCCTTCCAAACAAATGGGGTTTTTAAATTTCTCATCCGATGGAAGGATTTTTTCTAATAAAATAACGTGCTCCCAGCCATCTCCAAAATCATACTCATAAATTAATTTGTCTTTTGGAGTAGCCAGCAGCACAGATAGTTTAATTTTTTTATAATCTATACTGTCTAATTCGTCCCAACTCCAGTCATCTTTAATACTCTCAGAATAATTAATCCGGTTTTTAGTAAATTGGTGAAGGTGAGAATTGGTCCATCCCATCGCCGTTTGAATGATCTTATGGAAATTACTTAATAAAATATCGGATGGGACTAAAAGTCTTCTCCAAATCTTAGGTTTAATCCCAATTAATTCAATTTTTAACTGATAAATATTTGCAGCCATAATTCTGCTCAAAATTAAGAACAATTACTCAGGAAAAAGTGTTTAACAGAATTTAGTTTGATCTTGTGATTTCGGACATTAAAAGGCTATGTAGGAATGTTGTTTATCTCGTACATGGTTCTGTCATACCTTTTTAAAAATTGATAATTTATAACCTATTCGAGGTCATTAATTCGTAAACAACTTTTCTATTCTGGATCAAAATCCTCATTCTAAATCCTGTAAAACAAAAGTTTTGAAATAAAAAAAAACCAAAAACATACTGCCGATTATATTGGTGGCTCCTTCGGTTTAAAAGATTCAATTAGTCTTCAGCTTGAAAATGAAATCGGACTAAAATTTCTTTTAACTAAAGTTTCCCATATCTTAAGAGCTTGATCTTTATGCATATTTTGAATAGA
>CAYHCM010000070.1:0-18508 GCA_964355045.1 uncultured Chitinophaga sp. | reverse complement strand
TTAAAATCGAGGCTTTTTTTTAATTCGTTTATCGTTTCTGTACCGATATCTTCCCTGTCAGTAATGCATTTTGGGTCCTTACCTGAATCAAATACAAGCCTGTTGAATATTTATTTAAATCCAGGGTATTCATACCGTTCTCCAAATTCCCGGTTTGCAGCATTTGCCCGGTGGCATTAGTGATAATATAAATTGAGGTACCTTCCTCCCATTCCAGTTTCACCAAACCTTCAGTGGGGTTCGGATATATTTTTAAAACAGTATTTCCGCTAATCTGCCTGATTCCCGCAGGAATACACCCGACTTTAACATATGAACAATACGTGGTATCGCATTTATTGCATGTATCTTTTACTTTAACACAAACCGCGTAGGTTCCGTTTTGGGTTACAGAATAATTCATATACTGATTGGTCCCGGCGCTGTTGCTGTTTACTGTCCATTGGTAAGTATAACATGAACTGCTTCCGGGTAAATAAATAATTCCGTTTACCGAATAATTTTTCAGGCTTGTAATACACGTATCTTTGGTAATAAAATAGGCTCCCTTGCTTTTCCAGTTGCACTTGGTACTGCCGCAATTAAACACACGATAGGTGCAGAATGTAGTATCACAATTATTGCACGTGTCGGTTACTTTTAGACATACTGCATAGGTTCCACTGGCGGTAATGGGGTAATTCATAATATATCCGGTACCTGCACTTTTTCCATCCACAGTCCATTGGTATTTCTTGCATGAGCGACCTGCTGTAAATGAAATATAGGCATTCAGTGAATATTTATTCCTTTTACCTGTACAACTATCCCAATAACTGGTATATGGGCCGCGGCTCAACCAGTTGCATTTGCCCGGTAAACAGGTTACTGTGCGGTAGGTACAATATGTGGTATCGCAATTATTGCAGGTATCGGTTACTTTTACACAAACCGAATATTTTCCGTTAGCTGTAATTTGGTAATTCATAATGTGGCTGGTACCGGCTTTCGTTCCGTTAACCGTCCACTGGTATTTGAGGCACGATTTGCTGCCGAAGGCAATGTAGGCATTTAATGAATATCTGTTTTTTGCACTATTACAACTATCCCAATAGTAGTAGTTAGGCGAACGGCTTTTCCAGTTACAAGTGCCTGCACCAACGCAGGTAATGGTTCGTGTGGTGCAATAGGTGGTATCACAATTGAGGCAAGTGTCTGAAACTTTTACACAAACAGAATATGTACCATTGGCAGTAATAGGATAACTCATGGTGTTAGTGTTTCCTGCATTTGTACCATTTACAGTCCATTGATATTTAAGACATGCTTTATAAACATAATTGGTAAAATAAACATAGGCATTTAACGAATATTTATTCTTTTTGCCGGTGCAACTGTCCCAATATCCGTTGGCCGGAGTTCTCGCCTTCCAGTTACAGGTGCCGGTAACACAGGTAATATAGCGTGTACTACACATAATTGTATCACAGTTATTGCAAGTATCGGTTGCTTTCAAACATAAAACATATGTGCCATTTTGGGTGATTGGGTAATGAAGCATTCTTGCCGTTGAAACTGCATTACCATTAACCGTCCAAACATATTTAAGGCAGGTATTCCCGCTATAATTAAACCCTACATATCCATTCAGTGAATACTTATAACGTTTACCGTTACAGCTATCCCAGGCTGAAAAATAAGGGTTACGGCTTTTCCAGTTGCAGGTACTTCCACTAACGCAGGTTATAGTTCGGGTGGTACAATACGTCGTATCACAATTATTGCATGTATCGGTTACTTTTACACAAACTGAATACGTTCCGTTCGCAGTTATTGGATAATTAAAAACATAGCCTGTTCCTGCATTGTTGCTGTTAACCGTCCACTGGTATTTATAACATGACTTACTGCTAATTGCTATATAGCCGTTTAGCGAATATTTGTTCTTTTTGCTTGTACAACTATCCCAGAAATAATAGTTAGCCGAGCGGCTTTTCCAGTTGCAGGTGCTTTTTATACATGTAATAGTTCGGGTACTGCAAAATGTGGTATCGCAATTATTGCACGTGTCGGTCACCTTCATACACAAAACATAGGTGCCGTTTTGTGTAATTTTATGATTAAGCATTCTTGAAGTTGAAACGGCTGTACCATTTATAGTCCAAACATATTTTAAGCAGGATGTTCCGCTAAAATTAAAGGCAATGTATCCATTTATTGAATAATTATATCCTTTTCCGGCGCAGCTATCCGATGCTGAGAAATAAGGATTGCGAGCTTTCCAATTGCAAGTAGTTACACATGTAATGGTTCGGGTAGAACAATAGGTTGTATCGCATCGGTTGCAGGTATCGCTTACTTTAACGCAAACCGAATAGGTTCCGTTTTGGGTAATGGGAAAGCTATTCATAATATAATTAGTACCGGCACTTTTGCCATTCACCGTCCATTCATAGGTATAGCACGATTTTGAGCCAAAATAAATATAGGCGTTGACCGAATACTTATACTTTTTCCCGTTGCAACTATCCCAAAAACTGGTATTGACGCTTCGGCTTTTCCAATTACATGCTGCATTGGCTGTAGTAATTGTTTGGCTAAAATAAAATATTACACTTATTAAAATTAGGAATGACTTGTAGAAATATTTCATATTAAATAATGTTTTAAAACTTAGAATTATAAAACTTAGACGTCGCTACTTTTGAATTTGTTGCATTGCAATATTAGTCACATTTTATTGAATAATCTCCCTTATCTATGATATGATGATATGTCGACATTATTAAACTTTGTTTAGTGCAAACCGATTATAATTTTATTAGTGGAAACACTAATCCTATGCTATATTTGTCCTGTAATTTATCATAATTCTAAAATGCGGAAAATTATTAAAAAACTGGTATTGGGAAATAAAAAACCGGGAGAATTTATTCGTTCCGGCACCATTCAGAAAAGAATTGATAATATTATAGCTATTTGGAACAACGATCATCAGGATGATGTAGGTATTGAAAAAATTTTTCGTCTTTTTCTTGCCTCTTCTCAATTTCTGTTTCCGGGTGTTTATATCAAACATATCTTTGGAAAACATGGCTCTCAAATTCAGGATTTGGCCATGGATGCGTATGTTTTATTAAAGGTGTTTTTTCCTTTTGCACTTCTTTATTTTCAAATTACTTCTAATCATTTTTTGGTTGCATTGGTTTTATGGCTAATGGCTGAAACTATACTATATATTCCTGCTCTTATTTTTGCTTCCGATACTATAGCCAGCCCCAGTTCATACCGCCGTTCGGTTCTTTTGTTATTCTTAAATTATTTCGAGATAATTTTAGCCTTTGCCGTTATTTATTCACATGGAAATTATATGAATGTTCCATTTGTACAGTGGTACGATCCTATCTATTTTAGTGTAACTACCGTTGCTACCATTGGGTTTGGCGATTGGTATCCGGTTACAGGAACCGGAAAATTTCTGGTTTGTATTCAGTCTCTTATTTTCCTTGTGTTTGTGGTTTTATTCATCAACTTTTTTACAAATAAAGTAGAAGGAAAGGGCTATTTTGATCATACAAAAAAGGATTAAAGTTTAAAATATGTTTTGGTTTTTAAACTAACTCCTTTTCTCAAATGGGAAAATTTTATCCTCTTTTGGGAATATAACTTTTTGGTATTAAAATTTTACATAATTTATTTTCAAGCCTTTAACCAAAAAAATTACATCTGGTATATTAATTGATATGTATAATTTAATAATTATATATGTTAAAAAAGAACCTAAAAATTTTTATTGCCGACAATGACTCCTACCGCATTTTTGTTTATAGACAATTAATGGAGGAAATTGGTTATAAAAATATATATACAATGAGTGATGCCGACAGGTGCATGAATAGTTTGGTACTTAATCCGGATATTATTTTTTTAAATTATTCTATAGATAATTATTCAGGCCTTACGGTTCTGAAAAAAATAAAAAACATCAACCCGGATATTCATGTTATTTTATTTTCAGAAATAGAGGAAATGAATACCTCAATTGCCGGGTTAAAATTAGAAGCAAATGATTTTATATTGAATGGTGGAATTGAAAAAGAATCTTTGAAAAAAGTTCTGGAAAATGTTTCTTTATTAAAAGCCTATAAACCACTTAAAGGTTCAGGAATATTAAAGAAAGTTGCACATCTGTTCTGGTAAATTTCTCTGGATAATTAAGAATGCCTTTTTTTTCTTAAATACCTAATTATCTGCCCTAAAAACTATTTTTTGATAATTAAATACTCATGAAAAAATTCGTTTCCATTATTTATTTCTACATAATAAAAACCGTTTGAAAAAAAACCAAAATCCCATTTGTTAATAATTGACAAACTTCCCGCTTTTTGTTCCATCACCAATTTTCCAAATGGATCAAATATTTTAAGGGAAGTCTTATTGGGTGAAGTCTCAAAATTCAGGTTTATTTCACCATTTGAAGGGTTAGGGAAAAGTACAAATCCCCTGGTGTTTCTAATATTTATTACTCTGATATCCGAATAACTGAATTTGCCGTCAAAATCGGATTGTTTAATTCGGTAATAAGTTAGCGGACTAAACGGATTGGGGTCGGTAAACGAATACGATTTTATTTCATTGCTGTTACCGGCTGCTTTTTCTGTATGTATTTTATTATAAAATCTTCCGTTGGATGAACTTTCTACTTCAAAAATATCCGTATTTGTTTCGCTGGCCGTTTGCCATTTCAGTAGTACTTTGTCCTCTTTTTTGTAAGTATTAAACGAAAGCCAGGTTACCGGCAAGGCTGAGCCATTGCCCAAAGCGATCGTTTCAATACCGGTTCCATTATAGCGTTCCTTTGCAGGGTTAGATCCTGAATTTAACGTATTGGCTCCGCCTATCGAAGGCCAGTTGCCGCTTATATTCCACCACGTAGGTATGGCATCCAGGTAGTAACTTGTATCGCTAAGAGAGGTTGTTCCGGAGGCATAATAGGTTCCGTTTTTATTGTTGTTGTATTGGAAATTTCCGGTTCCGGCCATTGTAAAATTTCCAATTTCATTTCCTACATAATTCTGGCTGTCGCTTGTAGATGACGACATATAAATTCCTACACTGGTGCCTGAAGCCCTGTTTCTTAAAAAGGTATTATATATCCCGTTTTTTCCATGCGAATTATCCACGATTATATTTGTGCAAATATTTCCTTCAAACAGATTCATATAATTATAATTACCATGCAAAACTATTTCACTGGTAAGTGTTGGAAAAAATCCGGACTGAAATTGGTCCAATGAATAATTATAACCAAAAACATTACCATTGGCACATGCCTGAAGAAGCATGGAATGGCGCAACCTTCTAAATATATTGTTTTCTACAAGGCATTGTCCGGTAGCAAATTGGGTAGCAATTCCATAGGCTTGTCCGCCGCTGCCATACGCAAATGCAGTACTGAAATAACATCCGTAAATTAATACATTGCTGCATTTGTCGAGCGTTACATGGGCAAAATTGCAGCTATCACTTTGTACCCCGTATATCCAACTATCGGTAACGCAGGTTAAATTAATATTGAATGTTTGCCCGGAAGTAGCATCCCGCCGGGTAATTCTCAAATCTTCAATTCCTACACTATCAGCCGGAATTATTTTTATGCATTTAGGCGTTTGGGTTGCTGATAAATAAACTCGCAACGGACGGTTTAAATAAATACGGTTTCCATTGATGCTGTCAATCTTGCAAATCTGACCTACATAATTTGATGACCACGAATCGTTGATAAAGTTGCTGTCGCTCTGATGAATCCGTATCCAATTTCCGGTCACAAAATTATGCCCCGGGGCATCAATATATGCTCTGCCAATTGGACTTGAACCACTTAAATTATAGGTGCTACCCGATTCGGTACCGGTGGCGGTTATACAATGACCCGATCCTCCCAAATTAAATTTTAATAAGGTAGTACCTGAACCATCTCCCCGTAATGTTACTTTTTTGGGGAGAGCAATACTTCGTTTTATTAAATACGTGCCGGCAGGTAAATACACAATTCCACCATTGGCAGTCAACGCAGCTATAGCACTTAGAATTGCGGTATCGTCAATATGGGTTCCGTTTCCCAAGGCTCCGTAAGATGTTACATTAATTATTTGTGGGTAATTATTTCGAAGGTAAACAGTATTGCCCGGATTGGTCCAATTGGTGGTTCGGTAGGATGGTATAGTTTGCCCGTGGCCAAAAACGGATGCAAAAAACACAAAGGCAAATAATACTATTTTTTCCGGCATAGAAATAAAATATCTCAGGCTTAAAAAAGAAAATAAATTTTCTTTTGGCAACCCTTAAAAATCAGACCGCTAAGATAAAATAATAATATTAAATAAACAACAACCGCATTTTTTAATAATTTTTTTTACCTATTCTGCCTCATTTGAATCCACCAATAAATCCCTTATTTTAAAATAAATTTGAACTTTATACCTATCTAATTTGAATAATTTGATAAAATAAACTTACGTTTGTCAAAATAAAATGGTCGCTTTTTATAATCCCCATAAAATTTAGACCATTTTTTTTGATAATTAATTAAATTAGAAGCTTGTGATACATTTTTATTTTAACACCTATTTTCAATCCAAAAGTTTTCAGAAAATTTTCCTGAGTTTCACGGTTGTATTATGTTTGTTTTCACAATTTGCCAAAGGACAAAAAGCAAAATCTCCTGTTAAAATAAAAGGTGATTTTGGATTATATGGCGATTTTTATCACATGAATTCTGATACTACCGGTGCTGTAGCCCCCCGCCGACCGGACGCCTTGGGCAGGTTGGTTGTAAATTTATCCATTAATATTAAAGACTTTTCAATGCCAATATCCATGGCTATACCCACAGGTCAGTACGGGGTTGTTCTTCCATCGGTTCCTAAAATACCAAATGCTCCTTTTAAAAATTTTAAGGTATTGGTTAAAAATCCGCTGAACCGCATTGGAATTGCCCCTAAATATAAATGGTGTCAGGTATTATTAGGTTCACAAATTCCTCAATACTCCGAATTGAGTGTTGGAGATTTGGCCGTTTTTGGTGCAGGTATAAATTTAACTCCGGGCAAATTTCGATTTTCATGCTTTGTTGGAACTTCGCAATTGGCCGTAGAAGAAGATACTTTAAAAAAAATTGAGGGAATTTATGCCCGAAAAATATATTCAGCTAAAATTGGTTTCGGCCATGAAGATTCTTCACACTTCTATTTAATTGGAAGCATGATGAAGGACGATACCTCTTCTTTAATTCAAAAACCTGTTAATCTTATGCCACAAACCGGTATCTTAACGTCCATAGATTACCGGATTAAATTAGGAAAAAAAGGCTATATCAAAGGAGAAATAGCAGGATCGGCTTTTACAAGGGATATGCGTTCCAATGAATTACCATCGTTTACTCCTTCGCCGCCCAAAGACATTTTTAATCCTAAAGAATCAAGCCGTTTGGATTATGCCTCTGTTCTAAGCCTTGGACGAGATGGCAAACATTTTGGAATTAAACTTACAGGCCGTTATTACGGCGATGGTTTTGTCCCATTGGGATATCCGTTTTTACAAACCGACCGAATGGAAGTAACCGTGGATCCAAAGTTTATGTTATTTAAAAATAAGTTTCAACTTTCGGGTTCCATTGGCCAAAGAACAAATAACCTTTCGGAAATACGCGCTGCAACTACTAAACAAACCATTGGCTCGGCTAATGTTAATATACAACTTACTGAAAATTTTTCTTTAGCTGGTTCTTATTCAAACTTTGGATTCCGAAATTCAATTTTGAACGATACCTTCCGGGTTGAAATGGTAACGGTTTCATGGAGCGTGAGTCCATCTTATAATTTAAATACAAAAAACAGCATGCATAATTTTACCCTGATGTATGCCCAAAACGCTTTCAATGATTTTAATACTGTAAGCGGTGCGGTAAACAATAATGACGCCATCAACGGGGCTTTTTCGTATATGTTGTCCATGAAAAATACGCCATTCTCGGCAAGCACCATGCTCAGCTATTTCGACAACGCCACATCAGATGGAAAACTAATGACCAAAGCTGCCAACGTGAGTGTTGGCTATAAATTTTTTAAGAAAAAACTTGGATCAACGCTTGGCCTAACAGTCGCGGATAACACGATTGGTTCAAGTTCATCCGGGTTTCAGGTAATGACCATAATAGGGCTTAAATATACGGTGAAAAAGAAAGTTGCATTCGCCTTGAATGGCTCCGTAAACCTGTTTAAATTTGGGGATAGCCGTCCCGGAATTTCCTATCGTGAGAACCTTTTAAGAACATCTGTAACGTATAAATTATAATACCATGACCCATAAATTTAAATTTCTATTACTCTTTTTAAGCCTTTCGTCAGGCTTTCTTAAGGCTCAAAACATTCAACTGATAATGAGCCCTAACCCTTCGCCTTATATCTCCGATTGGCGCGACCGAAAGGAAGTGGCCACTTTGATTATAAGTAATACGGGGCGTGAGGATATTCAGGTGAAAATTAAAACCGAATTATTTGATAGTAAAGGAGCCTTAGTAGCCAATACCGATGCAGGTAAAATGCCTCTGTTAACTGTACCCCCCGGTGTGAACACCTACAATCCGGAAGATATTTTTCCAACAAACGCCATCTCATACCATGGCAGTTCGGAAAAAGAAGCCATACGTACAGGCCGAATTCCTGATGATAATTATAAAATATGTGTAACCCTTACTGACCCTAAGACCGGTGCTCCCTTTGGAACTACAAATACGGTTTGCAAAATGTTCACAATAATGGCTTATCAGGCACCAACATTGGTAAATCCAAAGGACAAAGAAGCCATTACTGAATCAGGAATTAAGAGTACGATTTTTCGCTGGACTCCGGTTAGCCCAAGTCCGGGTTCACTGGTTATTTATCGTTTTCAGGTGTGGGAAGTAATGGCAGGTGAGGATAATATGACCGCTATGAGAACTCATCCTCCAATTTTAGAAAAGGACTTGAAAGGAATTTTACAAACAAATTGGCCTCCGGAATTCGCATTGCCTGAAGTGGGCAAAAAATATGTATGGACCATAACTCCATTAGATGATCAGGAGCGGAAATTGATAGAAGGAAGCGGTTTTGCCCAACCGTTTTCGTTTAGCATGCAAACGCAATATATCATTCAGCTTGATTCCTTAAAGGTAAAATGCACGTCTATTCCCGGGCAATATACTTTTTCATATATTATCACCAACCAAAATAACAGTGTTGCTGAATTTTTGAATATCAGTGTTAACAGTAGTATTCCTGCCGGAGCATTAATCTCAAGTTTTGCTCCACCGCTTGGAACCACCATAGCTGCCTCGGGTGGAACTATTACTGTAACAGGTTTTATTACTGCCAGCCCTTTATTAAGTAATATTTGTATAAAAACGAAAATTCAAAAACAAGGCGATCCCGGAAAAAACGCCGAGGATTATTTATGTGATAGTGTAAAATCGTGCAAGTGTCTCGACTGTGACGAAAAGCATTTTACCTTAAATGTCCCAACACCGGTTCAAATTAATTTCACCAATAATATTCTTTCTTTCAATCAGGCCATATCAGTAACTACAACTCCGGCCAAAACAATAAAAACCATAAAAGCTGAATTGGTTTATTTTGAAATGAACCCTGAAAATGATTTCTGTTTGCCTTGTAATAGGAATGACCGCACTTACGGGCATTTTACAATCGGGACTAACAGCCTTCAATGGAATGGTGTTCAACAAACTCTGAATTTTAATATTACAACCCCTCAACTAACACCTTGTTGCAGCGCCTTTTTCAGATGGTGCATACGATACAAAATAGAATTTACCGATTGTACCACATGTAATAAACTGGTGTGTTACGAAAAGAAAAAAGAAGGATGTAAAACAAGTAATAACGATTTAAAATAATGGCCATGAAAAAATATATAATTGCCGCATTGATAGCTTTAACAGCAATATCAAATGCCATATCTCAACCCTGTTCGCTTACTTCTCCAATTGCTTCCAGTTCATGGGTAGCCGGGGGCAACATGCCCATACAATGGAATACTTCTGCATTTACAGGAAACGTAAATCTTCGGCTTATTGATTATTCAATTGGACCTCCTTCGGGTACCGTTGTTTTAAATATTGCGTCCAATATTTCAAATACGGGAACATACAATTGGTTAGTCCCAAACACCTTGCCGGCCAGGTGCAGTTATGGGGTTTATGTTGAAAATGTGGTTCAAACCAACTGGTGTTATGGCCCCTCAAATATTTGTATTAGCCCTGTGGCCGCTGCTGCCATATGTTGTCCTGAATTTTCGTTGGTTTCAAATTCTATAAGACCATGCGACGATAAAGCCTGTGAACAAAGTCATGCCTATCCTAATGGAGGAACAGCCGGCGGAGCATCATTAATAGCCTGTAAAAATCAGCAACAACAGTATTTGGTAGTGCCAAACCTTACAGGTTTTACCTACAGTTGGACGGTATTAGGCGGAACCGTAGTTACTACTCCGGCAAATCCCGCCCTTATCAATTGGGGAAATTCGGCACAGGGATATATTCAGGTAATTATTTCGAGTGCCGATGGAAAATGCCGCGATACCATTACCAAAAAAGTTTGTTTGCTTGACGGGCCAACGGCAGCTATAACCTATAGCCCAATTCCGGTTTGTGCCGGTGCTCCGGTTAATTTCAGCGGTGCTACTTCGGTGGGTGCTACTACTTATTATTGGAATTTTGGAGATGGTACTACTTCCACTTTACAAAATCCCCTGCCGCATCCTTATGCCACAGCCGGCAGCTATACCGTTGTATTAACCGTCTCAAACTTAGTTACTGACAGCAGTGGTATTTCAAAAGAATGTGGATGTAAAGACACGGCGACTGTGGTTGTCGTGGTAAGTAATAAACCTGGGATTGATATTCACACGAAGGATTGCCGCAAAATGTTGTGTAAGGGTGATACCATAAAATATTGTACCAATACAACGGGATGCACCGGTTTGAATTGGGTGGTAAATGGAGGTACAATTTTAAGTGGACAAGGCACCACGTGTATTAAAGTAGTTTGGAATATGCCAAGCGTATATCCGACGAGTGTAACTTTAAATGCAACTTGTCCGGGCACTTGCGGTAATTCCGCCACTTTAATGGTTCCCGTTCTTTATCCAAATTTACCAATTCAAGGACCCCGGGCAGTTTGCATGGGTTCCAATACATCCTATACATTGCCGGCCTTACCCGGTACTTTTTATAATTGGACAATAAGTGGTGGTGGTGCAATTGTTGGGTACGACAGTAACCATAATGTTATAAATGTAACATGGGGAAATTCTCCGGGAGGGATGTTTATTATCACGTGCAATTACAATAACCCTTACAGCGGATGTAGCGGTACAGATACGATTGGCGTATATATAAAACCTAAATTTACCCTGACCGGACTATCTCCGGCATGTGTTACACAAACCATTTCGTATTTTACCAATGGCCCTGCTACAGGATGGACATTTACCCCACCTACCGGATTTACAAATACTCCTGTTGGAGCTAATCAACAACAAATACTTTGGAATGTAGCCGGCAATTATATAATTACAGCCTATCCGGTTACGCCATCCAATTTTTGTACACCTTCGGCCACTTTAAATGTGGTAGTAAACCCAACCCCGATTTTAAATCCCATTGTTGGTAATACCAAAATTTGTCCAAATCTTGTGTATAATTATACGGTAAGCAGCAATGTAAGTGGAGGAAATTTTACATGGATTTTTATAATGGGTGCCGGAACTATTACACCTTATGGATCAGGAAATTCTTCAGCATCGGTCATTTTTACCGGCTCCGGGCCCTGGACTTTGCAGGCTACTCAAACGGTAAATGGTTGTACAGGTAGCACAGCCCTTGTAATTACAAAAGTACCGGCACCACCGGCCATTGTTATAACCCCATCGGGAAGTATCTGCAGTGGAGGAACAATTACTGCTTCGGTTACAGGTAGCATACCTCCGGGAGGTTATACCTGGAGTGCAACTCCCGGAGCCGTGTTAACAGGTGGACAGGGAACTACAAGTGCCACATTTATAATAAATAGTAATGCCACTATTACTATAACAAGTTGCGGTGGTGGCAGTACTATTAATGTGACAACAAATGCAGCGACCGTAACCATAACTCAAACTCCCGGGTCATGTAATGTTACTTTAACAGCATCACCCGGAGGAGGGACCTATAACTGGTTTTTAAATGGAAACCCTGCCGGAACCGGAAACCCTATAACAGTTACACAAAATGGAACTTATGTGGTACAGGCAACCTATGCAGGTGTTTGCATAGCCACAAATCAAATTAGTGTAACAGGTATTACTCCCGTTGTAGCAACCATAAGTGCAATAGGTAGTTTATGCAATGGCAGTTCGGTGACCATGCAGGCACCCATACCTGCTAATTGTCCCGGGGCAACTTTTACCTGGAGCAATGGGTTTGTTGGTAATCCTTGTGTTGTCAATACTCCGGGGAGTTATTTTGTAACCGTCAGTTGCAGCAACGGATGTTCAGATGTTTCAAATGTAATTACCATTGTTGCTTGTGTATCAGCTCCGGGCTGTATAAATGATTTAATTATCAGCACAAGTAATTGCCCTAATCCCGTGGCATTAACAACCAATATTCCGACAGGATGTACTCCTGTTTCCACTGCATGGAATTATGGAGACGGATTTACCGGCTCCACCGGAAACCATCTTTATGCCAATGCAGGAGCCTATCAGGTTTATGCTGTTATGACATGTACCAACGGTTCGAAGCATTGCGATACCGTGATTGTTACCGTTCCCATGGTAGATTCATTTACAAGCGTAATAAGTTGCGGTGCCAACTCATGGAGTATTCAGCTACAGGATGCCTCTTTATATTTACCTGCGTATGCCGGTTATTCAATTTTGTGGACAACCACCTGCGGAACCTTATCAGCCAGTAATATTTCTAATCCGGTTTTGACGGTTCCTTTTGGTTGCAACCCTACGGTTACACTTACTATTTCTCAAAATGGATGTACACTTACCAAAACATTCACATTTAATTTTCCAACCACAACATTTAGTATTCTAGGGCCGGGCACTGTTTGTAAAGGCGTAAATAATACATTTAGCAGCAGCTATACTGCTGGTGTAATTTCATATGCCTGGAATTTTGGAGATGCTACAACGGGTGTTACAAATCCCATAATGCATGCCTATAACGGAACACCGCCAAATCCTACTATGACCCTAACTATAAAAGACAGATACGGATGTTTGTTTTCAGCAATTAAACCCATTACCGTAAAAATACCTGCGGCATTGACTATTACTCCATCCCCATTAATAAAAATTTGCCCCGATTGTTTGCCACCGGTTACGCTAAGTACCAATCCTACCACAGGTTTTAGTAATTTTCAATGGTATCAAAATGGAACGGCTATTCCTTTGGCTACCAACCCGACATATCAACTTTGTAATTTTAATGCCTCGGGTAATTATTTTGTGACTGCCTTACACAATTCTACCAACTGCGGAGTTACATCTGATACTGTGCAAGTGGTGTATCTTCCAAAACCATTAGCAAAAATTCAGGGACAATCAATTCAATGTGTAAGCGGAAGTTCGCCTTACAGTTTGTTTTTGCAAAATACAGGAGGAAATAATCCCAATTATACCTATAACTGGAGTGCTACGGGTCCGGGAACAGTTACCTTTAGCCCTGATAATTTACAGGATTATGCAAGTGTTACCGTATCACAATTAGGAACCTATCAGTTTATTCTTACGGTAACGGATATTACTACGGGGTGCAAAGCTACAGATACGTTTTGCGTATATGTTTATAAAAGTCCAACCCTTACAGTTACTGCACCAGCAATTATGTGTGAAGGAACCTTATACACCATGACTGCTAATGCCAGCCCACCAAACCCAAATTATATTTATCAGTGGAGCAATGGTGCCGGTTCGCAAAGTATTATTACCGGTTTAGCAGGAAATTACAGTGTAACAGTTGTTGACCCCATCAGTGGATGTTTTGCTACAGCTTTTGCAGGTACTATAAAAAAACGTCCCTATGTTGACTTATTTCCATTGGGATGCGATACCTTGTGTGACACTGTTAAATTAATTCCGCCATTACCCTTATCTCCCGGTCAAACATATAACGGTGTTTATATTATTCAATGGTATGTGGATGGTAATTTATATTTTACCGGTCCTGTTTTAAATCTGGCAGGTCTAAGCCTTGGCCCTCATCAAATAAATATAGTAGTAACCGATATTGCCACAGGCTGCAAAAGCACTTCGGGCAAATACGACTTATTTATTAAACATTGCGGCGATTGTGATTGTAAAGAAAGCCATTGGAACGAAATAATTTTAGCTCAGGGAGAAAAAAAGAAAAAATTAGAATGCAAAAATGGTTATGAATTAAAATGCAACCAAGCCTATACAATCAATGCAGGTTTCTATTGCAAGGATTCGGCCTGTCCTCCAAAAGTTACGTATTCATTGTTGTTGCCAAATAATACCACACAAACCGGAAATGTAGCATTTACTTTTACACCTGTACAAAATGGAACTTATGTGCTAACCCTTTACGGCTGGTGCGGTGGAAAAAAATGCGATAGCTGTGTTATTAAGCTTGAGGTAAAATGCACTGAGTGTAATTGCAAAGAAAGTAAGTGGGGTGAGAAAACCTTTACCACAGGAAATATTACTCAGTCAATTAAATGCATGAAACCAACGGATAAAGATATTGATGTAAAATGCAACATTCCAATCGCTGTAAATGCCAATTATATTTGTACCGATCCTGCCAAGTGCCCGCCTAAAGTTACTTATTCTTTGAAGCCTCCAACTGGTTTGTCAACCTCCGGCAATGTGCCGCTTAATTTTACACCTAATCAAACCGGGACCTATACTGTTGTTTTATATGGATGGTGTGGAACCACAATTTGCGACAGTTGTATTGTCCGTTTTAAAACCGAATGCCCTGTGGATACCAACTGCTGTCCTTATAAAATAAAAGTAGAAACAGGCCCCGTTAAGTATGATTATTCTTTAGTACCTGGGGCAACTATTGTTTCAGGATCCTTTATTATTAGTGGATTAGGTACGGCAAATATTACCGAGGTAAGAGCCAATGTGGTGAGCTATACCATTACTGATAATTATGAAAAGGAATGTATGAAATGTGTGAATATGCCATTTACATGGGCAAGTGTTTCGTCAGCCACGAATATAAATGCGGCTCCGCCAAAAATTACCATTTTTGGTGGCTCATCGGTACCGTCATTTAACGGAAGCGGCACAGGTGTTTATCAAAACCCGAGAGAAATTATATGGAATAATGGTAGTAATTTGAATTCGCCGAACATTACAAACATTGGCATGACCTTTATTTTACCACCAAAACCTGCTATTGATTGCTGTGAATTGAAAGGAAAAATTTGTGTGAAATTTACCTTCAGGGATAATAATTGCAAGGAATGTGAAGTCATTAGTTGTTTCGAATTTTTAATAAAAAAGTAAAATGAAATTTTTAAAAATTGGTCACTTATTCGGTTTTCTGAGATTTTATAAATCCATAAATCCGGAACAATTCAGGCTATTGGGAATACTGATTTTTCTGGTTTCCGGAAGTGTGAAAGCTCAAACCATACAGCTAAGGATGAGCTCCAATCCCTCGCCTTATATTTCCGATTGGCGGGAAAAAACGGAAACGGCTACACTCTTAATAAACAATAGCAGTGGTGCTGATATTCTGGTAAAAGTAAAAACGGAATTATATGATGGCAATGGAACTTTGGTAGCTTATACCGATGCCTCTAAAATGCCTGTTTTAAACGTGCCTCCGGGGCAGCACCAATATAGCCCGGAGAATATTTTTCCTGTTAATGCAATAAATTATAAAGGCAATCTGGAGAGAACAACTACCGCCACCGGGAGGATTCCTGATGATAATTATCAAATTTGCGTATCATTGACCGACTTACAAGGAAATATAATTTCTACCAACGGTAAAGTTTGCAATTTTTTTAACCTTTTAGCCTATCAGGCTCCCATACTAATTAATCCAACGGATAATGAAAATATCAAAGAATCGGCTATCAAAGGAATTTTTTTCCGGTGGAGTCCGGTTATTCCTTCGCCAAAAACGTTTGTAACCTACCGTTTACAAATTTGGGAAGTATTGGAAGGACAAAATAGTATGACCGCTTTGCGAAGCAATCAACCTATTGTAGAAAAAGACCTGCCACCAGGAATTCTTCAAACCCAATGGCCCATTGAATTTGCATTGCCAGAAGCCGGAAGAAAATATATTTGGACAATAACGCCATTGGATGATCAGGAACGGAAACTGGTGGATGGAAATGGGTTTGCTCAGCCATTTGAGTTTGGGATAATGATTCGAAATCCTGAGCCATTTAATGACCCATCAATTACCCTTATATCACCAACAAATGGAGAAGTGATTGACCCGAAAATACCGGTAACTTTTACTTGGTCTAAAGATATTGCCACAATTTCTATTGCTAATAATGATATTTATCATTCACTTAAAATTGTAGAAATCATAGGTAATCAAACACCTGGAGATGCTATGAAAATGAATAAATCTCTGGTAGATCCTTGTACGCTTCGGATAGTACAAAAAATTTCACGCTATCAGCTTCTGCCGGATCAATTTAAAAATTTAGAAACAGGTAAGAAATATGCATGGTGTGTAAGAACCGGTAAAACCTGGGATGAAGGGGCAAGCCAAAGCGAAGTATGGAGTTTCAGTATTAGAAAAGATAGCTCCAATCAACGAACGCCCGGTTTTGGATGGGGTATAAAATTTGGTAAAAAATCATTAAGTCAATGTGCTGACTTTGGCATTTGTGACATCATAATTAGTTCGGCAAGCATGAAGCCTGACAGGGGTTCTGGCATCGGCACATTTACCGCAATAGATGGTAAAACTCTCGAAATAAAAATAAATAAAGCAACTGGAATAACAGCTGAAGGATATCAGAGATATTTTGCAAGCGGATATTTTGTTTTCGATGAAGATTTCAGTTTCGGAAACGAAATAAAGGAAAAATTGAAAATGACAGATGTTGTGAATGTTGCTAAAGGAAAATATAAAGTAAATGATAGGGATGGCAACCTGGTTATAGAATTTGGCGGAGATAATATATTTTATAATACAACCTGCGAAGAGGCAAAAAAAGATTTGGAAAAAAAACAAAATGACCTTGACAGCTTGAAAAAGGAACTTGCAGGATTAGGTAAACGAATACGAGATACGACAATAGCCAAACGCGATTGCGAGGAAGAATTGAAAAACGCCGAAGCGGAACTTGCTGCAGCGAATGCTGAATTAAAGAAAAGGATAGAAATTAATAAGGAGATTGAACGCAATATAGGACCCGGAAAACGTTGGCCTGATAAAGAATCCAGAAAAAAAGAGGGAGGAGATTATGAGCAAGCACTAAAGGATGCTCAAAAGGCCGCTGATGATGCGCTGGCAAAAGTAAATAAGTGGAAACCCAAATGCCCTGAATTGACAAAGGCACTTGATGCACTGAAAGGAAAATCAGGTTCATTACCCGCTGATATAGCGCGGGGGGAAAAGGCCGTAACCGAAGCTGCGAAAACCTTAGAAGAATGTATATTGGAAAAAGACAAATGCAAGGAAGGTGAAATTCGTGAAGCTCCTGGTAAGTCGTCCACTTCTGAAACCTATTTATGCGCTACACCTGATACAAAAGTAAAAACGGATGTCTTTACAAATCTGGATGGAACCTTAACGGCTTCTACCGAATTTAGTGATTATCTTAAAAAAGGAATAATAATTATTAAAAAAATTCCGGTCATCAAAAAAGTTGTAAAAATTGTAGCCCTTCCAGCCGAATTAGGAGCCGATATTTTAGCCGCTATACCAAAGGCAGGAATGTTTGGACGACTTGGACTTAAATCAGTTACGGTTGTAATAACTATTGGCCCTCTTCATAAATTTACACTCATAAAAACTGACCTTGAAATTTGTAAAAACGGGGTTTGGGTGCCTTTTGACAAAAAGAAATGCGAGTTGAAAGATGAAGGGGAAGTACCATCCACAGAAATTAAGCATACATGGACAACAGGTGGGTCAGGCGATACAGCTTTGTCAGAATTAACTGCCGCCGGAACCGGATTCAAAGAAGCCCTGGCCGCTGCCATTCAAAAATTAATAACCGATGCTGTAACAACGCCGGAAAATTTGGAAGATAAAATGAAGGATTGCCAATAAAAGTCAGATAAAATTTAGAATATTCTTTAACCCATAAAAATTAAACAATGCGCAATAAACTTAACTTTTTTGTTTTGTTTTTAATTCTTGCCTCTGCGAATTTGCATGCTCAAAACATTCAGCTCGTAATGACTCCTAATCCATCGCCCTATATTGCAGATTGGAGGGAAAAAACCGAAACGGCTTCTTTTA
>CAYHCM010000069.1:15363-18641 GCA_964355045.1 uncultured Chitinophaga sp. | reverse complement strand
AACCTCCGAGGTTTTGAAAACCTCGGAGGTTTTGGATACCAGTTACATCAAAATCTTTTTCACCAAATCATTTATTTCCCTCATTTCATCGGCAAGATGTTTTTTAATATTCCCCCTAAGTTTGCCAAGATGTATGGCATATAAGGGTTTTACAGGTGGATTGTCTTTTAAAAATTGGCTGGTTTTTATATGGGCTTCTTTGCTGATTTCGGCCAATTGAAGATGGATTTTATCTTTATCACTAAATCGGGGAAAATAAATATCCAATATTTTTTTATGAACATCCCTTGCCCCAAACAATCCCCGACTTTGAAAATCTTTCATCATTAAATTGGGAGTTTCAGAATTTAAGATGGCTGTTAGATAATAGGCTTCGTCTTCAATTTCAGTAGGGAAATAATAGCCTTTGCTTTCTATAATTAATTCTAAATCCAAATCAGTCCGTTTGACAAAAGTAGCATTGGCATCCTTCGCCGAAGCATTGTATAAAACTAAATAGGGTTTGTTTAAATTTTGAGATGTAATTCCTTTTTGAAAATTCAATCTGTCAAAACTTGACATATTTTTTGATTTTTCCGTCTTTAACTGATTCCAAATATTCTCCGTATCCATAAACCATATTGAAGCATATAAAAAGCCTTCCCGTTTTATTTCTAAATCAGTAAGTAACTTAATCGTCTTTTCTCCTTTATCATTTTTATTTATTAAAATTGGCAGCACCACCATATCAGGATCATGCAATGCAAAAGGCAAAATACTTTTAGCAAGTGCGGTTCTATAAACAAAATCACTCTCGATCCACTTATTAAATGTGATTTCTTTCCAGGGTTTTTTAGCATCCGGTAAAATTTCATGATTTGTTTTTAATTTTAAGCGTTGATTTACGAAATCTGTGGGATATTCCTGATTCAATTCAATAAAATAAAATGTCCTCGGAACTATGGTAGCCCCTTGTTTAAAAAGTTTTTTGTAAGGGTTAATTTTTTGAACTTTTCTATTGCCATCGTAACTAAAAGCGGATGATTTGCCTTGTTTAGCATAATAAATTGTTGCATTAGTTTCTGTAATACAAGTTTCTGCAACATCTAAATGGCAATTGTGACGGGGCAAATTTCCTTTGAACTGAACCGCCGGAAATTGAAGTCGGGCATGTGTTTTTGGTTTTGCCTTATCGGCAAACATTACACAACTTGGAACTCTGAAAAGGGGAAATACTTTTTCCAAATCCCAGGTTTGACTTAGCTGGTAACCTTTAGCTTTGCCACTACGGGTGTTATCGTGATGGTCGGAATTATAAAAACTGCGGGGCAATACAAAAGCCAGTTTGCCTGTGGAATTTAAAAAATAATGGCTGCAATAGGCCATAAAAATTGCGGCTATTTCCAGATGAGGCATATTTGCACTTTGTTGCGGCTTTATATTATGCGAAATGGCTAATGCCAATAACACTTTTTGATATTCTTCGTTTTTTATGCTGCTGTACGTAAACCATGGCGGATTGCCAATTACAAAATCAAACTTTTCGTTCAGGAAATAAGGTTTATAAAGATTTTGAAGGATAAATTTCCAAATGGAGTTTCTCCCTCGTTCTTTTGCATCTTTAAAGGCTTCGTAAATTTTGTAAAACCCTTTGGTAATATTGCCGTTAAAACCCCCTTTGGGATATTTTCTTTTGAGCAATGTAGCAAAAACTTCTTCGCTATCAGATGCTTTGTGTTGGGTATTTTCAGCCAATTCATCACACAAATTCAAGGCCTGGTCAAACAATTCGTTATCATGCAATACCTGTGTGTTAATCAAAAACTTTTTCTTGTCAATTTGAACCGGAAACTCACTGCCAAACATTTTTCCTTCATGTTCAATAGGCGCCAACAAGGTATTGGCCAAAATTATATTGATATGAATGGGTGTTTTCAGATCTTTTACTTCTTTGCCCAAAGCCAGCAATAGCGTGGTTTTGGCTATTTGCACACTGAGGGGATGAATGTCAATTCCAAAAAGGCAATTGTTCAGTTCTTCTACTTTTATTTCCGGATTCAGGTTTCTTAAATGATGAGCTGCCGCTCTTAAAAAGGAGCCGCTTCCACAGGATGGGTCTAATATTTTGTGGTTGGGCCTAAAATCAAATTCTTTCACAATTCTTTCGCACAGCCAGTCGGGAGTATAATATTCACCTAATGAATGCCGCGTATCTAAATCAATCAACTCCTGATAAACACCTTTTAAAATATCTTCGTCAACATTATCAAAATTGAATGTGGAAATTTCCTGAGCAATGATTCTAAAAACTTTTTTAAGACTGTTAAAGGTTTTATCAGCTTTTACCCAATGAAAAAAATCATTGTCCACAAAATTGCTGATTTTATAATTATCAAAAATACTTCCCTCCAAAATACCCAACATTTCATTATCTTCAATATAATCATCATTGCTCACCACTGCATAGGCAAGCATTTTGGCAAATACACTTAAATAGGTATGGATTAAAAAATCACTGCCTTTGTCTTCAAAAGTTCCATAAGCAATACTCAAAAACTTGCGCCATTGCTCATAACTTACCTGTACTTCGCCATATTTTCGGGCATCTTTATACACTTCGGTCAATTGGCGATAACTTTCAATAAACACCTGACTTTGGTAACCAAAAGCTTCTTCTATTTTTTTAAGGGTTGCTTTTTGTTTTTCTTCTTTAAACAAAAACCTATCTAACCAATAATAAAAATCTTCGGCATTTTCGGTGTTCAATGTAAACGAAGCACTTTCCACTTCGTTTAATATTACTTCATTTTCGTCCAAATTTTCTAAATTGGGTATGCACGAAACATCCACTGCAAATACTTTCCAGGTAATGCAATCGCTGGCAATAAGGGTAAAATTATAATCATTGCCTGATTTCATTTCACCCAACATATAACCTGCTAATTGTTCTTTGGCGTGGCTTAACGTTAGTTTTAGGTTGTTCTCAAATTCTATAATTATTTTGTTGTACAGTGTATCGGCACTTCCTCTATGGAGTTGGCCTTTTCGCGGAATATTAAGAATTGATTTTTCAGAACCTGCGGTAATGGCGTCAATTATCTTTAATATTTCGGGTGATAAAGCATATAGGAGATTTAGTAAATCTTTAAACGCTTCTTTTTTTATAGCTTCTTTACTGGAAGCCTTAACTTTTAAAAGGTAAGAATCAATTAGATTTTGCTTTTCGGAAATAGGCTGCATTAATGAAACAAAATTGGAATATTAGAAGGAGAGTTTGTTAAAAATATCTCCACAATTGT
>CAYHCM010000069.1:11805-15263 GCA_964355045.1 uncultured Chitinophaga sp. | reverse complement strand
CGTGTATGAGGAATAACAATAGTTCCGCCAACAATATTGGCTACCGCAAAGGTTTCAAAAATTTCGGCTTTGGTTACTCCGTTTTCGTGGCACTTGCCCAAATGGTATTTTATACAATCATCGCATCGCAAAACCATACTGGCCACCAAACCCAAAAGTTCTTTGGTTTTTACAGGCAAAGCCCCTTCCACATAAGTGTTGGTATCTAAATTAAAAAGGCGTTTTATTACTAAATTATCACCGGCCATTATGGCCTCGTTTCCTTTGGTACGGCTTTCGTTGAATTCTTTTATCATGGTTTGGAAATTTGAAATTTGGTTCGACTTAGGCTAGATGCGATTTGGAATTTTAAATTTGAGATTTGGAATTTCACTCCCCAAAATATTTAGCCCTATACTTTTTATTCAATTGCTTTTGGGTGTTGTCTAAATTAACGAATCGTCCATCAATCCATGCATGAGTTAATTTCGATGTTTTCATATCCAAAATATCTCCTTCACTAATTATCAGGGTCGCACTTTTGCCTACTTCAAGGGTACCATAGTTTTTATCAATTCCTAAAATTTCTGAGGTGTTTTTGGTAATTGCCATAAGGGCTTGTTCGGGGGTAAGTCCAAATGCCACAGCGGTGCCGGCCTGAAAAGGCAAATTGCGCTGTTGCCATGCACCAACATCAGCTATGCAATATAACACCCCTGAATCGTACAAAATTTTGGGAAGTTTGTAGGGTAAATCCACATCGTCTTCGGGCAATGAGGGTAAATTATGGGTTCGTATTAAAATCACGGCTATTTTATTTTCTCTTAAAAATTTGGTTATTAAAAAACTTTCATCACCGCCAACTATTACAGGAGTAATTCCATAGCGCTTCATAAACTGAACGGCACTTATAATTTCTTTGGCACCATCGGTATGAATAAAAATTTTCTTTTTACCTGAAAACACATCTCTAAACGCTTCTAATTTTAAATTTAAAACTTCGGGTTTGCTGGCGCAATAGGTTTTGGCATTGCTAAATATTTCATCCAATGCTTTAATTTCTTTATCCGTTTGGGGTTTTTCATTATCATCCTCATCCATCCTCCGCCTTTGCTGAACCTGCATTCTTGGCCAATTTATATGTATGGCATCATCCGTTTTTAGAGCCGCATCTTCCCAATTCCAGGCATCCAATTGTACAATGGAAGAGTTACCAGAAATGCTTCCTCCCGATGGGGTTATTTGGGCTAAAAGAATCCCGTTGCTTCTCACGGTTGGCGTTACTTTCGAATCGGTATTGTAGGCTATTATACTTCGGATATTGGCATTGTTTATTCCTACTTCATTATAATCGCGGGTAGCACGGGCGGCATCTATTTCATTAAGACCTATAGTGGTATTGGGTGCAATTAAGCCCGGATAAACATGTTCGGCAAAAAATGTGATATGGGTAGGATAATCCTTTCCTGCCGGCAAAGTGTCAATGGCAGTAATTATTCCTTTCTCAAATCGAATGGAAGCATTATGATAAATTTTGCCATTCCCCATATGCAAAACTCCGGCAATAATCCAAACCGGTTTGGATTGAATTTCGCCCGGGCTTGGTATCTGTGCTCTGGCAAAGCTTGTTAAGCACATTAATATTCCAATTATTATTTTTTTCATTTTCATTTTTTTAATTCAATCCGTCAGATAAATCTGACGGCAATGGGTTCTGATTGTCAAAGGTTAAAGGTTAAAGTGAAAAGGTTAAAGGTTAAATTTCCAACTTCCCACATCAAAATTCATCCTCACAATGGTATTCCGGTTCAAGGGTTTTTCCTGCTTTTTGAGTGCTTTCGCCTTTCTTTTTTGCCAATATCATTGCATTAATAATGCGTTGTCTTTCTTTAGCTATTTCAATTCTTTTTAAGAAATCTTCATTCCTGTCAAAATAAATTCTTCCTTCAATCCAGGTGGTTATGGGTTTTGAATAATTGCTCAATGGGTTTCCATCCCAAAGTACTAAATCTGCATCTTTTCCAATGGCAATGCTTCCAACTCTGTTATCTATATGAAGCATTTTGGCCGGATTAATGGTTACCATTTTTAAAGCTTCAATTTCTGAAACATCGCTGTATTTAATGGTTTTGGCAGCTTCCTGATTCAGGCGGCGGCCCATTTCAGGATCATCGCTGTTTATACCCGTTAATACCCCAACTTTATTCATAATTCCCGGACTGTATGGAATGGCTTCCACCACTTCATATTTATACCCCCACCAATCGGCAAAACTGCTGGCTGCCGCTCCATGGGCTTTCATTTTATCGGCCACTTTATAGCCTTCTAAAATATGAGTAAACGTATTTACTCTAAATCCAAACGTATCGGCCACGTGCATCAGCATATTTATTTCTGATTGAACGTAGGAATGGCAAGTAATAAACCGTTTGCTGTTTAAAATTTCCAACAAGGCTTCCAATTCCAAATCGGTTCGGTAGCCGGGTGTTCTTTTAAGTTCGCCATATGCCTTGGCTCTGGTAAATCCATCCAAAAATACCTGCTCCACACCCATGCGGGTTTGCGGAAAACGTATGGTGTTAAAATCGCCCCAATTGCTTTGTTTTACATTTTCGCCCAGGGCAAATTTTATAAAACGATGGTCGGTCGGAAATTTTAATTTTTCAGGTGCTTCGCCGTATTTTAATTTTATTAAAGCCGTTTGCCCGCCGATAGCATTAGCCGAACCGTGAAGTAGATGAGAAGTAGTAACTCCGCCGGCTAATTGCCTGTAAAGATTGACATCTTTGGCATTTATCACATCTTCAATTCTCACCTCACTGGTTATAGATTGCGTGCCTTCATTTACTCCTTTGGAAATTGCGATGTGACTGTGTTCATCAATAATTCCGGGCGTAAGGTGCTTTCCGGTCCCATCAATTTTTATTGCTCCGGCCATTACCAAATTTTTACCTATTTGTAAAATTTTCCCATCTTTTACCAAAACATCGGTATTTAGCATAATGCCTTGTTTATCGCACGTCCAAACGGTGCAATTGGTAATTATAAAAATAAGATTTGGTGGCAGGTTATATTGCCAGGGCATTAAATATTTTGGAATAACAGACTCGGTTTTTTTCTTTACAGAATCCTGAGGGGCATCCATAGGGCCAAGATAGAGGGCTGTTCGTGTAACACTATATCCCAAAGAATCATTTGAAATAAACGTAATATCATTCCCCGTTTTATAGCCGGTTCCATTAAAGGATTTGCCATTTTTTAAAATCAATTGATAGGAAAGAAAACCATTTTTTAATGAAATTTTAATCTCTCCTTTTGATTTCGGTTGCAACTCGGCCTTAGGCTGCCATGGCTTTCCGTTAATATTAATTTTATACGTTGAATCCGAAAATTTTAGAGAATATTTTCCGGTGTAGTCGGTTGTTTGCCAATCAATAATTAAATTTTGTTTTCCTAAAACCCAATTTTCCAAAATGGCG
>CAYHCM010000069.1:0-11705 GCA_964355045.1 uncultured Chitinophaga sp. | reverse complement strand
TTGCCAATCAATAATTAAATTTTGTTTTCCTAAAACCCAATTTTCCAAAATGGCGGTTCCTTCTTTAAAAATATTTCCATCGGTAATAATAAAGTTAGCCAATTTACCAATATCCAAAGTTCCGCATTGGGTTTCTGATTTTAAAAATTTAGCAGGATTAGTGGTCAAAGCTTTTAAGGCATATTCTTCGGGAAGTCCATTTTCAATAGCCTTGCGAAGATTTGGCCAAAATTTTTCCTTTTTTTTCATTCCGCTTAAAGTCAAAGAAAATTCAATTCCGTTTTTATATAAAATGGCAGGATTATAAGGTGCCATTTCCCAATGTTTCATTTCTGTTAGGCTTATCAATCGGGCATCCAAGGGGTCTTCCACATCATAGGCATCCGGAAAATTTAATGGAATTACCAACGAAGCGTTTGTGTTTTTTATTTCATTTATAAATTGATATTCATCGCCGTTGCCTTTTATTAAATATTGAATTCCAAATTCATCCCCAACTTTATCCGCCCTTAATACATCCTGCAAATCAGCCGCTTCAAAAAAATGAGGCATCGTATAAAATAAATTATAGGCCTCTAACGAAAAATTAGATTCATTTGGTTTGGCAGTTTTATACCAACGGGCATCATATTGAAATTGCCTTAGCAAAGCAATACTTCCCATCAAACTGGATGGATAATCCTGAATAGAATTACCTTTATTAAATGAAAAATAATTACCTGAAACAGAATTTATCACCTGCTTTTGTTCAAGCTCATCGCCTAATGCTGCAAGGAATCCCGTGCCTCGGGCAATGCCGTTTTGCTGATGACTGGCCACTATTCCAAATCCTAAATCCCTTAAAGTTTTCGCTTCTTCAATATTAATACTAAAAATTTCCGAAGCATTTACTTCCGGATGTATAGCCTCATTCCAATACCAGGCTCCTTTTTTAGAACTTAAAAATTGTGGGCCGGGTTCATTATTTTTTTTTGGAGATTTTGGAATTCCATAATCCGACCAGATATCAATAAAAGAAGGATAAATCCATTTGCCTTTGAGGTCAATAATTTTGGCTTCTTTCGGAATAATTAAACCTGTGCCAACTGCGGTAATTTTTCCCTTTTGTATAATGAGTGTGGCATTTAATAATTTGGTTTGCGGGTCTTTTACTAAGGTGCAATTGGTAAAGGCAATGATTCCTTCATAATTATCAACCACACCATTTACGGGTGTTCCGGTTTGGGCTTTAGAAAAAAAGGAGATTGCTAGTAGAAAAACGATTGTAATTTTATGCTTGACAGGCATTATTTTGAAAATTTTTAGATGAGTTTAAAAATTGAAACTATGCTTTTTTAATAAGTTGTTTGTTTGGTTTGGCTAATTGTTTTATAGCTTCCGACAAATTTTCTTGTTCTTTTTCAGGTAAATTATTAATTCCCAATTCATCGTTTTCTATATATTTATATTCATCTTCAAATTTTAAAATTGGAACTTTACCTACGGCTAATGCCATATCAACCAAAGTACTTATTTTATAATTAAAATCTCCATTAAGAACCTGCGATATATAGCCTTTTGTAAAATTTAATTCTTTGGCTAATTGCGTTCTGTTTATTTTTTTTTCAGTTCTATAATTCTCAATCATTTCAAACATTTCAATTTGAATTTTGGTAATCCAATATTCTCTGCTTTTTAATAATTCTTCTCTTTCCATTTTATAGTGAGTTTAAGTATTGTTTTTTTTTATTAAGAGATAAGGCGTGGATTGCCGGCAAATTTCAAAACAGATAACTATTATTCTCAAAATAAAATACACAGATTCTCAGATAAAAAATTATTTCAGATTAAATCAGATAAAAAATAGTTCCTATTTTTTGTCGCAAAAATATGTTTTAAAAAAGATAAATTTTTATTTGTCATTCTGATTTAATCCATTCAAATTATTTTACTCTGAGAATCTGTGGCAGTTTAAATCATATAGAAGAATCCAGTTTTCTATCATAATCAATGCCTTGTTTTATCAATACGTGTTTCACTTTCCAGCCAAACCAGGCCAGATATAAGAAACCAATAAACGGTACAAGATATGAAAAATAAATATTTGGTATTTTATCCATTATTTGCCCCTGCAATGGTGGAATTAATCCCCCGCCAAGTATCATCATAATCAAAAGACTGGAAGCCTGAGCGGTATATTTTCCCAGACCGGCAATGGAAAGGCTAAATATACATGGCCACATTACCGAACAAAATAAACCTCCGCTTAGGAAACAATAAATACTCCATTCGTTTTTTATCATTATTCCGATTGCAAGCATTACAGCACCCATCAATCCAAAAAGAACCATGGTTCTTGCAGGTTTTTCGGCAGCCATAAAAAATCCAATAATTAAAATTCCTACAAAAGGAAAATATTTTAAAATATCAGCCATCGGGCTTCCATGTAAATAATTTACAAACAGAATTAAGGTGTAGGCCACAAGCGGAACAACGACTGTCATAATTTTTTTCATCATTGGTTTAAGATTAAAAACCGTAATAGCACCTACCCATCTGCCAATCATCAAACCACCCCAATACAAGGATATAAAATGGCTGGTGTGGCTTGGTTCTAATTTAAATGTTCGTCGCATAAATTCGGCAAGATTGCTTTGAATAGTGACTTCGGTGCCTACATAAATAAAAATGGCCAACATTCCCAAAATAACCTGCGGATGTTTAAATGCACCTAAATCACCTGAAATTTTTTCATTATTACTTACGCTTGGGAGCGGGGATAATCCAATAATTAGGGCAAACAATAAAAATGCGGCTGCCAAAATTATACTTGGGAAAACTACATTATCAACCCCATAATATCTGGCTTCCAAATACATCGGTTTATCAGGTTCGGATTCCAAAAGGGCTTTTAGTTCAATAGCTTGTGCATCTTCCATTTTAAGAATCGGGATGCGTGATTCAGGATTTTGTTCTTTTAATAAACCAAGATTGGCGTTGGCAGTAGAATCATTTTTAAATCCAAATATAACACCCTTGCCTTGTCGAGAAACCATCTCTGAATAAACCTTTTGGTAGTTATCCGAATTATGAGCGGTAATTAAAATAAAATTATTTTTTTCTGCATTTTTAGTTCCGGATGAATCGTATGGTATAATCAGGGCTTTTACAGTTTCTGATTTTCCTGAAGTTCTTTCTACCGAAATATTAAAATCTTTCCTGCTTCCATTGGATTCAATAAAAGTGCTTGGGCCTGAAATATTTCCATAAACGGCATAAGCTAATAATAGAGGGCCAATGAGCGTTCCGAAAGAATTGATTCCACCGGCAAGATTTACCCTGTGCGAACCGGTGGCCGGGGCACCAAGTGCAATCACATAAGGATTGGCCACAATTTGCTGAAGTGCAAATCCAATGGCAATAATAAACAAGGAAGTAAGCATTAAGCTGAATGACTGTGTCATAGCAGCCGGGATAAAACCAAGCGCCCCAAGGGCTGAAATGACAAGACCGACAACCAGCCCCTTTTTGTATCCAATTTTATTAAGGGGATCGCCTTTAAAGTAGGAAATTAAAAAATAAACCAGGGAACCGACAAAATAAGCGGTATAAAAAGCCCAGTCAACCAACTGGCTTTGAAATTGGGTAAGTTCAAAATTTTTCTTAAAAAGCCCAAGCAGAATGGTGTTTGAAGCTGCCACAAAACCCCAGAAAAAGAACACGGAGATTATAGTGTAGAGCAGGGTATTATTAGAGGTTGATTGGTTTTTTGACATAAAAAGTTTTATAAGAGGTAATGGACAAAGGTATTAATTTTGATGAAAGAAAAAATTATGCTTGCATTTTAATTAGAACCAAATCTATTGTATTTTATTAAAAATTAAAAGTTCTTTGCATGTGGCCAATTTATTTTTTAAACCTTCAAAAATTGCTGTTTGGATATTGCCGATAGCCATTTATATAGTTGCTTTAATTTTTACTCGTTTTATTTCGCATCAAGGAAATTGTCATGAATGGGGCGGCTTGTGTTGGTCGAGGCAAGATTCGGGTTTATACCTTGAGATAGCTAAAAAAGGCCATACACTTTTTGAATGCGGGCCTGAATTTGGGTATCCTGAACATTCGGGCGTATGGTGTGGAAATGCAGGATGGGCGCCACTATATCCATTTTTTATGTATTTACTTAATAAAATTAGCGGTATTGATTTGTCGGTTTGTGGTATTATTCTTTCTCATATATTTTTTATAGCTTTTTTAATCGTTTGCTCTTTTATTATAAAAGTTCAATCGTTCAAATTAGGTAATTGGCTTACTCTGTTTTTGTGTGCAATGAGCCCCGGTGGAATTTACTTTTTTGCTATTTTCCCGTTATCCTTGATGATATTGCTTTTAAGTTTGATTTTTTATGGCATTCAAAATAATCGGTATGTAATTGCTGGTATCAGTTCATTTTTAATAGCACTTTCCTACAGTTCAGCTATTGTAATTTTTTTCTCTTTCGGGCTGTTTTTGCTTTTTTTGCTTTTAAAAAACATATCCTCTTTTAATCTGAAAATTATATGGTCTGATGTTTTAAAACAGATTTTAGTGCCTTCTTATTTTAGAAATATTCTGTTAAAAGTATTTGTGCCGGGTATGCTGGGAGTTTTGGCAATGTATGTATACGACCATTTTGCGACAGGCCATTGGAACGCCATGTTCCTTATCCAAGGGAAATATGGTCACGCATTGTTCAGCCCTTTTAAGCACCTTAAAGGTCATTACGACTTGTTTAGGATGCATTTATACACCAAAGAGGCCTGGATTAATTTTCATAATATATTTTTCTTTTTTGCCATTCCAGTTTTGGTTTACTCTATAAGTAAAACCAAAGAAAAAATTACTCCGCTTGTTATGCTCTTTGTACTTGTCATTTGGTATATTCCTTTCTGCATAGGTATGGATGTATCATTGTATAGGGGAATTGGACTTATAGCTCCAGCCCTGGCATTTCTTCATGGCATATCCAATATTAAAAAAATAGCTATTCTGGCTGTTTTTAGTATTTTTTATTATGTAATGGGGGTATTATTTATTTATAATATTCTTCATTAAAGATAAAGATTTCGAGCTTTATAAATAAGGTATGAAATTTAAAAAAAATTAGAAATCGAAAGAATTAAAAATAATCTGTTAATTGCACCTGTATAATTTTGTCAGATTTTACGTCTAAATATTTTCTAAAACATTTATAACAACAAAACTTAATTATGGGTAGTTTTAATTCAAAAATTAAATCCTTTTTTCTCATAAAATTATGTTTGTTGTCTGTTGTTATTGTTGCACAACCTTCCCTTTCCGGAATTGTTAGTACTAATTTATCTTTGAATAATGTTCCGGTAAGCGACAAATTAGAATTTAGCTTTAAAATAAACAGGACTGTGCCCGTGGATTACTCCGAACCCCATAATCCAGAAGTTATTGAGATTTTTGCGGTTTTTACCAAAGGTAACAAAACAATTACGGTAAACGCCTTTTATGACGAGGAGGTGGAAGAAACCGGAAATTGCAATGGGACGGTGCTTCAAGGCGAAAGCCATCCGAGAACAAAGTTTAAATTCAAAAATAATAATAACCGCTTAGCTGCCCAGCGATGGGTTATAAGACATGCGTTCCGGCTTGATGAAACAGGTAGTTGGGCCATTCTGATAAAGGCTAAGGATAATATAAATCCGGGCGCAGGGATATTGAGAGATATTTATTCCGGAATTATAAATGTGGTTCCGAATCCGGGTTCAAAAGGATTTATTGGATTAAAGGAAGGAAGAAAAAGTTTTTTGTATAATGAAAAAGGGGAAATGTGTTATATGATTGGTATGACAGAACATTTCTCAAATAATTCAGAAAATTATGTTTGTAGGATGAGAGATGTTATTGATAAAGTGCAACAGAATAATGCTAATATGTTAAAAATGTGGATTGCCACTAACCCCGAGTGGTTCTTTACCCCGGTAATTCAAGGTGTGGCGGGCAAATCTGGGAGTGATGCTGAATATCATACGCGGGTTTTCAATTCCAAAAACGCAAAAATGATTGACATTTATCTCGATTATGCTAAGTCGAGACAGGTATATATTCAGATGGTAATGTATGATCCTTTAATGGATGACCAGACCTATTTTGAAGGATGGAAAAATTACAACCCGTTTAATCAAAATCATGATACATCCTCTCCTTCACTAGCCGATAACAAAATGTATTACAATAGCCCGGCAATAGAAGAAATAGCAAATAACCCATGGGATTTTTTTCCACCGATACCATCACCTCCTGTACAATACACTATCTTAAATTATCAAAAATATTTTCTGCGGTATTGCACAGCCCGATGGGGGTATGCCAGTAATTTAGTAGCTTGGGAAGTAGGAAAAGAAATAAACCTTAACGCCGCAGAATTAAAAATTGGAAAGCATATCGTAGATGCCGATAAAAATAATGTTCCCGATACTACGGCCGATGGCAAAATTATTTATACCTATGACCAAAAATTTAAGCAACCAGAGGATATGGTTTCAAGGTTTGACCATTGGCTCATTGAAGTTAAAAACATTGTGAAAACTAATGATGCCTGCAAGCACTTGATAACTACTTCCACAATAGATCCGTTTACAAGGGCAGAAAAACCAAGCCCGTATAAAAAATATCCGTTATCGCTGGAGCAATACACTTTTTTTTCAAACTTGGATTATAGTATTGGTGGCCATTACTTTCCAAATCCTATTTGTCCCAATTCCTATCCTTGTAAAAGAGATCATGAAAAAGAAGAATCTTTATTTAATGCATCTAAGGCGTTTAGTGATGAATTAAAAAAGCCCCATCATTTGCAGGAATGGGGACAAGGAGATGATGATTGTGAAGGGGTTCCCCATCAGGAAAACCACGAATATGATCCTTTAGGAATTGACCTCCATAATGTAACTTTAAGTTCGGCCTTTGCAGGTGGCTTTGGAAGTGCACTTTCATTTAACGCATTTTTTTCAATACAGCCCTTAAATCAGTATCATCACTATAAAGCCTTAGGCAATTTTATGAAACAATTTAAGGATTTGGGAAATGTTGTTAAATCAAGCTTTATAAGAACCAATACGAACTATCAACAATTAGCCGACTGTAAAATTGACCAGAATATGGAAGGATTGAGAATAGCCTATATGATAACGGTGGATAATAACAATGCTATTAATATTTTAGGATGGTGTCAGGACAAGAAATTTAGCCTCACAAAACTCTATTGGCATTACAGGGATTATCTATTAACTCTCAACCCTGCCTTTAAACCCCAAACCAATACGCCATTTAAAACTTTTGAAATTCAGGTATTCAACGGTGATTTTGTGAAAGTGCAATGGTATGAAACGATTGAAGGCACTCACCTTTCGGATTATGATACACTTATTAAACCTGTTTTAATTAACAACAGATATATGTTGACTGTTTATTTTCCTCAGGAACTTCACAATTCAGTTTATGCCGATGCTCTTTTTCGAATTATTCCAAATTGTGCTGATGCTATTAATTGTACAGAAAAAACACTTTTTGTGATACCTAACCCAGCCAATGGCAAGGTAAGAATCACCAATTATATAGATGATAATTTATCCTTCGAAAATATTCAGTTAATCAATTCCATAGGGCAGGTAATTCTAAAATCAGAAAAGGCCACCTCAAAAACTGAATTTGATTTGTCAGGTTTAGCAAATGGGGTTTATTATTTTAGCTTGCTGTTTGAAGGTAAATTTCAAACTTTTAAAGTATTAAAAGAGTAATGGTAAAATATCGCTTTCTTATTTTTCCTATTCATAAAACCCAAAACTAAGCAACAAAAACTTAGAACATAGCACTCCTAACATAGAACTCAAAAATCAACCTTGTTTATAAAGTTTAAAATCCTATTTTTGCAGCCCTGTTTGAAAAACGTGTGGATTCTTTAACGAACTACAACATTGATTTTGTAAAACTAAAATTAGGTCACCATAATTTTGAGTATGAAATTGATGACTTATTTTTTGGTTTAAAAGAAAACTCACTTGTAAATCAGGGCAAGGTTAACGTTCATTTACTTATTGATAAAAAAGAAAGGCTCATGAACTTCGACTTCCAAATAGATGGAATAGTGAAGGCTGAGTGTGATGTTTGTCTGGATACAATTGATTTGCCTGTTAAAGGAACGGAAAGAATAGTCATAAAAATAGAGGACGAACCAAAGGAAAGCGATGATGAAATTATTTACCTTGGCCCAAATGAAATTTCATTTAATGTATATGACCACATTTATGAAATTATTTGTACCGGTATTCCCATGACCAAAACATGCAAGGACAATGCAGAAAAATCAAAAAATTGCAATCCGGAAATGTTAAAATTTTTATCAGAAAGTAAAGACGACACCAACAATATAGAAACACAAACTGATCCCAGGTGGGATAAGTTAAAAAACATAATAGATTAAAAAAACATGGCACATCCCAAACGCAAAATCTCCAGAACCCGAAGGGACAAACGCAGAACCCACGACAATCTTGGGTTTAAACAAATATTTACCGATCCCAAATCAGGTGATACTTCCCTGTATCATCGTGTAAATATGGAAACCGGAATGTATCGCGGAGTTCAGGTAATTGAAGTTAAACCTTCTTAATTTTTTAAATCACCGAAAATAACACATGGCACGTATCCGAATTGGGTTAGATGCAATGGGCGGAGATTATACTCCGGCTGAAGCTATAAAAGGCGCATTTAAGGCGGCTGGTCAAACCGACTTTGCCAACGTGGACATTGTATTGCTCGGCGAAAAAAAGGCAATTGAAGATTCCCTTGCTTCATTAGGCATAAATCATCCATTCGAAATTATTGATGCACCTGATACCATTGGTATGAGCGAGCATCCAACCAAAGCAGTTTCTGCAAAAAGAAACTCCAGCATTATGGTAGGATTAAAAATGCTGATGGAAGGCAGACTTGATGGATTTGCCAGTGCAGGCAATACAGGAGCTATGATGGTAGGTTCGCTTTATACTGTAAAAACCATAGATGGTATTTTTCGCCCGGCTATTTCAACCATACTTCCCCGACCCTCCGGAAAACATGGCGTGATGCTGGATGTGGGAGCTAATGCCGATGTGAAACCGGATGTACTGGTACAATTTGCCAATATTGGTACAATATATGCCAAATCCATTCTGGGTATCGAAAATCCCACCGTTGGTTTGTTAAGCATTGGAGAAGAAAAAGAAAAGGGAAATATTTTAACACAGGCCACCTACCCGCTTTTGGAAGATGACCGATACATAAATTTTATTGGAAATGTAGAAGGTCGTGATTTATTTACCGATAAAGCGGATGTAGTAGTATGCGATGGTTATACCGGAAACGTAATATTAAAAGCGTGCGAAGGAATGTGTTATCAATTGATGAAACGCGGCGTAAAAGACGATTATCTGAACCAATTTAATTTCGAAAATTATGGAGGTTCTCCAATCCTTGGGGTAAATAAACCTGTAATAATAGGACATGGTATATCAAAAGCCAAAACCTTTGTAAATATGCTTAAGCTTACCAAAGATGTTATCGTATCAAATTTGATTGATAGCATTAAAGCTCAATTGTAAGGCTTTCAAATAAGGTTAAAGGATAAAGGTTAAAGGTTAATCCTACACTAGCATTTTACTTTCACCTCTCGACCTCAACCTTTCTACCTTAACCTTTTTTTACTTTAACCTTTTTTTACTTTTTTACTTTAACCTTTTTTCACTTTACCCTTTAGACTTTATCCTTTAACCTTTTTTCCACTTTACCCTTTTTACTTTACCCTTTGAAAAAACCTCCCTTTTTTATTTCTAAACAATTACATTTGCCGCCTTTAAATTAATAAAAAATAAATGTCTAAAATTCAGGCTGCCATTACCGCTGTTGGGGGATATGTTCCCGAAAAAGTTTTAAGCAATAAAGATCTTGAACATATGGTGGATACCACCGATGAATGGATACAATCCCGAACCGGGATTAAAGAACGACGGATATTGGAAGATGGCAAAGGCACTTCGGATATGGCTATGATGGCTGTAAATGAATTATTGCAAAAGCGCGGCATAAGTGCTATGGAAATTGAATTGGTAATTTGTTGTACCATCACCGGAGATCTTATTTTTCCGGCTACCGCCAATATAGTTTGTGATAAAATAGGAGCTAAAAATGCCTGGGGATTTGATTTGGCTGCGGCCTGTTCAGGTTTTTTATTTGGATTGGAAACCGGTTCAAAATTTATAGAATCGGGAGCTTACAAAAAAGTAATTGTAATAGGTGGAGATAAAATGTCGGCCATTTTAGATTATACCGACAGAAATACGTGTATAATATTTGGAGACGGAACAGGAGCCGTATTATTAGAACCCAACGACGAAGACCTTGGTGTGTGTGACAGTATATTAAAAACCGATGGTTCAGGACGCGAATTTTTGCATCAAAAAGCCGGCGGCTCCTTAAAACCGCCAACTATTGAAACAGTAACAGCCCGCGAACACTATGTATATCAGGAAGGGAAGACCGTTTTTAAATTTGCAGTAACCAATATGGCCGAAGTAAGCAAAGAAATAATGGACCGAAACGATTTAAAAGCGGAAGATATTAATTATTTGGTTGCCCATCAGGCCAACAAACGAATAATAGATGCCACGGCTGACCGAATGGGAATAAGTTCAGAAAAAGTACTGATGAATATTCAGCGCTATGGAAATACGACCAACGGCACCTTACCCCTATTGCTTTGGGATTTTGAAAAACAATTGAAAAAAGGCGATAATCTGATTCTTTCCACCTTTGGCGGTGGATTTACCTGGGGGTCTATTTATTTAAAATGGGCGTATAATTCGTAGGTTCAGTTTTTAGATTTGACAACTTTTAAAAAGTTGTCAAATCTTTTCAGCCATTTTTCTTCTTTTAAGCATCCCGGTTTTGTGTTATTATTTCCCAAATTTCAATTTTTTAGGATTTTGGCGATTATCATATATTTTTAATAAGCCATAAAATTCTATGCATTTATAAATTTCATTCTGATTTTCTCCATCACCTTTTCATGCCTTATTCCACCACCGGCATCAAGTTGTTCAATACTTTCAATTATACCTTCTTTTTCAAGAATTGATAAATTCTTCCAGTCAGCTATTCCATATTGTCCATGAACACCAGTTTTATTATCCAGCTTCATTTCTCCAAAAGTTTTTTATTTGGTTATCTTTAATTTCAAAGCTATAAACGACTTGACTCTCTGTGCACCAATCGGGTTCAACTAAAAAAGTATTCCAAATTACCATTCTGTATTTACATGTTTCAGGAAAAAACTGAATTGAAATTTTATCTTTACATTTGGGGGGGTCAGAATATCCTATAGGTGCGATATTGAAATGATATTCCTTTTCGAATTGTCCATTTTTAGATAGTTCTACTTGGTCAATATCCTTTAAAAATTGTATCAATATGTTTGGGTTTATGTCAACGAATATTTCTGTTTCTTGGTCATTTTTCGAATACTGAACACGCCTGATTGAGTCTAATTGTGTAAAAAAACTGGTACTAATTTCTTTGTTTTTTAGTTTCATAAAGTCCAAAGACTGACAATTCAATGTTGAGGTTTTTGTGGATCACATTTAATTTCTGGGGAGCAGGTCAAATTAAGCGAATAATTTTTCAAG
>CAYHCM010000068.1:0-18642 GCA_964355045.1 uncultured Chitinophaga sp. | reverse complement strand
AATGCATCCGGGAGAATTGTTTTGAACCTGCTTAACCAATTTCTGACCGGAATTTAAGTATTTTGAACTACCCTTGATTTTTTATTATTCCCCATGAAAAGTGTTTTTTAACCATGTTTTATTGGGTATTCGTTTTTGTTTTGTTAATATTGTTCTTTATTACGTTCCTGGTATTTTCAAGTATCATGCAAAAAATTGACCCGAAACAAATTTCAACTTATTGGAAAAAGACCGCAAAACGTGATTTTGAAACAATGCACGATCTGTTTCAAATTAAACGTTATTCAGAAGCCTTGTTTTTCGGGCATATAGTACTCGAAAAAATGCTTAAGGCCCTTGTTGTTAATGTTACAAAACAACATGCACCCTATACACATGACCTTGTAAAATTACATGATATTGCCGGGCTCGAACTGCAAGAGGAAGATTTGGAATTTTTGAACTTCATGAATGACTTTAACATTTGAAGCAGATACCCCGATTTTAAATTGAAAATTTATAAGCAATGTACCAGAGTATTTACACTAAAACATATTGAAAAAATAATTCTGTTATACGACTTATTATGCAAAATGAAATAAAAATAATTGTCCAAAAATACGCAGCCAAACTTAAAGAAGAGAATTTCCCCTTTCTTGAGATTTATTTGTTTGGCTCCTATTCAAAAAATTCTGCCCATGAAGATAGCGACATTGACATTGCTGTAATTTCTGATAAAATAAACATGAATGGAGGAAAAAACAGGTTGCGTCTTTGGAGCATGAAACGACAAGTTGACAGCCGTATAGAGCCACATGGTTTTACTTCAAAAGAATTTGAAAATTGGAACAATCCATTAGTTTATGAAATACGCACTACCGGAATTCGCATTGCTTAAATTCATGTAATATTTCAAAAAATCTGATTTATGTATAAATTTATATTTACTCAAAACAAAAAAAATATAAGAAAATTCCAGTATTGGGAACTATCTAATTATCATTTATCTTCTGGGGATAGAATCATACCTCCTATTTCCCCATTTATATAGATTTTCATCGAAACATCTGTTTTTTTTAAAATTGTTTGGAACATCATACAAACTATTTTCCCTGAGTTATAAACAAAATTGGTAAACCTAATAAATTCATTGTAATGTACAAACTTTCTTATAATATTGAATTTAATTTAAAGACCTATAATGTAAAATAACTTTGGGATGAAATTTTAAATGAAAAAGAAATCAAATAAAATGGCAAAGGTGGAATTTCAAATCAGTAATTTTTCTACAGGGATTATTTTACTTTCATTCAAAATTATTGGAAATCCTAATCAAGAAAAAACAAAGGAAATTAACATTGATTCTAAGGATAATATATCAAATATTACTGAACCCATTATATTGAGTCCGGCGGATTTAAAAGCGGTTTTGCCTCCAGATCCTATTTCATTTGGTTTTACAGGAAAAGGACTTGTCATTTCAGGCCAAGGTCCAATTTGGCTATATGGTTTTTTAATTCACTTTTATCATCCTGTTAAATTTGTAGCTACTCATGATAACCAGCAAGAATACGCTGTTATAGTCGAATCTCATACTCCTGATTATTGTGTTGGTGATGTTTTAGAAATCCCACAGGTTAGATTAATTAAATAATCAAAAATGACTCCCCCCCTCCCAATATACAATCTCTTTCTTCACCAATACACCATTAGTTACGTGGCTATTGGAAATGCCTATTTCCCAACCTATGATGGTGCCTGGCTAAGGGGTGTTTTTGGTGAGGCCTTTGAATTGGCTCAGATTACGCCAAAAGTTAAGGCGAATTTGCGGCAAAAATTAATGGAGAATGAAACTCCAAAATCACATCCACTTTATGGAGAGTATAAAGATGCCCCAAGGGCCTATTTATTTGAACCATTGGCTCATAAAATGAAACTTAATAAAGGGGATATATTCCCCTTCAACTTTATTCTCATAGGTAAATCAAACAATTATATAGGCCCATTAGTAAAAGTATTTGAGGCAATGGGCAACATTGGTTTTGGAAGACCAAAATGTAAATTTTCTCTTATTAAAGTATCCGAAATCAACCCATTTAAAGTTGAGAGAATAATTTGGAATCAAGGTAGGAAAACCACTTTGAAGCCTTCTAACCCCATTAGTTTGGATTTATTTGAAAATATCCAGTTCAAAAAGCAACAAATACAGTTAAATTTTGAAACATTTACAAAATTAGATAAAGTAGGAGATAAATTGCTGAGTGATCATCCATTTTATAACCTGATAAAAAGCTTAGGCCAGCGCACTATGATCCTGTCTAACCTTTACTGTGGCAGCAATTACGAACTAATGGATATTTTTTATTCGGATGCAAAACATATTAAAATCCAACAGGTAAACCTAAAATGGGTAAAGTACATTCACCTGCAAACCCGTGAACAAAATCGTTTACCCATTGATGGGTATATAGGGAATATTATTTATGAAGGGAGGTTTAACCGATTTGTCCCTCTTCTCCTTCTCGGACAATATTTGCATGTAGGCAAGAACCTTGTTTATGGTGCAGGTAAATACAATATTAGCCATGAATACAGTAGGCCTGTATGAACAATTGTCTTCCTTTGAATTATTGCAAAGTGCCTGGCTGGAGGTTAAAGCCAAAGGCTCCGCCGGTGGTATTGATAAAATTAGCATAGATAATTTTGAACTGGTGGCAGAAGAGCAACTCAAAGAGCTTGCCAGTGAACTTGCCTTTGAAACCTATACCCCAAAACCCTATCTTCAGATTTATATTCATAAAAATGCCAGTGAGTTTCGGATGCTTGGCCTTCTAAGTATTAGAGATAAGGTAGTACAGGAGGCAATAAGATTTTTGATTGAACCCATACTCGAAAAAACCTTTCTGGATGTAAGTTATGCCTATCGCCACGATAAGGGTGCCGTTAAGGCAATTAATCGGGTAAAACACATATTGGAACATGAGAAAAAATACTGGGCTGTAAGTTGTGATTTACACAGCTATTTCGATAATATTCCACATGTCATTTTGTTTACCAAGCTTAGGGAAATCATAAAAGATGAAAAATTGGTTCACCTTATCGAATTGTGTACTAAAATGGGACGGATAACCGGTGGTATGAAATGGGAAGATTGCAAGGCAGGTGTGCCTCAGGGAGCCGTTATTTCTCCATTACTGGCCAATTTATATTTAACTGAACTTGATGCATTAATGTTAGAAAAACACAATGGCTTTGTTCGTTATGCAGATGATTTTGTGGTTTTGTGCAATACAAAAGAACATGCTGAAGCTGCTTACAGGTTGCTTCAAAAGCTTTTGATTGATAAATTGAAACTTAGCTTCAATGAAGAAAAGAAACAAATAGCTAATATTTCTTCAGGTTTTGATTTTTTGGGCATTCACTTCAATGAAAAGGGAATTAGTTTAAGTGATAAAAAAAGGATCAGGCTTAAGGAGAAAATTGCTGATGCTATTAATTTTGACCAAGGTGCTTTAACTGAAAAGTTTGAAGAAACCATACAAGGAATAGAGAACTACTATGCGCGCATCTTGCATTACCGCCAACTATCCGACCTGGATGAGTTAATCATTGCGGAAGTTAAATCTAAACTTTCCAAGCGCCCTGCCCTTGTAAAAAGTATTGCAAAAATAAAATTAGCACTGAGCAAGCTCGATTTTATAACTGAGGATTATAAAAGGCGAAAATTACAAATTACCGGGGAAATTGCTATCGCAGTTAGAAAAGAAAGCAAAGCAAAATCCACAGCAATAGAAGACCCCGAAAGAGCAATAGAAAAAAGAAAAAATGAATATCAGAAACTTGAAACACAAAATACTGAGCTCGTAATAAGTACGTATGGCGTTTACCTTGGTAAAAATGTGAATGGGATAACAATTAAATCACCGGATGAAAAAATTCAGAAAATGTCAACATTGAATCTCAGACATATTCTTGTTTTATCGCCTGGTGTTACCTTAAGCTCAGATTTAATTCATCATTGCATGGAGCGTGGCATTGCCATTGATTTTTTTAGTAGAGATGGAAAACATTACGCTTCTGTTCACAATCCCATTCAGGCTGATTCTGCCTTATGGATTAAGCAATTGAGAGCTCTTGAAAATGGCAAAGCCTTAAGTGCCAATATTATTATCATTGAGGCAAAAATCAGAAATCAATTAAACCTGATCAAGTATTTTAACAAGTACCGCAAACGGTCAGATAAACTTTTCGAACTTTTATTTGATGACCAAACAAAGAGAATAGATACCATTCTTTTAGAGTTAGATGAATTAAAAGATACCTCACTGGAAATACAAAGAGGTAAACTTTTGAGTATTGAGGGAAGAGCAGCTGCCTGTTATTGGGAATTATTTGCGGGCTTGGTTCATAACGAAACCGATTTTGAAGGGCGCGAAAGACAAGGAGCAAAAGATTTAGTAAACAGTATGCTTAATTATGGATATGCCATAATTTATTCAAGGGTATGGGATTCCTTGCTCCGGGCCAGACTCAACCCATACATTAGCTATTTACATGTTCAGCAGGATGGTAAACCTACTTTGGTTTATGATATGATTGAACCTTTTAGGGCACAGGCAGTTGACCGGATTGTTATTTCAATGATCCAAAAAAAAGAAAAGTTGGCACTAAAGGATGGATGGTTAGATGATGAGACTAAAAAGAAATTGTCTTTAAATATATTAGAGCGTTTGCACCGCATGGAATTATATCGATCTGAACATATTAGGTTTGCCGACATCATTAAGCAACAAGCAAAGGATTTTGCGAGATACATTAATGATGAAAACGTTCATTTTAAACCTTATATAGGCAAATGGTAGCAAGGATTAAGAAAAAATTTGTGGTAGTTGCTTATGATATTCAAGACGACGATAAGCGAAACAGTATTTCAAAACAACTTGAAGTATTTGGGCGAAGGGTAAATTACAGTGTTTTTGAGTGCATGTTAACCGAAACTCAATTGAAAACCTTGAAACAAAAAATTGATAAAAAAATTAATCCGGTTGCAGATAGAGTTATGTATTATTCTTTGTGCCTGGACTGTTTTAATAAAATTGAAAAACAACCGGAAAATAGAAAGGGCATTGAAATGATAAAATATGTGTAAGAAATCTTGAAAATCATTTGCGAAAATTACGAAAAAGTCAAAATGCTGTAATACTGTACTTTATAAAATTGTTGAGATTTTCAGAAATACATTATACATCGCAAATGAGCGATTTTCAATTTCGGCCAAATCATTTGCGAAAACCTGCATTTTTGGCGTATTTAGTTCTTTGACATAATGTATTCTATAGCAATTACTTAAATGGAGTTCTTTTGAATTACAAATTGACACAATTAACGCAAATGCAGATATTCTGAAAATAAATAATTCAATTGCGAATGAATATAAAAAGGTAAATGATTGATAATATATTAATTGTGCAAAAAACTATATAAAAAATCTGTTTTTGAAAATTATTTTATCCTATAATTGCGAATAAATAGTTGGTGATGCTGAATCACTTGAAAAATATGGAAGAAATGAAAGTTTAAGAAATTGTTATTATTAGCTATCTTTCCAAAAGTATTGAAGTTACTGGTCTCCCTTATGCTTGGCTGATGCCGGGCATTTAGACTTTACTTCATGATTGCTCATATTTAATATTTTCTCCCTTATGCTTGGCTGATGCCGGGCATTTAGACAAAACTTAAGCTAATTGCTATTGTTTAACGTAACTCCCTTATGCTTGGCTGATGCCGGGCATTTAGACCTTAATAGGATCCTTTGCAACTGGATTGCTCATCTCCCTTATGCTTGGCTGATGCCGGGCATTTAGACGTCTGTGTGTTCTCCAGAAGAAAACAACATGAGCTCCCTTATGCTTGGCTGATGCCGGGCATTTAGACGTCTTTGTTGTTCATATTTTAAATTTATTTAAGCTCCCTTATGCTTGGCTGATGCCGGGCATTTAGACATTTTCCATTTTTTAAAAGGGTTTTTTTTTTTTTTTTCTCCCTTATGCTTGGCTGATGCCGGGCATTTAGACAAAAATTTGTCTTCATTTTTTTGAGTTTTCTCCCTTATGCTTGGCTGATGCCGGGCATTTAGACGGTTGTGTTTTTCATATATATTTGGTTTGTTTCTCCCTTATGCTTGGCTGATGCCGGGCATTTAGACTTTTTAGCCATTTTGAATGATTTTTTATGAAGCTCCCTTATGCTTGGCTGATGCCGGGCATTTAGACTCTATTTGTATCATAATCGTATTATTAAGGTGACTCCCTTATGCTTGGCTGATGCCGGGCATTTAGACTTTTCATTTTGTTTGTTTTTTAGATTATAAAACTCCCTTATGCTTGGCTGATGCCGGGCATTTAGACAGTATCCATAATTTATATTGATTTTATTTTTTCTCCCTTATGCTTGGCTGATGCCGGGCATTTAGACTTTTTCATTGTTTTTTGGATTTTTAGTGTTCTCCCTTATGCTTGGCTGATGCCGGGCATTTAGACACTTTTTGTCTTTTCATTTTAGCTTGATTTGGTTCTCCCTTATGCTTGGCTGATGCCGGGCATTTAGACTTTTGTTTTAAAAATCATATTTTAGTGGGACACTCCCTTATGCTTGGCTGATGCCGGGCATTTAGACACTGACCATACGTGGCTGGTTTCATTTTTAAATTCTCCCTTATGCTTGGCTGATGCCGGGCATTTAGACATTATTTTTCTCATATTATTTTGTAATTTTTTTTTTTCTCCCTTATGCTTGGCTGATGCCGGGCATTTAGACGGTACATAGATCATATATATATTATTACTCTCCCTTATGCTTGGCTGATGCCGGGCATTTAGACAATAAACTGTTCATACTGTATGTTTTTTATCTCCCTTATGCTTGGCTGATGCCGGGCATTTAGACATATAAGAGAAATCATCATAAGAAATAATCTCCCTTATGCTTGGCTGATGCCGGGCATTTAGACGTTAAGTGCTAAATTCTTCCGAATCAGCTGTAACTTTAATATAAAACCATTATGAAGCGAATTGGTGAGGGTTTAGATACTTGCAGGAAACAACTTTTTACATGCAAAATTGAATAATAACATTATTATTAGAATTCAATTTTGAATTGCAATATTTTAACCGTTAACTTTGATAGACAAAATTTAGATTCATATATGGTACAAAGTGAAATTAGACAAATGGAAATAAAACCTGTCATAAGGTATAGCTGGAAGGAGGCGATTTGTTAAAAAAAGTATTTCTCGATACCGAATTTACAGGGTTACATCAGCAGACCAATTTAATATCAATTGCTCTGGTTGCTGAAACAGGTGAAGAGTTCTATGCGGAATTTACTGATTATGATAAAGGCCAGGTTAATAAATGGATTCGTGACCATGTAATCAAACTATTAAATTATAATGATGTAAATGTATACAGATCCAAAACTGAAAATTCATTAAAAATTAAAGGAAACAGAGCGACCATAAAAGCTGAACTGCAAACTTGGTTCGAACAATTTCATTCTGTTGAAATATGGGCAGATGTACTGGCTTACGACTGGGTATTATTTTGCGAATTGTTTGGCGGTGCTTCAAGCATCCCCGAAAATATTTTTTATGCTCCATTTGATTTGGCTACTGCATTCAGGGAAAAACGAATGATTAAACCTGAATATATTTATAATGAAAAAGAAGATGATTTTGTTTGGATTGGTGATGTACAACGGTTCGATTTTGTAAATCAGGATGCAAATACACAGCACCACGCTCTGAATGATGCCAGAGCCGAACTGGCTTGTTATCAGAAATTAATGAGCGATGACAACTGATACACTACATAGTTATCCTATTTTTATGTTCCCTTTCAAATGGAATATGAAAAGCAGAAAAGACTTATCATTTTCCGAAAGGACTTCTATCAGCAGAATTCAACCATCCTCCTATTCGGCATGGGAAAACATAGCCACTCCCAAAACCGAAAATTATAAACGGGAACTGTATAACGAAAAAAATTTCTTTTATCCATTTACACATCATGTTCTTTACGCGGAAGACAAAAAGGATAACTCCATACAACATTATGAGCGTATAGAAACTTACGAACGAGAAATTACCTATAACATACACGTTGTATCAGGTAATGATAAAATGTATTCCTTAAAAGTTCGCTCCATTGGTTTAAATCTTTATGAAACAGGTGTGGGTGTGCTTATGTTTTATCTGGAGAATCACCAGTATTCCGAATTGAACGATATTCTGCGCATCAATCAGTTTGGCCGTAGAATATATCCGCCTTTTATTTCTGTTGAATATGGGATAAGCGGCACCAAACAAGCGGAACTTGCCAACAGTATTGGCATTGAAGGGCTTAATGGAAACCCGATTCATTATTTTGAAGATTTTGAAGCGTATAGCCCTGATTCATTATGGAAACCTGCCCGCTTTATCGGTAGCTTAATAAATGATTTTTCGGATGATTTAAATATTGAGCCTGTGATAGACGACCGTATGTTTGTGGTATGCTGGTTTGGGAATGATGAACTATCAAATAGAATTAAAACTGATTACCAGCAATTTATTTATGAACAAGAATTATGGTATCAGTTTTTATTTGTGGATGGTGGGTACACCACCTGCCAAAATGATGATTTAAGAAAGTCACTGATAAAAAAACATACTTATGAACGCTGGCAGAAAGAAGGTTCGATGTATGGCCTGACCCGTTATTCTCTCGTATTTCTTTCCAATAATTCTGATTTTTCAAAAGATATTTTACTCCGTACTTTCCGAACTATGTATGCCCGTATTGCCGAGTTATCATTGGTGCAACGAGCATCGGTACTCAAATTCTCAGACGAAATTACAACGATTTCAAAAGATGAGAAGAAAACAAGCTTATTGGTAAACAATATCAGTCAGCTTTATAAAAAATATATCCATTTTGTAAACAAAGTATATTTCCGGGAAATAACTGCTCAGGAACAAGGCATTGAAATTTATGATAGGCTCCAGGAAGTAATGAAAATAAAAGATCACGTGGATGAATTGGATAACGATATTGAAGAACTACATAGCTATCTGACTATATTGGAAGATCGTGGCCGCAGTGCCAATATCGAAATACTCACTATCATCAGTTTGGTAATTATCATACCTACGCTAATAGATTCCTTTTATACCATGAGTGCAAGAACCTATTGGCTACCCATCCTGTTTGTTCCGCTTGCAGCTCTCATTATTTATATTATAAGATACAGGAAAACAGAAGGTGAAAAAACAAGCATCGTTTATTGGGTATTCATTATCTTCTTGTTAATACTGTTCCTTATTACATTCATTACTTCCCGATGAATTTTATATCAGCTGAAATAATAATTACTAAAAAAATAACCAATTTTGGACATACTTTGTATGATTATCATTCAGACGATACGTTCAATATTATTTATCTAATTGTTATATGCAGCTGCATTACCTTAATTATTATTGCCATTTTTCTGGGTTTTGTTTTATTACAATTGCAGGGAAATAAGATAAAAGCGAAAAAATCAGAACGTGATGAGGTATTTAAAAACAAAATAGCTTTAGAAGACAGGAATAATCAGCAAGTAATAGCAAGGGAAACAAGAATAAGAGAAGAAGAAGAATTAAGAAAACGGAGGGAATTTGTAATTGCATTGATTGACAAATTGAAAGTAAAAACAGAAACCACCTCCACCAAATCTGAGAAAGAACCGGAAATAAAAACAGATAAAAAAGAGGAAGTAAAAGTGGTGGAAGAAAAAATAAATGAGGAGTTTTTGAAATTACTGTTCGAAAGTTTAAAAGATATTATATTATAAAATATAATTGCCATGTATAAACTTACTTTTACGCTAAAACAACATACGCCACTCATACATTTTTTGCATGAGCAGGATGGAGCCGGCCTAAGAATGACTGAAGTAAAATCCAGACTTAATTATTTCATTAATTACAATACTACACTTTTCGATCATACTTTTTTAAATGATAATAGAGTAATAATTGAGCAATTACAGAATAATGTAATTTATAACGATGATTCAATTTATTCTTTACGGTTTCAAAATCCATTAGGCACAATTGAAAAATTTATTACTAAACCTTCTTTTGGAAGAGGTGATACTACCCCTATCGGACAAAGGTTGACAGGTTCTTATTTTGGTAATTCAGAGTCTATATTATTTTCTAATCCTGAAATTGTTATTAAATCGAATGATAAGAAAATTAACCAAGTAATTTCTGAAGCACTCAAATTTGTTTTTGCGTACTATAATTTTGGAACAAGGACATCCAAAGGTTTTGGGAGCTTTACTTGGAGAGATGAAACAGAGATAACATTAAAGGAGAGATTAAAAAAAAATAAATTGAATATTATTCAGGTTTACGAATCACATATAACAGGTTTTAAAATACAACTTAAAGAAATAAAGGAAAAATATCAATTATTGAAAAGTGGAAGAACCCTTCCCCAACCGTATGTGAAATCAAATATGTTTGAACATTTTGTTCAAAAAGATATTCGATGGGAGAAAAGGATATTTAAACAACAAATAAATTCACAAACAATATCCTCTGAAAAATTACTTTACACACATGAACCTATTGATGTTTTGGCATCAGGGGACGTCAATTCATGGACTGACCCCATTGCTTATAATTATAAATACATTAGAGCTTTGTTAGGATTGGCCGAACAGAATGAGTTTGCTGTATTGAAAACTTATGAAAACGGGAATCCAATATTAGACTTAAACGGAATAAAACAAAAAAACAATTTAAAAAAATACGTGGTTACAATAAAACATAATGATGATACAGATAATAAAATTGAGCGATTCGCATCACCAATAATTTTCAAGCCTTTTAATAATGTAATATTTGCCTTAGTACTTCCAATACCTCCAGAAGTTTTTGAAAAAGAATTTGCGTTTAGACTTACCTTAAGAACAAAAAATGATAATGGAGGTTGGGATGATAGGCCTGGAAGTGAAGTAAATTTAAATAATTTAGAAACTCCTAGTCCTTCTGAATTTGATTATTTATATTTTATTTCAACTTATTTACCTAGGATTGGATATACACTAATTTAATAATAGACATCATGACCCTCTTCACCCTCACTATAGGACCCATTTACGAAACCATGAAAAAGGCACGGAAAACCCGTGACCTTTGGGCTTCCAGTTATATGTTTTCGTATCTTATCAGAGAAATTGCAACTGAAATAAAAAGACAAGTTGAAGAAGATAACTACATCATGCCTCATTTGGGAGGTAACCCTCAAAATGGTGCCGGGCTTTACCCTGACAGGATAATGGCAATAATACCGGTAGGGAAAACATTTGAAGAGTTAAGAAAAATATCAGAAGATACTATAGAGGCATTTGCTGCCAAAGTTGCTTTGCATATCACACCCAAAAAAGCTACAGCTGAGGAGAAGGTGGCTTTTGAGAAAACAGTAATCGATTATTATAAAAGTTACATCCGCTGTGCTACCAAAGAAATTGAAGTTACTGGCGGTCATAATATTAATATGACAGTATACCCTCAATTAGACCAACTGGAGCTTAAACCCAAAATACCTTTGGCAACCGAAGATTATGTTTCAACTTTTATTACTAATATTAATGGAAGTGATTTGGTGGGTGATGGTTTTAAAGAAGAAGATTTTTGGCAAAATAAAAGTAATAATATTCGATTTGAATCTACTTTAGAAGTGTCAGCAAAAACTTTGGAATTGTTACATGAAGCACAATTTAAAGATACAATAGATAACTACATTTTAAATAAAACTAAATCGGAAAGAGAAGACGAAAAAGACATTATTGATGCTTTTAATAATGAGGAAAAATTTGGTGAAGATTTCCGCCCTCATCAAAAATATATTGCCATTATAAGTGCCGATGGAGACGATATTGGCAAAACCATAAAGCAGATTGCTACTGATAAAGGAAAAATAAAAAAATTCTCAAATTTCCTGTTTGATTTTGCTTCAAAAGCTACTAAAAAAGTAAAAGAATATGGTGGCTTGCCTATTTATATGGGAGGTGATGATATGTTATTCTTTTCTCCTGTGGGTATAACTAATAAACAAAATGTATTTTCTACCATTTTCGATTTAGTAAAAACTTTAGATAAATTGTTTTCGGATGAGTACAATGAACTAAATAAATTGTTGGAGTTAGGAGTAAAAGAAGAGAATTTCCCTACCCTATCTTTCGGCATCAGTATTACTTATTACAAATATCCATTATATGAAGCCTTAACCATCTCACATGATAATCTTTGGTATAAAGCTAAAAAAGAAAGTAGTAACGGCAAGAAAAATAAAATTGCTTTCTCCTTACAAAAACACAGCGGACAATTAATAGAAGCTATTATTGAAAAAAGTAATACAGTGGTTTATGATGAGGTGCAAAAATTTATTAAAACATGGGCAAATAATACAGGCGAAAGCAATGAGTTTTTAAATTCGTTAACTTATAAATTGGAGCATTTAGCACCATTGTTTGATGCAGCCACCGAACAAGGATTAGAATTAAATGAATTTTTTAATAATCAATTTAATGAAGCCATACATTTGCATACAATAGCAGATAAAGAGAACTTCATTATATCATTAGCCAAACTGACACATGAAATTTATAAATCAAAAGCAGATGTAAAATTGCTATACGCAACCTTGCGTTTCATTCATTTTCTAAACACTAAAGATGACAAATAACATGAGTAACCCACTGCAATATTTAGTAACACTTACCCCTCCAGGGAAATTTGTGTTTGGCGATGCCATGCAAGGAGAGTATGGTAACAAAAAAAACTATTTCATGCGTTCGCTCCCTTTTCAGCAGCAAACAGGTGTGTTAGGTTTTGTAAGGCATAAATTGCTTTTGCAAAATGAATTATTAACCGAAGGTGAAACAGGAATCAATTCATCTAATAAAATGAAGGCTGATGAACTAATAGGGAAAAATGGCTTTAATGGAACGGATACTTCATTCGGTATCATTAATAAAATATCTCCAATGTTTATTTATGACGGCACTCAACATTATTTTTTGAGAGACAAAGAGATTTGTAACGGGCGGGATGTAGTATATAATCCTGCTACTGATGTACTCGAACATTATGAAGTAAAAAAGGAGTTTGAAACATGGTTTGTCAGTGAGCGGGGATGCAAAAGAACATTTGAAGATATTTTTATTAAGCAAACCCAAACAGGGATACGCATGAATAACAAACAGGTGGATGATAATGCCTATTACATGCAAATGAGTTATAAAATGAAACCTGGATTTTCGTTTGGTTTTTATGTTTCATTTGATATGGATGTATATAAAAAGTTAAAATACACAGAAGAAATGCCTATCAGTGATTCATTGGTTTATACAGGCAAGGAAAATTCAGTATTTAAAATGAATGTAAAATCAAAAGAACACTCCGAAGGTTTTTTAACAGAAACTTATAAAAGCGAACCAGGCAGCAACAAATACTTATGTATTTCGGATGTAATAGCTGAAAATGATTTTATTGAAAAATGCAAATTGGTAGTTGGTGAAACCATTTCGTTTCAATACCGCGAAACTACTAATGAAGAAGAAAATCATTATGGAAAACCTGATATGGCAGTTAACCGGAAAATACTAAAACGGGGGTCTGTTATATATACAACCAAAGAACACATTGCAGAATTGGCAAAAAAGACAGCATTCTACAATATCGGGTACAATTTTGTAGTACCAGTTAAAAATAAGATTACGGAATAAATAAAAAATAGAACAAAATGGAATTATACAATACACATTTTTACAGCATTCGTGCATTAAGCAATATGCAGGCAGGTGCCGGCAGTACCAACTCCGGTAAAATCGATAATCTGGTTCAGCGCGATGCCACGGATGGTTTACCCTGCATTAATGATACCTCGTTGAAAGGAGCACTTAAGGAGTATGCGGAATTTCTTTATCCGAAAACAACAGATGCTAAAAGAACAGAAATTACAAATCCTTTTATAAAAGACGTTTTTGGAGATGATAAAAAAAATAAAGGCAATTATATTTTTCAGCAGGCGTTTTTATTAAGTATACCCATTCGTTGCAGTCATAAGCCTTTTTACAGAGGAACTTCTTTGAAAATTCTTAAAGAATTAAATGAAAGGTTTGAATTGTATGATTATTCAAACACTTCACTAAGGGGTGAGCTCCAAAAATTTATACATGAATTAGAGCATGAAATATTAGGAGTAGAAAGTGGCAAGGGATTAATTTTTGAGACTGATAATACTCCAACCATTATTAAATATTTTGAAGATTTTGAAATGACTTCAAAATATTGTAACGCATCTGTTCTGACTGAAAATGTAAAAAAAATATTAGGCGAGGATTTAGTCGTGTTTACCGAAACAGATTTCAGCAGATTGGTTGACGATAGCCACCTGCCGGTAATACCACGAAACCGGTTGGATGAACAAAAAAACCTTTGGTACGAACAGGTATTACCACGCGAAACCCGTTTGGGATTTGTGATGCTGCAACCAAAAATCAGCACTGTTGATCATTTTAAGCAATTTAAAGAAACATTTAATAATCAAAATGTAATTCAAATTGGTGCGAATGCTTCGGTAGGATATGGATGGAGTCAAATAGAACAAATAACCCCAATTTCAACATCAACAACTAAACAAGATGAATCTAACTAAACAAGATTATATCAATGCTGTAAAAGCACTTAAAGACAATGAAATAATTGTAATAAGTGAAAAAGGAACAGACAAACCAAAATATAAATACACGAGAGAGTATTCCGGCAGGCTATCGTCCATTGGTCCCGATACTATCTATATGGGTTTAAAACCTGCCATTGCTTTATACGAAAGCAAACCTAAAGACGCGGGACTAATAAAAGTAAGGGTGTGTAAAGCTATATTAGATTTATTGCCAAATGGTAAAAATTATAACCTGTTATATGAATACGTGAGCGACACGGTTGCTAATCCACTTGAGCAGACACAATATAATATTGACAAAGCTATATTGGCACTAAAACTAACTATTAGATTATTTATTAAAGAAAATTAAGCTATGAATCATTCTCCGGAAAAATTTGATAAAGGCAACATAGGCTGGCTTTTTACAAAAGCCTACTATGATGACATTGATTTTGATTATATTTTGCCATCTAATGTAAATGCAGCAAGTATAAAAAAAGATAATGAAAAAAAGTTTAAACTAAGAAGCAAGGCATTAGTAGAAAAAAAATGGCCATTTTTCAAATCGACTGCAGATTTGCTGGAAGCCAACAGCCAGTTATTACCGAACTCAATTGGAAACTCATTCCCATTAACTGTTGATAATCCCGGGCTTGTTTATGGAACAGGCATTACTCACGAAAGCGGTAATGAAGGCGAATTTAAAATCGGTTTTTTGTTTGACTATACTACCGGATTAGTGGTAATTCCAGGACATAGTATTAAAGGTAAATTGAAAAGTTTCTTCCCTGAACTTAATGATAATCCTAAAAAAAAGGACAAATACGAAAAAGAAAAAAGCTGTTATATCTTTAGCATTTTAGAAAATGTGAAATTTGAAGATGTACACTGGAGCGAAGAAATAAGAGATAAAGTAGATAATCTAAAGCAAAATATGTTCGAGGGAATAAGTTTAGAATGGCTAAAATTGAGTGAGGAGGATAGAAAGAAAAATGAAAATCTTAAAATGAAATTTCTGTCAGTGTATGAAAGAGATATTTTCAATGATGCTGTTTTAATTGGTTCCGATCACTCCAACAATTTATTTCTTGGAAATGATTCAATAACCCCGCATGATAAAAACCCTTTAAAAAACCCAACTCCTTTGCCTTTTATTAAACTCTTACCAAAAACAAAATTGCTATTTAACTTTGATTTTAAGGATATTGGAAGCATCATTCCTGCCAAAGAGAAACGTAGAATAGTTAAACTTCTGTTACAAGAACATGGCATTGGAGCAAAAACCAATGTAGGTTATGGGCAGTTTCAATAAATAACACCGTTATCTATTGTACTTCTTATTTATTCTGCTCATCAAGTCATCAAAAGATTTATCAAGTTCCTTTTTCCATAATCTAAAAAGCATGTTTGGTACTTTAGCACTTTCCTGCCTTGCTAAAAATATTTCGTCCTGAATATCCCTAAGCTCTTGAGTTTTTGGTTCTATTTTGTTAAAGATAAAATTATCCAGTTTAGAGTTTAATGAGTTAAGTTTTTCGATAACATTTCGTTGCCCACGCCATATTGAAACAAAGTGGGTGTAAAACGAAATAATGGAAAAACAAATAAAGAAAAAAGTATTTCCACCGGTATTACTTAAAAATACTGTAAGTAATAAACAAATAGAATAAACGATCAGAAAAACTAAAAGCCATACACTGTATTTTTTTCTCACTTCAATATCATAAGCAGTATTAGATCGTTGACAAATTGCTATAATAATTTGTTTTGGAGTTGTATCACTGAAGTTGGTCGGGTACCAATCTTTAATTTCATCTCCATTATACGTAACAGAAAGCCTTGAAACTTCAAACGGGTCCACTTTTTTATAAGTAACTTTCCAGGGCATCTCAAAAAGATAGGTATCAAATTCCTCCTGTATTAATGCTCCTTTTATAGTAGTGGTTTTAAAAAATGGAGCAAATATTTGAACAATAACAGTAATAAAAAGCGAAACTTGAAACAACAAAAGTTTTGTTTCAGGATCGTTACTTACAACATAAAAAATTGGATATACAAGGGCAAGAAACAGGTATACAATAGAAATTCCATTTTCTCGTTTTTTTGCATTTGTGTAAGCAACTGAGAAAGCACGAAGCAGCTTTATCGGTTCATTATCATTTTGTTTGGATAAAAAGGTAGTGGTCATAATTATTCTTAGTATTCAGTTAATGGAACATATTGGGAAATAAAATTTAGAAAAGTGAACAATATTACAAAACATCATCATCAAAGCAAAATTCTTCAATCCATCGCGATGTCGTTCCTTATCGGAACTCAAAAGGGAGACAATAAAAGGGCAATAAAAGTAAATATTGTTCTCACATTATTGGCTGCAAAAGACGACCTACTCCAATAAGGTGTTTAATAGGGTAATCCCTACTCCTTCCAAACGCTTGGAAACAAAATATAGGCAAGGGCCACGATCATGGCATTTAATACCAGCAATACCAATAAATCTTTATAGATCAATCCGGCATCTATGCCGTCCATGGCTCGCTTGCAGGCTTTAATTAAAATTAATAATAATGGAATAATAATGGGCAAACTTAATACTGGCATCAGTAAATTACTGTTACCTGCTTTTGAAGCAATGGCCGACAGCATGGTAAAAGTTGCTGCAAATCCAATGCACCCCAGCAATGTAGCCGCTGCATATAAGGGCATATTTTGAACCGGATTGCCCAATAGCGTACTGTACGTTAACAAACAAATTATAGCCAATAACAGATTGAGCATTGCATTATAAATAAACTTTGCCAACAATAAATTCTGTGGTTTTACAATACCATGATAGTATAAATTTCTTCCTTTCCCCTCCCCGATGAAACTTTTAGCGATGGCATTCACCGAAACAAACAACATCACAATCCAGAATACGCCGTTCCAGGTAGGATTATTTAACATTTTTACCGACAAATAAACAATAAAAACGGAAGACAGCACCTGCAATAAAATTCCATTCAAAGCATAGCGTTGACGCCATTCTGTGGTTAATTCCTTCTTTACTATTTTTATTATTTGTGGATTCAAACCGTTCTATATTATTTGTATGAAAATAATAGATTTACCTATTATGTTTTATTAATTTAATATCCTTTTCCCCTGATACAGTTTCAATACGCAAATGATAAAAACCTTCAGCCAGATTTGAAATATCAAATATTGATTGATTCGCCTGCAAAACTAATGTTCCACGATTATCATACACTTTACACACCTTCACCTGCACATCAGAAATTACGTTCATCATCGTATTTGCCGGATTTGGAAACACGCTGATGACAGAAATTTCAGTCGCATCTTCAATACCTGTGGGTGGCATATAAGTAGTTAATTTCTTCCAGTCATAAAAGGCATAAACCAGAAAATGATCGGAGGTATTGTTTGAAAAATTGCTCACATAATTCCCGGCATCATCAAATACCCTTGCCGTATTTTTGAAATAAAATGAATCCAGTGTTTTTGATTGCAGGATATGATCAATCATGGCTGTACCAAAGGCGTACGATTTTTTACCAAGATCGGTAAGCTCCTTGCTTGGAAAAGTATATCCGGCATCTAACAAACTTTTATATGGCGTGGGTAATGCATTATAGATGGATACGGAAAGATCGTCGTTCCAATCGCCTAAAATCACAAACTTTTTTTCGTTCAGGTTTTGTTCTGCATAAGTTTTTAAAGCACCTGCCGCATTCATGCGACGGTTATAAGATTCTAATCTTCCGGCATCGGTACTTTCCGTTTGAGCCTTCATATGAACAACAATAACAAATAAGGTATCGGTTTTTGAACCTCCTTTTGTTCTCAAACAAACCTGTAGCGGTGGTCGGGTACCGAAATTATAACTCTGACTTGGTAA
>CAYHCM010000067.1:0-18916 GCA_964355045.1 uncultured Chitinophaga sp. | reverse complement strand
TACAACTACCAGTATCAAATCTATTCATGCAAAGAGTTTAAGGATTTATCCTAATCCTACTTTTGATAAAATATTTTTGAATATGCAATTCAGGAGTGCTGATATGAATTATTACGTTGAGGTGATTAGCCTTGACGGAAAGATTGTGAAAAAGGTATTAATTAAAGATTTGGGAGAAAATAATTCGATTAATATGCTGGGTCTTAATGCAGGGCTGTATTTGGTGAAAGTGGCAACTGCTAATTACACTATATCAGGAAGGGTATTTATAAAATAAAAATAAGTGACAAAATTTATTTTTTTCATAACATTAATTCTTTGTTCAATTACTATATTTGGGCAAACTCATGCAGTTTGGAGCATAGGTAGCGATGAAGATTTAAGTTTTAAAAATGGCAGAGTAGTAATCATAAATCCTAAAAGTATATTTGCTGATCGAACCGCATCCATTTGTACTTACCAAGGCCAATTGGATCTTTACTCAAATGGGAATATACTTTATGATGCGGCAAATCAACCGGTACTTGGTTGGACTGGTGTAACCCCTGACTCTCTGCAATCTGTATGTTTTTTAAAAATTGACCAATTCAGGTTCGGTATTTTGTATGTTTTCAAGGGTCAAAATGATACTGCCAACAGGGTATTATTAAGCGAATATGACAAACGAATTAATGGGGGAAAAGGTGGAATAGTAGCGGGTCGACATAAAATAAGAATTGGTATTTCATCCAAACAAGAATATTATCTGGCCTATGATATTGTAAAAAGACTATATGATAATGAATTTATCATGATTTTAAGAACAGGTAATAAACTCATTTTAGCTCAATATCAATATGGCAAATCAATACTTTATCAAGATACATTAATCATTAGCGAGGCTTTTACTGAACCTAATATTCCTAAAGGACTTGAATATTTATTTGAAGGAGGAAAGGCTCATCTTCAAAGTATATCCCATTCGGGTAATTTAGTTATATTAAGAACTCAATATGGCCTTTATAAAAAGAACCTTTATAAACCTGGTTCGGATACACTCATTCAAGATTATTCAACTATATCCGTTCTTAAAATTGATAAATTAAATTTAAAGTTTGACGATATAAAACTTATACTTAAAACTTCCTATAATTATAAATCTGATTCAGTATGGAATAGGATTGGAGGTAATAATTCACAGAATGAATTTAGCCCCAATGATAGCTTCTATTATATCCCTAATTATCTGCAAAATCTTATACGCGGAATATCCGGGAAACGGGGATATCCTGATACATGTATTTATCAGATAAATATGAATAAATTAAACAATTTTACTAAAATCCCTAAATTTTCGGGAATCGGTAAAAATCTGACAAATTCTGCCTTTAGGCTTATGCCGGATGGGAAAATATATTTTACAGAATATATATGGGATGCCTCCTATCGCACAATGCGTACATTTCTTAATTGCAATGATGCCCCAAATATCTTTGGCAATTCTAATTTTAGGCGAAATATTTATCCGTTTTATGTAAAGGAACCTAATATATTAATAAATACAAATTCTCCCTCCAACCGCTGGTACGATTATGTAAAGCCCCGTCCGTCCATTGAATATGGCTGTGAGGCAAAAGTAACCCTGAAAAACGCCTCTGATCTTAGCTTAAAAATGGATAGGTTTAAATGGTACTTTAGCAGAACGAAATATGGAAATTTCGAGGATACAGTGTCAAGTTTTGAACCGATAGTAATATATACCAAAAGTGGCAAATACCCTTACAAAGTATATGGCTATAGTACGGCCGCTGCGTATGGTGAATGGTATGAGGATACTCTGAATATTGATATTCCTAAAAAGCCAATAACAGTATTCTATGCGGTAGATACAATAATATGCAGATACTTACCATTACAATTCAAAAATTTTAGTTATACTTTATCCAAAAAACCCGGCTCAGTTCCCTTATATGTCTGGACTTTTGGCGATGGTGCTACTTCCAATGATTTTGAACCAACCCATACCTACACCCAACCCGGAATATATACGGTTACTTTATTTTACAGCAACGGCTATTGCGATAGCACCCTTGTAAAGAATCAATATATCCGGATAGTAGATGCCCCCAAGCCTGGATTTAGTGTAGTTAATAAGCAAGGCTGTGTACCGTTTTTAGCCTTGATTACCGACACAGTTTCTTTAAACGTTACAAAAAAAGAATACCTGTTTAGCGATTCAGCAAAATGGAGAACTATTAGCACCCCTAAATTTAATTACACTTTCCAAAAGCCCGGGCATTATTGGGCAGTGCAAAAATTATACGGCTATACCGGCTGTATTATGCGAACTGATTCGGTTCAGATTTTTGTGTCCAAGGGGCTGCGGCCAACCGATAGTATTGCTATAACCTTGGCTTCATACGATACCTTGAACCAATTGTACTTGGAATGGGAAAGCCATCCGGCTGCCATCTCTTATACTATTTACCGTTCGGTGAACGGGAGTAGTTTTAGTTTATTAACCAACACCACCCAAACGAAAGCAACAGATATTGAGGCATTCAAAAAACCAAATTATTACAAAGTAGTAGCCGCTGATAGTTGCGGTAAATTGTCCGCTGCTAAAAACATAGTAAAACCCCAATGGGTAAGTGGTGAACGATTGCCGGAAAATAAAACAGCTATATTAACCTACACATCTGATGAAGGTTTAGGTAATGCACAAATAATAGAATTGGAATGGACATACCAACATGCCATTCATCTTAAATTGGGTGAAACCAATCCAACCAATCCATACCGGGATGAAAATTTTGCTACTCCCGGATATTTAAAAAAATGCTATAGGGTGACTGCCTTGCATGATGGAACAAAAATGTACAGCAACTATGAGTGTTTAAATTTTGAACCACAGACTTTTATTCCAAATACCTTTACCCCAAATGGTGATGGCCTAAACGATAAATTTTTACCTTCAATGTTAGGCATTGTTAGTTACGACATGAAGATATTTAGCCGCTGGGGTGAACTTATTTACAGTGGAATAACCCCATGGAATGGAACAATAGAAGGAAAACCAGCCGAAGGAGAAGTGTATATGTACACTATTCAAATTGTGCGAAACGACAAGGTTAGGGAGTTTTATAGGGGGATGGTACATCTTTTAAGATAGTTCTGAGTTCTCAAAGTGCTGAGTTCTGTAGCTGCAAAAACTCAGAACTCAGAACATAGAACTTCTCTTATTTTGTCGTTTGCTTTTTGAACGCATCCAAATCAAACATCAGCGAGAAACGAATTGTATTTTGTAATGGGTGCCGTTGGGTAAATGGCTGCAAATAGGCTGCATCAATTCCAAATACCTGATATCGCAAGCCTATTCCGAAGGTGGCATATTTCCGTCCGCCTTTGGTATCTGCTTCGTTAAAATATCCTACCCGTACAGCAAACTGCTTATCATACCAATATTCGATACCTGTAGCAATATTGTATTCTTTTAATTCTTCTTTAAATCCACCGGGTGCATCGCCAAACGACTGGAAAATTCCTTTAATTACCGGAACATCTTTATATTCTTTTCCTTCAATAACTATTTTATCGCCATTTGCATCCAAAACATAATTACCTACTGAGTCTTGTTCATATACAGGGTAGGTTGGCACTAAAAGTTTGTTGATATCAAAATTTATATTAAGCTCATTATGGTCATCCATTTTAAAACCAAAACTTGTACCCAAGCGAAGATTTGTGGGGATAAAATCTTTTTCGGCAGTAGTAGAATAAGTAACCTTGTTGCCAATATTGGTAATGGTAGCACCCATTGCCCATTTTACATCTTTACCACCTATCTTTATTGGTTTTTTATAATACACACCAATATCGCCCGCTGCTGCACGACCGGGTTTAAATTGTGAACCAACCACTCCGGTAGAACCGCAGGTTAGGCATGAATTTACAAAACGCATAGCGCCTCCTAATGAAAATTTTTCGGACAATTGTGTTGAATAACCTACATCTATAGCCATTTCATATGGGGTGGCATTTCCATTCGGATTGCCAAAATCATCGGTAAATTGAATTTCGCCCAAAGAAAAATAACGGATAGAACCTGCCACAACGCTTTGATTTCGGCGGCCTACTTTTGAATAGCCTGCCAAATGATAAAACCAAACGTCGGGAACCAATTGCCTTAGCCAGGGCGCTGCATTAAGCGACATACCCGCCTTTTTTGTTATGAAGGCCATAGATGCAATATTCCAGTGAATGGAATTCGCGTCTCCGTCGCGGGCTACTCCCGCATCGCCCATAGCCGCACTTCGCGAATCAGGCGTAATAGTTAAAAATGGAACAGCCGTGGTAATTACATTTCGTTGGCCAACCAATTCGTTTTTAGATAGTTTTGGCTTTTGTTGACCAAATGCATTACCTGTAAAAGCTAATACTCCAATTATTAATACGTTCTTTTTAAGCATAATTTTATTTATTAGAAGTACCTGTCTCACCATACACATTCACTAAAATAATTTCGACAAAAATATAATTTATTTTTGATATTTACCTATTTTATCAATACCATTTTTTGAATTTGCTCTTCGGTTTTTCCATCCTCCGATTTTACCTTTATTTTATATAAATAAACCCCGCGAGCCAAAGATTGGCCATACTCATCTTTTCCGTCCCATTCTATTTGATCAATGTGAGATGAGGCATTTGGAATTTTAGTATAAAGAGTTTTTACCACCTTGCCGCTAAGCGAAAGTATATTGATAGCAACGCTCAGTTCCTGTCCTGCTTTATTATGGTCAAATTGAATTTTGGTTTTACTGGTAAAAGGATTTGGATAATTTAATAAGTTTTTGATGGCCATATTTTCATTACTTGCCACCACAAATTCAACAAGATTTTCACTGCTATTATTATATACGTCCCAGGCTCTTACTATTAATATATGTTTTCCCGGCGCCAGGTCGGCCAATCTTATGCGAACTTCACCACCCTGATAACTATCTAATGTGGTAGAATAAAAATCATTTAAAATATAATTTTTCGAATTTTCACCTCCTTTATCCAATATGCCTATAATTTCGCGACCTACTCCATTTCCGGCGGTATTTATTCCGTTTTCGTCCCAAAGTTTTATTATCAATAGCGGATTTTTACTTACAATTCCTCCGTTTACAAATTTTTCATCTTCTAAAAAAACATCTATCTGCGGGCCGGTATTATCATCTGCTAATTTATCGCCCGTTCCTCCAACATAAGCACTATCGTAAATGCCAACTGCATCCGTTTTGTCATTATATGCATATGTAAAAATTCTTCCCTTTCCTATGGCGTAGTCAATATCCTTAGGCATTATAAACGAAACTTTAAAAATTCCGTTTATTACCGATGCCTTGCCACGGTACAATACATTATTTCTTACTTTAAATGGTTGTACTGAACTTCCGGGATCATTGGCCAGAGTTTTGAATGTTTGTTTTTTGTCGAATAAGGTTATCGCAACATCCCCGTTAAAATCTGTTAATACATTATTGGTAGTATCCGTTACTATTCCTTCTATTACAACTTTTGAAAGGGCCTTTAATGTATCCTTTGAACTTGCCGTAACCGTATTTCCATTAATAGAAGTTATCATTGTTTTTTGAACCGGTAAGTTCAAATCAAGCAAAGGATCGCCAAACATTATATAGTTTCTTACATTCTCCGAAGCAACCATACTGTTTTTTACATTTACATAGGATTGGCCGAAGGTGGTAAAATGACTTCCATCTCGCTTAAATAAATTATTTTTAAAAAGATTTTCAGAAAACGTGGCGTTCAATCCTATATAAACCTTCCGTGTAGTGGTCATCATTCCAATAGCGCCTCCTTCGTCGTTGCTCATCATCAATTCGCCGGGCGATTCTTCCTTAGGATTATCAAACTGAGCCAAATCGCAGGTGCCGGTTACAAAAAAACACAACCTGTCATAATTTCGCCAGCTTACTATCATCGGTATGCTTACAACCCGCTCATGTGCCATACCACTTCCACCGCCATGTCCCAAATAATTTAAAACCAATGTACCTTTGGCTATTGTATTATTTATGGCTTCATTTACATCCGGATAGGCGTTTCCGTTACCGAGTGATACTTGTTTAAAAGCATCTAAATATATCTTGGTAATATTTAAAGGCGGAAATTCTTTTTCAACTGTTTCTGATAACTTTTCCGTCTGATCAAAGTGGTCATCATTATCTTCATCATCGGCCAAAAAGGTAACCGAACTTCGCCATTCGCCTTTGTTTGATTTTGTTTTGTAATAAATACATTTGTCAACCATTACTTCGGCTTCATACGATGATTTGGCGGGCAATCTTCCTACTCCCATGTCCATGGATTCATCAGAACCGTCAGGTGTTTTAGGCCAAAATCCTTCATTTTCCCCAAGTATTACATAATAATCATCGGAGCAATAACTGCTCACATTATCATTATATTCATAACTCTCAAATACAGGCACAAAATTTCCACTTTTGTATTTTATATTTTTATAATCAAAACTTGCATCGCCCAATAATAAGAGTGCTTTTGGTTTTTTGCTAAAAACGGGTTCGCGGTCATATATCATTTTTACAAAATCGCGAATGGCGGTTATATCCAAAGCCCCGCTCGAAAATTCATTATAAATTTTTTCAGGATAGGTTATTAAATAGGTGTAGCCATTCCGTTCTTCATGAAATTTAGCCAATCGTTCGGCTTGTGCCTTAAAATCGGGATGTGTAATAATAATATAGTCAACCGCTGAAAGGGCGTGTAAATTTTGATTTTCTAACTTCCCCACCATTTCAGGGGTTTTTTCGGAGCCATTTTTAAAAACCAAATAACGAAGCAGTTTGTTATTGGCATTTACAATAAAGGCTGATTTGCCTCCGTCAGCATATGTTTTTTGAACGCTGATATTTTTAAAATCGGTTACATCCCAAAGGGTAAAGTCTGAATTAAAATCTTCAATAAGATACTGAACCTTTCCTAATGTATTTTTTGATTCCAGATTAAATAAATGAATTTGTCCGTCAATAGGCTTCATCTTTCGTTTACACTGAATTTCAAAATAATTAATCCAGGCTTCTGAGAAAAGCTGAGGTCGGTAATAATCATAGGTTAATGTAAACGAGCCGGTATTGGCAAATGTATTTTGCTTATTTATCACCTGAACATAATTTCCGTTAGATTCAGGATTTACAGGTGTGTCGCACAAAAAATTGATTAGAGGATTACCATTTAAATTCAAATTAATTTGGGTCTGTATTGCAGTTCGTGAAGCTACTTCCGATCGTATAAAGTTTTTTCCTGAATTAATAATATCCGGTATGTTAATTTCAAACGATTTGCTTTCGATAGTCAGCACTTCACCAAACCATTCCCGTCCGCTGTTTCTAAAATTTACTTCATCCACTTCGTGCACATATAAATAATCCGATTCTGTAATTATTTTTGGATTTGTTAATCCTTCACCACTGCCACTTTCACCAATTCGTTTTCCATTGGCTCCGCCCCAGGTAATAAAATAAAAAGCAAAATCAGAAAATACATTTTTAACATGATTGTAATCGGTGGCATTTGTTTCCCAACTTTCGGGTCCTTTGCCATAAAATAAAATAAAATCGCCATCATCCAATTGATTATTTGAATTAGCGTCATGAACTTTTATAGTATTCTCAACCAAATCATCATCCCTTATCGGATCTGCAATTACCTCAGGCAACATCAGTCCTCCATTGCCATAAACCTTAAATGTTCTTAAATCAATGGCCGACGTATTTATAGAATTTTTGGCAAAAAAAGATTTATCCATTTTATATACGCCATCGTCATTTATTTTTAATTTATACCAGTCGCCGCTGGCCAATACCGATGAGGTGGCATTTCCTTTTTTGTGCAAACGGGTTTGTAATACGCCCGTTTGACGCAGAGTCAAATCAAAACTCACCAATCTTTCTAATGTTTGATTTGTGATCCTGAACGGAACTACTTTTATTTTAAGCCTGTTTTGTCCTCTTTCCTCAGCGTTGGCTATTACCAACGTTTTAATATTTTTAAGATATTTATTAAATTTTGGATTAGCTGTTACCGGCTCATATATTTCATTCGATAATGTGGCATCAAATTTATTTTGGCCTGTTATTTCAGCGTAGGCCCAAATCGGGTAATATTTATCCTTATCATAAAACTCCTCCTGAGCACCCCTAAAATTTCCCGGGAAAGCCTGTATTTTAGCATCCCAGCTAAGTGCGAAGTGTTTTGTTTGAGCTGAAATATTTGGAGTAATTAAAAAAATAATTACAAATCCAAGCAACATTTTAATCTGATTGTGTGTCATACGTATATCCAAAACAAAAATATCGTAATTTTATTATGTTTTTTGGATAAAAAGATGAATGTTTGTAAAATATTTAAAGATTTTACATAATAATTATCTTCGCACCGAAGTTTAACATTATAACTAACAAGAAAAGATGATCAAAAATTACTTAACACTCGGCATTGCTTTTTTAAGTATCAGCCTTGCAAATGCGCAGGATCCGGAAATGACACAGTACTATGCCGCTCCTATTTACACCAATCCTGCTATGGCAGGAACCGGAAGTTGTGGCGGAGGTGGCCGTATTAATATTAATTACAGGAACCAGTGGCCAAGCTTACCGGGAACATTTGTTACAACTCTTGCTTCATACGATCAGCATTTTGACGGAATAGGCGGAGGAATTGGAATTATTGCCATGAACGATGTAGCCGGTGAAGGAAAATTAACTTCAAATACCTTGGCAGGTATTTATGCATATCAACTTCAGGTTAATCGCAAATTTACCATGCGTTTTGGGTTGGAAGCTCAATATGTAAGCCGTTCATTGGATTGGAGAAAACTTCGTTTCCCTGACCAGATAGATGCCACCAAAGGTTTTGTTAATCAAACTATGGAGCCTCTTAATGATAAAACTATTAATTACCCTAATTTCAGCACAGGCGTGTTGGGATATACCGAGCGCTTTTATGCAGGTATTGCCGTTCATAATCTTATTGAACCTATTCAATCCTTTTTAGGCACTCAGGATTCCAAACTTCCCCGAAGATATACGTTTCATTCAGGTTTAGTAATACCATTAGATAATACGTATGAACCTAATATGACCATTTCGCCCAATGTGCTTTTTATGCTTCAAAATAAATTTACCCAATTAAACTTAGGTTTTTATTTTAATAAAGGGCCTTTGGTTACAGGGTTGTGGTATCGCCAAACATTTGGCAAATATGTAAATTCTGATGCTCTGATGGTATTGGTTGGATTCAGAAAAGAAAGATTCAAATTCGGCTACAGTTATGACCTTACCGTTTCTTCTGCCCGTCAGGCAGCACCCGGCAGTCATGAGGTATCCGCCTCTATTGAATGGTGTGCTCCTACCAAAACTATTCGGTATAAAAAATTAACTTGTCCCGATTTTTAATAAACTAAATTAAAAAAATATTTTCTAATAAAAAAAAATACAATATTATTGCAATCTTAACGTTAAAATAGACAAACATCGTAATATGAGTTTAAAGAGAAGTATAACCTTAGCCACATTAGCAGCCGCTTTTTTATTACCTACATCATGCAGCAAAAAGGAACGTTCGTCCACTACCGGATGGAAATACAATGATGCTAAATGGGGTGGATTTGAAACGCATGATTATGCCGGACAGGAAACCGGACCGGGATTGGTAATCGTTGAAGGCGGTGCGTTTACCATGGGTTCGAGCGAACAGGATGTAACTTACGAACACAATAATATTGAACGTAAAATTACAGTTCCTTCCTTTTATATGGACGAAACCGAAGTAAGCAATTTGCATTATCTTGAATATTTGCATTGGCTTGGCCGCGTGTATGTTGATTATCCCGAAGTGCAAAAACAGGCATTACCCGATTCACTTTGCTGGCGCGATAAATTGGCCTTCAATGAGCCTTATGTTGAATATTATTTCCGCCACCCGGCCTATAAAAATTATCCGGTAGTTGGGGTTAATTGGTTGCAAGCTACAGCTTACGCAGCTTGGAGAACTGACCGAGTAAACGAATATATACTTATAAGAGAAGGTATATTGGTGCCCGATGCAGCGCAGGTTAACGAAGAAAACTTTAACACCACAACCTATCTTTCGGGTCAGTTTGACGGAAAACCCGGAAAACGTCCCATTAAATCAGTTGTTTCCAAAGGACCGCGAAAAGTAAGAATGGAAGATGGAATTATGCTTCCCGACTACCGCTTGCCAACTGAAGCCGAATGGGAATTTGCAGCTCTTGCCAACGTAGGTCAATCAACTTATGAAAATATTAATGCTAAAAAAATATATTCATGGGGCGGCCTTACTACCCGTAATCAGGGACGTAAAGCAAAAAATACCGGTTATATGATGGCTAACTTTAAACGCGACAAAGGTGATCAGGCCGGTATAGCAGGACGATTGAACGATGCTTCGTTTATTACTCAGGATGTTCACTCTTATTGGCCTAATGATGTAGGACTATATAACATGAGTGGTAATGTAAGCGAATGGGTTATGGATGTTTACCGTCCTTTGTCCTATGAAGATATGAACGATTTCAATTCTGTTCGTGGTAATGTGTATAAAAAGAAAAAATTAGATGCCGATGGCATAGTGGATGTGAAAGACAGTTTAGGCCGTTTGACTTATGTTCCGGTAACGGAAGAAGAAAACAAAATGCGCCGTAATTATAAAAAATCGGATAACATTGGCTATCTTGATGAAGATGTATATGCCGATGGCGAGCAAGGTTATGAATATGGAGTTACTTCTTTAATTAATAACAAAGCCCGTGTTTATAAAGGAGCAAACTGGAACGACAGAGCTTATTGGATGAGTCCCGGAACCCGTCGTTTTTTAGATGAAGAACAAGATTTATCTACACTTGGTTTCCGTTGTGCAATGCACCGCGTTGGAGCAAGTAAATAATTTTAAAAAATATAATAAAAAAAAGCCATCCGTTCGGGTGGCTTTTTTTTATTATAAGATTAATATTGGTCGGTTCTATAGCTTTTTGCGATCGGTTGGTGTCTCATAATCCGATAATAAATATTAGACCGATTTCATAATTCAAATATTTTATTTCATCTCTTTCGGGATTTGTTTTTCATTGGGAAATTGTTTCTACCGATATTTAATCCCTACCGGGATTTTAAATTCCCCAATATGGGCAAAAGATTGGTAGAAATATATTTAGAGTATGAACAAGTACTGTAAAGCCTGTTCCGATTTTCTATCGGTTGGTGTCACCAACCGAAAAAAACTATATTAATTTTGCTCTCGGTTGGTGTCCTTTAGATTTGAAACATGTTTTTATATACAAATCCTTTTTCTTCTTTTTATTTTTTGTTTTTGCTACTTTTTGTTCGCATGGGCATTTCATATATTAAAAGAGTCAGCCGTTTTTCAATTTTTGGCTTTACAGGATTTAGAGTGAGAATTTCTTTTCAGGCTTTAAAAACATTAGTATAACTATTATTTAGAGCGAAAATTAACCTTATTACCTTATTATGAATTAGTGATTTAATAAGGTTATAAGGTCTTTTATGAGCAGACAATTTTTTTACTAAGGTTAATAATTCCACACTCTAAATCCTGTAGCGCCTAAATTTTGATAAGAAAGATTTATATTTCTAAAGAATATTTTTACTCCTCATTCTTATCAAAAATTCATCTTTATAATTTTTACCTACCGGAATTTTTACAGCACCAATTTCCACTTCGCTGCTGTTAAATGTATTGATGTATTTTAAACCAACTATAAACGAACGATGTACCCTAATGAATTTTTCCTTAGGAAGTTTAATTTCCATATTTTTCATAGTTTGCAAAGTGATATAGCGTTTTTCGGCTGTATATAGTTTTACATAATCGGCAAAGGCTTCAACATATAATATCTGGTCGTATGATAATTTTATTTGCTTTTGATTGGATTTAATAAAAATATAATCATTTTCTAAATCAGGCTCTTCCACGTTGTCATTCTTTTTTAAAGAAAAATATTCTTTCGCCCGGTCAATGGTTTTTGTAAAACGTTCAAAAGAAACCGGCTTTAGCAAATAATCAATGGCATCAAGTTCAAAACCCTCGACTGCAAAATCGGAATATGCCGTGCAAAATACCACCAATGGAGGATTGGTAAGGCTTCGCATAAATTCAAGCCCGGTAATTTCGGGCATTTGAATATCCAAAAACATCAAATCAATTCTATGATTTTTTAAAAACTCAGAAGCTTCAAGGGCATTGCTGCATTTGCCTACAAGCTCCATACCGGGTGTTTTTTTTAAATAGCTTTCTAAAATATCCAAAGCCAAAGGTTCGTCATCTACCAATAAACATTTCATATATAATGAGGTTAAATTTTTTAAGGTTATTCAAATCAATTGCAATAATTCCAAATTCCGTTTATTATCATGATTAAGATTCTGATATATCCGATGTATCGTTTACCATTGGATAAACAAATTTACTTTGAACGTTTCACCTTCTTCATTTATACTTAATGTATATTTATCGCGATACAAAAGATTCAATCTTTTTTTTACATTATTAATTCCAATGCCACCCTGATAATCGGGGGTTTCGCTAACCACATGCGCGGGTTTATTATTTTCAATTTCAAATTTTAATCCATTCTCATTAATATCAAAATGAATATTTACGAATGTTTTCTCAATATTTGCGTTTACGCCATGTTTAAAACTATTTTCAATAAATGGTAAAAAAATCATCGGGGCTATTTCCTTTCCTGAAACTTCACCAACAATTTCCAATTTGGTTTCAAGTCGGTTGGCATAACGTATTTTTTCAAGCTCTAAATAATTTTCCAGATATTCAATTTCCTTTTTTAATTCCACAACTTTTTCGCCACCATCATATAAAATATAGCGTAAAATATCTGAAAGTTTTAATACAACCTCAGGGGCTTTATCACTTTTACTAAGCGTAAGGGCATACACGCTATTAAGGCTATTGAACAAAAAATGAGGATTTATCTGGCTTTTTAAAAATTTAAGTTCAGTTTCAATGTTCAGTTTTTCCAACCTGTCGGTCAGCCTTTCTTTTTCAAACCATTGTTTAAAAAACATTAAGGTCATGGTAATGGCCAGCGTATAACTAACGCTAATGGCATCATTCACAAAAAATTCAATACTCCACAGACTGTATTTTTCAGAATCCTCAATGGTATCGGCCCACAGTAAAAAAATAATATGAACAAAACAGATAAAACTTATGGTTAGAAAAATGGAAAAAAAATATAAGAAATAATGACGTTGCCTTAAAAATGCGGGTATTAAATAATAATTGTTGAAATAGGCGGCTGAGCCATGCAATAAAATAATGATAAAGGCATTTTCGAACGCCTTGTCGAACCCTACATTGGGTTCATACAAAAATATCCAGAAGGCAAAATAAAACAGCCAAAAGAGTGCATGATGTATTTTGTACCGAATTATTTTTAGAAGCAGCGATGTGGTATTAAATTTCAACCCGGCGTTTCAGTAGTATTTGGTTTTTTAAAATATTTCAAAAGATTGTAACTCCAGTTTACTATCTGCCAGCCTTTTTCAATATAACTCATATTTTTATTTTCGTCCTGAGTGGCTTTAAATGGTGAATACTTATTGGCAATAGATTGCGTAGCTGAAAAGGCAATTCCATTTATTAATAAAAGGATAAGAATTACTTTTTTTGGTTTTGAAAATTTAAATTTAAGTTTTTGCATAATTAAGGGGTTTTATACAATTGAACTGTGTTATGGGATAAAAGTTTCAAAAAAGATTAAATTTTAAACTGAACCGAATTTTCTAAGGCAAATTCAGGAGAAATATCATAATCCCAAACTGTTTCTTTACCATTATAGGATATTGAAATAATATTATCCCAAACTAATTCACCCATTTTGCCAATTCTAACTTTACGAAATTGATCTTCGCTATAAAGTTTGTCAATACCATGCAAATGCTTATGATTATCTAATAATGGTTTTACCTTAAGATTTTTTACTGCTCCATTATTGAATTTGCAAATTATTTCAAAAGGTTTTACTTCTACTATTTCTGTAATTCTTATCATTATTTTAATGGATTTATTTTATGAAATTTTTTACTTTCCCACATTTTTTTCAAATCATTCTTATGAATTTCAGCCCATGCTTGTACTAATTTTAATTTGCTAATTGGAAAATCGCCATTTAACAAGCCACCATTTTCAATAAGTATATTAGCCTCAAACTCTCCGAACACTATTTTAAAATGCGGAGGATTATGATCATTGAAAAACATGAATACCACTATTCCATAAAATCTACAAATTTCGGGCATGATTCTTTATTTCTTTACAAAATTAATTATTTTTAGATTCAAATGGTCTTGAAATAAATAATGAACAATCTTTTATTTTACCCAAAATAATCAAGAATAAACTGCCGCTGGCTTCGCAATGTTTTGTTCATATTTCGGCCTTTCGGGGTTAATAAAACTATAAACCAGTATTTGCAATTGAGGGCTGCTTCGTGCCAAAATAAAAATAAATAACCTAAAAAGCGGATTCCAATGGCTATAAATAAACCTGCCCATCCGAAAATAATTATACATACAATAACAAGCAATGTGGAATAAATAAAACCTAACAATGCCGCGGCACCAATATATACCGAATCGAAGAATTCGGCTTTTTTAACCTTTTTGGTAGCAATGTTTTTCGCCATTCTTACCGGTATAAAATTTAATATCATTCCTGCAATAGCTGGTACAGCAAACACAATGGTAAAAATAAGATAGAGTATTTTTTCAAATAATGGGATTGCAAAATATTTATCCTTAATGCCTAATGTTTTCAAGCTTTCAAAATAATCAGTAACGTTTCGGCGAAAAGTTTCAAAACTTTCAGGATTGTTTTCTGAAAGGTTGTTTAGGTCGTTGGCTGCACGTTTTTCTGCTAAAAAACGTTTTTTAATTTTTTTAAAAAAACCGAAAAAACCGGGTTTGTATTGGTTGCGGGCCATTAATAAATACCGGCTTCCCACTATGTCATTTGCCGGTTCTTTTATTATAACCAATTCACGTTCCATAGCCTCATACAACCGGGCATTAAAATCGGTAATAGCTTTTGAATTTTTGCCTTTCGTAATCAGGGGCAAATAAAATTGGACAGGTATGGGCTGCCCAAAATTAATACAAACTTCTTCTCTGAAATGGCCGGGATTTGAATAATTCATGCCAACGGGCACCACCTGCAAGTCCATATCCGGATATTTTTCAATAGCTTCGAAAGCCATTTTCGAAGCTCCTCTTTTCATAGGTCGCAGCCTTCTTTCATTCACACAATATCCTTCGGGAAATATAAGAACCATTCCGTTTTCTTTAAAAATATCGTAACATTCATTAAAGGTTTGTTGATTTTTATTTGCCTGTTCATTTCCGGCGCCATCTTCCGACCGAAAGATTGGTAATAACCTCATACTACGCAAAGCCCAGTTAGCCAAAGGCTTTTTAAATACATCACCACGGGCTAATAAATTTAATTTTCGGCGAAGCAAAACCGATAATAAAACCCCGTCCATAAAGGAATTGGGATGATTTGGAGCTAACAAAACAGGCTTTCCTTTGGGTAATAAACCTGCGTTAATTATATATATCCTGCGGAAAAAAGTTCGGAAGGAGAGGTAGAGGATATTTATTAAAAACCAGTATAGAATCACAACCCGCGAAGAACGGCAAAATAGGTTGGCTTACAAAATGGATTTTTTAACCTAAAGAAAAAATTAATTAATGAATTATAATTCCGTGCATGGCTGCTAATTGAGTTCTCACTTCGAGCAAAGTTTTCTGAATTTCCATGAGTTGGATTTGTTCATCCTCGGTAACACTTACTTTCAGTTTTTCATTATTTTGCTTTAATAATTTGGAAATATGCGAAAGCTTTAGGTAGTTCAAGTTATAAACCACTTCGTTTTTGTAATTATCCAAATCGGTTTTAATTTGTTTTTCTGCATCTGTTTCCCAGCGAGGGCTAAGCAAATGTTTTTGCGAATCAATAATAATATCTGAAGCTATTTGCGTCGTTAATTCATTATTTTTAAAAAAATATTCATCTACAAAACCATTGGCTTCAAAATATATTTTAGTGGCAGTTACTACTTCATTAAACTGAATGTTAGTAAATTCAAGACCGTCTGCTTCTATTTCGTTTAGGATAAATTTAACCACCAAATTTTCATCATCAAGTGGCAAATTTCCAAAAAGCACCAATGAACGAATGATTGCTTTTTCACGCGATTCATGAATGTTGATGACAGTTTCTGAAATCCCGTCTTCATTTATAATTAGGTTTTCAAATTCATGTTCAATTTGTTTGGCAGCTTTTTCATTGCCTTTTAATCGCAAACGGTTTGTTTCGGCAATTAAAATTTGCTCATCCATATCGAGCATATTAGCTGTAGCTTTTATAAAAACGCTCCGCTTAATTGGGTCTGGAATTTTTACAATACTTTCAACCACCTCACGAATCACGGTGGCTTTTTTAATCGGGTCCCCTTCGGTTTCGCCCAATAAATGCCTGGTTTTAAAAATTATAAAATCGGTTTGGTTAGCTTTAATATAATCTTCAAAAGCCGTTCCTCCCATTTTTTTGCAATAGCTATCAGGGTCTTCACCTTCCGGAAAAACCACTATTCTAACATTTAAATTATTTTCAAGAATGATATCGGTTCCTCTTAGTGCTGCCTTTATTCCCGCCGGGTCACCATCATACAGCATGGTTATATTATCTGTAAAACGGCTTATGAGTTTTACCTGTTCCTGAGTAAGGGAAGTTCCCGATGAAGCCACTGTATTTTCAATCCCATTCTGATGAAGTGTTACTACATCCAAATAGCCTTCGGTGAGGTAGCAACAATCTTTTTCACGTATCGCTTTTTTGGCCTGAAACAACCCATACAAGACACGTGATTTATGATAAACCTCATTCTCGGGCGAGTTTATGTATTTCGGGCTTCGATCGTCTTTTTTTAATTGCCGGGCGCCAAAAGCGATGACCCTTCCGGTAATATCGTGAATCGGGAACGTTACCCGTTCGCGATATACATCAAAATAATCGTCAGGATCTGACTCATCCTTTTTGTCCTTCTTTTTTACAAGTCCGGCTTTTTCTAAAATGGAAATTTCAAAACCGCCTTTGACAGCAGTATCAAAAAAATGCCGCCATTCTCTTTTAGCATATCCCAGTTCAAAATTTTCAATCGTATCTTCCCTAAGGCCCCGTTCTATAAAGTAAGTTTTGCCAATGGTTTTACCTTCCTCATTATTTTGCAAAAGGTCCATATAATATTTATTGGCAAATGAAATGGCGGTTAATAATGCTTCCCTGTCTGTTTTTTGTTGGGCAATTTGTTCAAGGTTGGCTTTTTCTTCTTCTATTTCAATATTGTATTTGGCAGCCAGCCATCGCAGGGCTTCGGGATAACTCATCCCATTGTGTTCCATAATAAACCCGGCAGAATTACCAGCCTTGCCACATCCAAAACATTTAAATATTCCTTTGGTAGGCGACACCACGAACGATGGCGTTTTTTCATCGTGAAAAGGGCAATTGCCCATTAAATTAACACCCCTACGTTTAAGAGTTACAAATTCTCCAACCACATCGGCTATATCTGCCGTGTCAAGGATTTTTTCTATGGTGGTTTGGGATATCAAGGGAATTATTAAATGGCTTTATGGCTAAATTGTTTACGCTATTTGCTGAAATAGGTTCTAACAGATTTTAACTATTTATTAAGTGTTTTGTATTTTTCTAAGGCTTCATTTGGGCTTAAAGTTTTAATCCCGCTTTTCTTAAAATCTTTATCAAATGTTACTATCTCAATATTATATTTTTGGGAAACCGCTACCTGATAAGCATCGTCATAATCTAAATTTTTGTCAGTTATTAATTTAGAAACATCAATATTATCAAGGGGTTCAATACCCAAACAAGATACATTGCCATCTAAAAATAAATCTGATATAAAATTATTGAATAGCGCAATTTTTTCTAATCTATCTAATATTACCCCGATGGAATGCAACGAAAAATCTGATAGATATAAATTGTCGGAAGGTATTGTATCTAAAAATTCTTTTACCGTTTCAGCTTGTTCTTGATCTAAAAGACGTTCAAGCCAAAGATTGGTATCAACAAGATAATTTATTTGGTTCTCCATTCCATAGATAGTTTTTGTAATTCAATGGATGAATACTTTTTTTTGAATTCTTTTAGCCCACCAGCCCAGCCCTGACTTAAAACTTTTGATTCTTTTTTAACTACTTTTTGCGATAATAAATAATCGAGATAGTCGCCTAATTTACCTACTAAGCTTGGTGGCAATTGGCTTATTTTCTTCTCTATGGTTTTTAAATTATTCATGTGACAAAGATAAAATATTTGGTTTGTTTTATTCACCTAAAACTTTTAGGGATTCCAAATTCTCCAACCACACCGGCTATGTCAGCCATGGCAAGGATTTTTTCTATGGTGGTTTGGGAAATCAAGTTGAATTTTTAAATTTTAACTACTTTTTGATTCACTTCTTTCTTCTATAAATTAAATATTGGCTTAGCTCGATTAAGGTTATGTCAAGGATTCCATAAACTTGTCTTGAGCCTGATGGCATATAAATGTAAAATATTTTTAGAGTTGAATCTGTCAGTGTAAAATCGTCATATCTTGGAGAATAAGAATCTTCTGGATTGATTTTCCAATCTAATTCCTTTTCAATTTTTTGGTTTATTAATTTTAGTACTTGATTAAATTTTTTAGCCAAAAACAATGATTCTAAGGCTCTGTAACGAAATAATATTTACAAAGTATTCTTTATTATATAATTCCA
>CAYHCM010000066.1:16911-19410 GCA_964355045.1 uncultured Chitinophaga sp. | reverse complement strand
ATATTAAAAGAATTTTGGAAACAGGAGCTGTTTTGATTTTATAAAATTGATTTTTAATAATTTGAACTATTAAACCTGATATCGTAATACAAAAACTTATGACCAAAACTTTATTTATTAAATACTGGCTAAAAAACCAATGCGGAAACCACTTGCTGAAAGGCAATGAAAGAACATCTTGCCACTGGCCTTTAGGTATTCGGGCCCAACTGGTTATCCAGTTTCGCTCAATGGCTACCAAATCAGGAGGAACCATCCAATCAGGTTGCCAAATAATCATTGGCAAATAGGGATAAACTAAATAGCCTGATAGCATTATATTTCGAATTAACCAAGGCAGCATTACTGTTAGCGGAATAAGAATATATTGCCATTTCAGCATCTTATTTATACCCAAATAAAATACAATAACCGGCAAAAGTAAAGCCGCCGGAAGTTTGATGGAAATAGCTGTAAAAAATAATAATATCAAATAGGCAGGCGATGAATGCGAATTGAAAAATAATCCATTAGCTAATTTGAAACTGAGAATAACCATAAATAAACCTACGGCCACATCGGGCGCTATGGTAGAAACCCATCCCCGAGTGATGCATAAAGTAATGCTGCCAAATAGAATTGCAAGCAATCGGATATTGAATTTTTCATCTTTATTGTTCGCCATATTGAATAAATGTAAAAACCAATTGAGAACTAAAAAACTATTTAAAAATCGCGAAGGAATACCACTAAAGGGATAAAATGAAAACAGGGCTTGTGTATTAAAAAATGTAGAATTGAAGGCTAAACGACCAAAAAAATTACCTAATCCCGGAACTACTTTATAATGCTCAATCCATTTTACAGCCTGTGCGTGATAAAAAGCGCTATCACCATGATTGGGAATTGGTACTGCTAATATTAGTATGATGACTGCAATTATAATTTGTCCATAATTAAGCTTAATTTTAGGAAATAAAATTTTATTAACACCCAAATAAAAAAAACTAAAAATTAGAAGAACCAGATGAGTCCAGGCATTAACCGGTATGAATAGCGAAAGAATTACGGCAAAAAAAGAAAGCACACAAAAGCCTGTAAGCAATTCATCAAACCATGAGAATTTAGCAGAAGGAAAAAAACGCAGGCATAAATTGCCGGCAGCTTTAAGCACTAAATAATGAGATAACCAGGCTAAGAGGATAATTATCATGTAATACTATTAATCAAAATTTATGAAGTTTTTTTTTAAGTGCGGCCAATAGTTCGTCTAATCCTTCCATGGCCATGGTCAATCCTTCTTTAAAACCCATTTGAATTGTAGCTTCCAGTTGCGCTAAATTGTCATATGAAATATGGAATTCAACAAGCGTAATTTGGCCTTGGTTTGTAAAAGTTACTTCCCATTTGGATTGTGGCAAATCCTTATTCAGATTGCCGTTCGCATCTGCAAAAGCGTCAAAACCTGTGTATTTTTTCTGAAACTGAATGTTTTTAAATTCCGCCCGGGCCCAATGTTCTTCGCCATCAGGTCCCACCATTGCATAAATCCAATGTCCACCTTCACTAAAGTCCATTGTTTTTGTTCTTGATTTCCAAGGTTTGGGTGCCCACCACTGGTCAAGTATTTCGCTTTTGGTGTAAGCGTCCCAAACTAATGGGAGTTCGGCCGCAAATTCTCTTTTTACTGTGATTGTGTTGTTTTCCTTGTTTACTACAAAATCAAATGTTAAATTTTCGTTCATATTTATTGTTTTTTTAAGGTTAATAATACTTTGTCCAATTGATTGAAGCGGCTTTCCCATATTTTTTTGAATTGGTCAAGCCACATGTCTATTTCCTTTATTTTGCTTTCATCGAGTTGATAATATATTTCACGACCCGATTGATTTTGATTTAAAATTTGACACTCTGTTAATATTCGCAAATGTTTTGAAACGGATTGACGTGATGTATCAAAGTGCTGAGCAAGAGCCTTAGGTGTCATTGCCTGTGATGCAATAAGTAAAATAATAGCCCGTCGGGTGGGATCGGCAATGGCCTGAAAAATATCTCGTCTCATAATTATACTCTTCTATTTGTGAAACTAATCGGCTTCAAATATATGTGCAACTAATTGGTTTCGCAAATATTTTATTTCACAGGTTTAATAACAATGTAACTTATAAGCATAGCACATCAGAATAGGAAAGTGTCTTGTGCGATTGAAGCTGGTTTATAATTTCAAATAAAATCTCCCTCACCCACCGTCTTAGTAATATTTCCGAAATAACTTCGACATCTTATTTATAAAATTTTTGTAAGAAAGATTTTTAATATTCAATAAACAATACTCAAAATCCAATATTCAATGGGCTTCGCACTATAAATTAGCTTCCGTTAGGTTTTGAAAATTGAGAATTGAAATTTGAATATTGATCATTTTTCGGAGGCCTTTTGTTTAAGTTATTTTGAAAACTTTACTTAGGCTGTGGAAAAAGGTCTGCGACAAAATATCTTACCACGAAAAATAAATATTAG
>CAYHCM010000066.1:15508-16811 GCA_964355045.1 uncultured Chitinophaga sp. | reverse complement strand
ATTTTGGAAGCAGGTATCTAAACATTAAATAGGGTAATAAAAAACTTACACTTAACGATATCAAAAATTTTAGTATTACGGGTACCGGTAAATAATAATACATTATTACCTGAGCCACAATTACTATTGGCAAATGAACAAGGTATGACCAGTAATTTGATGGAATCAAGGCATTTAATAACGGAAGTTTTTTGTTTCCATACGAAAAGAAAAATCCCATTAAGCCGCCTCCCAATGTTAGCGTAACGAGATATGTACTAATTTTAGCCAGATAGCCTAATTGCTGATAATAAGGATGTGAAGGATCTCTGTAAAACCCTTGAAGTATTCCTGCACCCAGCGAAATTGCAAAACCTGAAATCATCAGACTGTTTTTATATTTTACAACCAATCCTATAAGCCAATCGTGCCTCACAGTTAGCATACCTATTAAAAAAAACGGAAAGAAATAGGAAAAAAATAATGGCTGCGGAATCATATTAAATGAATTGATAACATACCATTTTTCCATAAACATAAGACAAACGAGCGGCAAAAAAAGCAGAATTGGAATAAGCCTCGGATAAAATCTTTTTTGAAAAATAAAATCTAAATTATATTTGATCCGATACTTTCGGAAAAAATATATTAGGGTTGAAAATGAAAAGTAATACAGGGCGAGATAATACAAAAACCAAAGATGTGCCGTTGGTAGTTTCAATCGCCACAATACTTTAAAACTTTGAATATAAATAGTAAAAACCCCATTTGAAGTTTCAGTTCCATTATTTTTTACAAAAACAAAACCGAAACAGGCTAATACAATTGGGATTAAAACAATCATACTCACAGCAAATGGCAATACTATTCGTTTTAATTTAATTCGGATAAATGTTCCGTAGCTATATTTTACCATCTGATTAAAGGCAACGAAGCCGGCTATAAAAAAAAATAATTCTTCGATAATGGAGTGAAAGACAAAAACGAAATAATCTAAAATCAACATGCCCGGCTCTTCTTGTACAGGCCAAAAATCGAGCTGAAAGACCATATAAGGAACTGAAGCATGGATACAACAACGCAGCATACCGGCAAATGTTCTTAAATTATCCAAAGCTAAAATTCTATTTGCCATGATTTAATTTATCAGTTTAATTTTAGCCTTTACCGTTTTCTATTTTTTCGAAAGCCTGTATAATATCGTTTTTCAAATCATCTGTATTCTCAAATCCAAAATTCATCCTTACCAATCCTTTCCCTAATCCCATTTCTAATTTTTCACTGTCAGATAATGAGCTATGACTGCCCGAATACGGTTGGGCAA
>CAYHCM010000066.1:0-15408 GCA_964355045.1 uncultured Chitinophaga sp. | reverse complement strand
TCTAATTTTTCACTGTCAGATAATGAGCTATGACTGCCCGAATACGGTTGGGCAATCATGGACGTGACACAGGCCATGCCTGTTCCTGTATCAAACAGGTTTAATGCCTTTGCAAATTCAGGATAATGAGGAATCAAATCCTCTCTTAAATCAAAAAACAAAAGAGTTCCATAGCCGGTGAGTTGTTTGCCATCTATTTCCGGATAATAAACTTTGATTATTTGAGGCAAAGTTTCCAAAAAAGACTTCATTTCATGGGTTACTCGTTGATGTTCCCGCATCCGTAAGGCAAACGTTTGTAAGCTTCGTTTTAAAAGCCAGGCACTAAATGGTTCTAATATGGCACCGAAAAAAAAGCGTTGATCCAAAAAACTCTTATGAAGGGTTTCGTTATCCGTTACTATAAATCCGCCCATCACATCACTATGACCACCAAAATATTTAGTACCGCTGTGCAAAGAAATGTCGGCCCCCCATTTCAATGGTTGTTGGAATAAGGGTGTAGCCCAGGTATTGTCAACCACAATTATTGCATTTGGATTAAGGCTTTTGGTATAAGTTGATATTTTTTGAATATCTAAATGCTTCAGAAAAGGATTTGTTGGCGTTTCAAAAATAACCATTTGGGTATCCTTGGGTATTAAATTTAAATTTTTATCTAATGAAAGATCGAGTGCTAAAAGTTTAATGCCAAGTTTAGATGTAAACTTTTGAAACGTTTTTAACGAACACCCATACACATCCTTATTTACAACCAAGGTGCCTCCGGAAACCAAAAGATCGAGCACTATTGCTATAGCCGACATGCCAGTGCTGGTGCCTACACAAAATTTAGCTTCTTCCAATATAGCCACTGCATTTTCCATTTCCTGTACATTGGGATTGTTTTTTCGGGTATAAAAAAACGGGGAATGCGATTGAAAAGCGCTTGCCTGATAAATAGGGGTTACTACAGGAAATGCATCGCGGTCATCTATTCGGGAATGTAAAAGTTTAGATATTTTATCCATAATTAATTCAAATATTTTTTCTCATGAGTTGCATCTTCCACCACGGGAAAATGCGCCCGGTCGAGTACCGGCAGGAAATGGATTTTTCGAGCTGTATCAGCCGAAATAATAATTCTTTCATCCGTTTGACCACTTCGTGATATTATAACCCGTTCAAGCCCATGGTTCATTTCAATGTATTCAATATTATTTTTAGGAAAACGATTTATTCTTAATAAAACATCTCTTTTGTCAACATCCTCCATCACTACATGCAAGCTATTTACCTCTCTGTTCCATTCATATTCAAATTTCTGATTTTCGCTAAACGTTGAATAATCTTTTACGCTATTTCGTTGCCCGTCCAATGGTCTTTTTATGGGTGAAATTTCGCCGCAATTCGTGCAATTACCTGTATTATTTAATCCAACTACGTGTACGGTAAGGCCAAAACGTTCAACCAATTTATGATTGCATTTTTTGCAAAATGTATTGCTCACATTATCTGAATAAACATTACCAAGATAACAATATTTTATTCCTTCTTCCAAAACAATATCCCTCAATTTAAATAAGGTTTCAATGGATGTTCTTGGTTTGTCATATCTAAACGCCGGATGATAAGCTACCAAATGCAAGGGGACATCAGGATTCACATTTTCACGCATCCAGATGGCAGTTTTTCGGGCATCAATTCCATCATCATTAAGTTCAGTTACCACTAACTGACTAATTTCAAGATGTTTTCCTGATTGGGCAATTTGTTTTATCCCTCTTAAAACAGGTTTTAATTCGCCTTTGGTAATTTTTTTATAAACCTCTTCATTCATTGATTTTAAAGAAATACTAAATATATCAATTACCTCAATCAGTTCCTTTAGCGGAGCGGCTTCAATATACAAGGCCGATTTATAGAGTGTTGTAATACCATGCTTTTTGGCAAGTCGTGATGTATCAACCACAAATTCCTGCCAAACTACCGGATCATTATACGTCCAGGATATTACCTCAATATTATTGGAAAGAGCAATATCAATAACCTCTTGAGGCGTATAAATTTTTACATTATCCGAATTGAGATGTTTTATTTGAGAGGTTTGCCAATTCTGACAATACGAGCAAGCCATCATACAGCCCACATTGCCCATGCTCAAAATTTTGGCACCCGGCATATAATGATTGACCGCCTCGGTTTCGATACATTCCTCGGTGGCCTGCACCGACCTTCCATAGTTATAAGTATGCATAGCATTTTTCACATTACCTCTAACAAGGCAAAAACCCATTTGGCCTTCTTTAAGGCTGCAATTTCTCGGACATAATTCACATTCCGTTTTGTTTTTGTCTAAATCAAAATGCCAATGCGTGGCTTCTCGTGAGTCTTTTCTCCAATCCATAATGTTACGTTTGTTTTATAGGTGAAATTAGTGATAAAAATTCTTCGGTTGCATCCTCCTCCTTAAATGGTAAATATCCGACCTGGATAGCTTTCATAAGCATGAGATAATTAACCATCCTGATATCGTCATACTCTTTAATTGCTTCTTTTGAAAAATCAAATTCTATTATTTTGGTAAGGATCTTTTTTAATTCTAAAATAGGATTATCGGATTTTTCTTTCAAAAACCTCTCAACATAAAGGGGTTCTTCAACACTATTTACCAATACTTTTGTATTTTTATTAAAATAATCGGCATAGCGCAAAGTTTCCCATGGTTCCAATCCTATTATTAAATCGAGAGTTCCCTTTCTTATTTGATTTGAATAATTTTGGCAAGCCTGGTTTTTATTAAAAAATATTCTCATTTCTGAATGTATGGATCCTGCTTTTTGTGCACCACCCTTAAAAGTAGAGCCTTGACACTTGAAATCATATTTTGCACACAGGTTCCAAATTACTTTTGTAAGCGAAAAAACTCCTTGTCCTCCAATTCCTGATATGATAATATTTATGGTATTTTCAGTATTCATAAAGGGAAACTTTCGTATTTATTGTTATAGCACCATTTGGGCATATTTCATAACACACGCCACACCGCATGCATCGGTCTAAATCAATTTTCAATTTCAAATCAAATTCACCTTCATTTACAATTGCAGGACAGGCCAACTCTTCGTAACACAAGGTGCATGATAAACATTTTGTACTATCAATTTGGGGCGACAAGGTGTTTCTTCGGCCTTCTATATAATCATTTTTTATCCTTACACAGCCGCCGGTTACCCAAAATACACGAACTCCTTGCTTGCCAATTTCATTTTTTAATTTATTTGTAAAATCGTTTGGGTCATAGGCAAATGCTTCAATTACCCTGTCAACGCCAATGGATTTAAGCAATTGAACCATATCTAAATTTTCAGATGATGGCGACTTTTGATGACCGGTCATTGCTATAGTTTTGTTATCAAAAATAATATGTATAAGATCTATTTTATTTTGAACTGCTGAAATGAGGGATATCAATCCGGCATGAAAAAAACTACCATCGCCTCCGGTTGAAAAAACAACTTGCTCGTCAAGAATCTGCGCCATTCCTTGTGAAATACCGATGCCGGCATTCATGCACAGCAGCCAATCGGCCCTGAAAGGTGGCAATGACGAACAACCAATATCGCCTCCTATTATGCCGTCCACATCTTTTAAGGCCGTATCAATAGAGAAAAATGAGGCTGTATGCGGACATCCTTCGCAAAATGTACCTAATCGTTCGGGTACTTTTATATCGGGAAGTATTACTTTCTCAATTTCAATTTCAAATTTATGGGCCAAAAATTCATAGACTTCATCAAACTGAAGTTCACCGTGTTTTTGAAATATATTTTTCCCATAAATTTTAGCATCAATATCATTGAACAATTCCATTTTGATAGTATTTTCCATAAAACCATCCTGGTCTTCGATGCAGTATATTTCAGATTTATTTTTACAAAATTCGAGAATCTCTTTTTTGGGTAATGGAAAAACAAGATCCAGATTTAGTAAATCAACCTTATCCTCGATTTTCAAAATTTCTACCGACTCATAGGTATGTCCAAAAGCCATACCGCGGGTGATAATCCCAATTACGGCCAGCTCGTTAAAAAATCGTTTGGCTATAAAATTTTGCTTTCCGATCGTTTCTATTTTTCCTAAAAGCAGTTTATGATTTTTTACAGCTCGTTGGCCTACATTTATATATTTATTTTTATCCTTTTCAAAATAAAAAAATTTCTTTGAAGAAGAAGGATTTGCGGGAACCTCAATAAAAGCATTATTGTAGCATAATCGGGCCGGAAGAAAAATCAAAACCGGAATCTCATATTTTTCCGATAATTCAAAACCCTCTTTTACATATTTAAAAATTTCAACAATAGATGTTGGTTCAAACAACGGAAAATTAAATTGATTAACAAACCAGTGCACATCTTCCTCACCTGTACTTGAATTGGCTCCGGGGTCGGTACCTACTATTATTACCATTCCGCCTTTTACACCTGTGTATCCAATGTAATTAAACGGATCGGCAGCTATGTTCAGTCCTACATGTTTCATCACCACCAAACTGCGAGCCCCGCAAAAACTGGCTCCGGCAGCCGAAAGTGCGGCAATATGTTCATTGAGCGAATCGTTAAATTTAATGGTTGGTTTATATTTGGCCGCTAATAATCTCAGATCACGTTCAACAAAATTGACCGGCGACCCGGGATAATGTGAAACAAAATCAACATCAGCCATTAATGCACCCCAAGCTACAGCCTGATTGCCATTTACCAAAATTTGATATGCTGCCTTATCCGTTTTCATTTTTTTGTGCTGTTTTTTTTAAACCAAAAATCAATAATCCAATGCATTAACGTAAGTTCACAAATTACACCCAATAAAAATATTAAGGCACTTACCAGCCCAAATACCTGTGTAGGTTTGAAACTGCTAAAATAAAACATTCCAAATCCGGCCGACAAAAGAATGGCGGTTGATAAAATACTGAATGAGAGTTCGGCCAAAGGTTCTTTTAACCACAGGCGGCGGTATAAAATATGAATGGTATCATCATCGAGCAAACCCAGGCAAACCACGGCAGTAATAGCAGTGAGTATATTTATTTCGAACCCTAATAAGGTGTAAAGAATTACAATTATTGACAAAGGCACTAAGTTAGGAAGAAGGCTGGCTAAGGTAAGGCTAATGGAACGTGTAAGTAAAAAAATCATCAGTAAAATGGAAAAACATGAGGTTAACAGGGAGTTGACCAACGAACCGGAAACTTTTTTATTTACATAATCCATTATAAGAACAGGACTGGAATAGGAAATTTTACAATCCGGAAATTGTTTTTCGATAGCCGGTAATATAGTCTTCACATATTCCTTAATTATATTGGGATCTTTCACTTTCACCTCTATTCGGTAAATATTGCCAGGTTCGTTGTAATATGGGTTTTTGTCACCCAATTTTTCATAAAAATTTAATGAAATTCCAAAAGCCGATTGGATATAAATATTATCGGTCGCCGAATTTACTCTCACCACGTTTCTAGTGTTTCTGAAAATTTTGGTTATGGCGATAACATTATTAGTTAAATTATTCTTCTGAACAGAATCGGATGTATTCGATTTATTTTCAACCAAAATATCCAACTTTAATTGTGAATAGAAATCATTTTTAAATTCATTATGCGATTTATAAAGTTCTGAATCTTTTGGAAAAAACATCTCGCCTGAACTTTTAAATTTTAGATTATGGATAAAGAAAAAGGAAGAAATGAAAAGAAAAATAAAAATGAAAGAAAATGCTTTTTGATTTTTTTGTAGATAATTACTAAATCCACTTATTCGGCCAGTTCTTATTTTTTCAACATTTATAAATTGCAACAGATACGGTGCCATTAGAAAAGTCAATAAAAATTCAACCATCAAACAAAGCCCGGTTATTAATCCAAATTCACGAATAAACTCGGAATCATTAAAAAAATAAAATGTTAAAAAAGCTGCCGAAGTGGTAGCCGATGAATAAAAGGATGGAACGATATAATGACTTACCACCTTTTTTATTCGTTCAGTTTTATCTTCAATATCAGAAAACGAAATATACCCATTAAGCAAATGAACTGAGTCGGATAATGAGAGAACGAGCACAACCGGAATGACAAGGATTGTTACCAGATTAAGATGAAAACCGAAAATCCAGAAGAAAAATAAGGATGAAAAAATGGAAATACTAACCATAAAAAAGGTAAAAAACACGGCTCGCAGTTTTCGGAAAATGAAAAGAAAGAAAACTACAAAAAATCCAATAATGGTAAGGGAGAGAACGAATAAGTCGCGCCGAATATACTTTTCAATGGTTTCTTTAATATGATAAAAACTTAATGCCTTAATAGTAGTGATACCGTAATACGGGCGATGGATAATTGAATTAAATTGAACAAGATCGAATTTCTTAAATGAATCGAGTGACATTACTAAAAGAAATGATTTTTTATCATCGCTTATTAAATCATTGAGCACAGGATAGGAAGAAGCATTGGTTAAAAAATCGGAAAGTGAGGTTTTATTATTTGAAGATTTATAAAACATCCCATAATAAAACTGACGTAATGAAATTAATTTAGCATCAGGAAATTTTTCCCTTAAATTTTTCTCCAATTTTTGCACCCCTATAAAAACATTTTTGAGAGTATCCTGAGATGGTGAAATTTTAAGGTAAACTTTATTTTGGCCTCCAAATAATTTATTTATCCTAAGTGATGTTGTATAATAGGTGTTCCCTTTAATATCAAATCCAGCAAGGTTTCCGTCAAACGTAGGAATGGATGAAACAAATCCTAAAAAAAATATGACTAAAAGGCTGCAATAGAAAAACCATTTTCGCTTTAGCACAAGGATTTTGATACAGGCTTTAATCATTTTCTTCTTGTTTAGGTTTGGATGAAAAATACAATCCTTCCACCAAATGCGGATGTTCAATTTTGCCTTTGTTTTCAGAATTAAGCTCCCAATATTTTAATCCGGGTTTTTCGTGATGCTCAAGGTGCAGGCCATTATTTATAAATAAAAAATTATACAGTTTATTATAATAGGAGTTGGCTTTAAGTTCCCCATATTTTTCTGGTAAATGCTGACCAAAATTATGCATGGCTATCATGCTCCAACCGGTGTAAACCATCATTATATATGCGAATCCATAAAGCACATTAAGGTAGAAAAGAAAAACGATAAAGGCAAAAATAAATAGCCATTCCAGTTTCATTTTCAGTTCCTTTCTTCGGTTAAAATACCCTTCGCTTTTGGCTAATTCAATTTGTTTTTTTAATCTGATTTCGCCGGCCAATGGCCAAAGAAAGCAGTAGATAAAGAAACTTTTAGCAATTGGATTTCCATTTTCTTGTTTCCAGGTTGACGTAAAATCTCCAAGCTTATTATCATATTTATGATGATTTAAATGGCTCATTTGGTAATAATGAAATGGAATTCCCATCAATAGTGAGGCAGCGATTTCTATTAAAAAATTGGCCATTTTATAACGTGATTTAAAATGAACATGGTAATGATAGCTTATGTGTAATGAAAAATTCAGAAACACTGAGGCACAAAATACCATAACTAAAGAGAGTGTAAAATTTTTATCAACCAAATAAAAAGCAAGCCCCAAAAACAGGAATTGAAACAGAGGAAAGCTTATTATTTTAATAGAATTCATAGCTATTAATTTATATATTTTTCTTTTTTTAATTCTTCCCAAATTCCTTCCCATCCCCCCATTTCTGATGGGGTAATTACACCTTTTGGCAACTGCATTCCTTCACTGATTTTTGATACAGAACGTGAAACCAAATAGGCCGTAAGTCCATACATATCCTGCCCTGTAATGTGATTTATAAATTTATGTCCATCGTGTAATATGGCCTTTAGGGTAAGTGTAAACTGCTGAGAAGATTTTTCGACAGGACTTAAGTGGTGGTGCTGAAGTACAGGCTTTTTTAAAATAGTTTCGATAGAATATCCGGGTTCGCTGCTTGCGCCTTTTAAAAAAAAGGCTTCCGAATTATTAACCAAAAGAAAACTTGCTGAGCTACCAATATTATATTTCTTTTTAAAAAATAAAACTTCGGGATATGGCATAAAAAAGGCTTTGTTAGAGAAGGGAGCAATATCAAAAACCACATCTTCACTAAAACTAAGTGAGGCGGATTCATTGTATTGGCCATTGATAAGATTAAAGGAAGGAAAATGTTTCGAAATTTGCATCGTTAAGCGGGTTCCTTTGGATGGTTTTGATTTTGAAAACGAATAATAGGTAGAAATATCGGAATAGGACAAGGACGTGTCAAGAAATTGAGATGCCATAAGATCAGCCAAACACGATTCGAAAGAAACAGAATGAATAATTGTGGCGTTCGATTGTTTAGCCTCATCATTTCGTTCCATTGAATTTTTAACAAAATTTTGTTCACCGGTAATGTCAATATAGGTTTTGCCATTTTCAATACAAAAATTTAAAACGTTTGCTCCATATAAATTAAAGGGGCCAATACAATTAATAATTAAATCGAATTTTTTTAATGTATTCTCAGTTTCAGTTTTATTATTTATATCTAAATTTAAAACGGGGAGATTGGTTTTTAACTTTGCTTTTATTTCAGTCAATTTATCATTTGACCTCCCGCTAAGGCAAAAAGGAATGCAAGCTTTGCAAAGATTTTCAGCAATCAATTGGCCTGTGAATCCTGTCGCTCCTAACAGTATAATATTTAGCTTTGTTTCCAATTAATCTACATTTAATATTATTGTATCAGGAGGTGAAATATGTTTGTGATTAGGAATAATTCTTCCGGCTGCAATAATATTTCCTCCACCTACTTTCGAAAAATGGCCATAGGCAATACCCAAAAGCGGCTGTAGCGAATCAAGAATTCCAACATCGGTAGGAATAGAAATATTTTTTTGATCCAATCGTATATCACAGTTTATTACAGCAAATACTGCGGATGACCGGCCAAAAACTGAGAACTGATAAGGGCCGTGAATAAGAAATACATCATCATAAGTAAGGCAAAGATTGATATGATTGCCATTGGCAATGACATTCCTTTTTCCCAAAACCGAATTCATTATCGAAACATTATCATTAATATGGGAGTCATCGCCGATAAAGGAGTTTCGAATAATAGCATTGGCACCTACCGAAACATTATGGCCCAAAATGGCATTTTCAATTATAGCCCGTGGATGGATTTTGCAATGCTTTCCAAATTTGTTCAATGATTTTAAGGATCTGTTGCGAAGCCTCGAATAATTAGGGGCATATTTATCCACCATCCATTGAGGAAATCTATTCCTGACTTTTACCAATCTCATAAAATTTACGGCAAGATTTAGTTGGAGTAAATGAAATGGTGAAGCTATTCGGCAAATAAAAGTATCGCATTGGTCGGTATGATATTTCCCACCTTTCACAATTTGATCAGGCAATTCGATATAGTGCGGGTAAAAAGTTTGAAGAATAGTTTTATTAATAATACGTTCAGGCTTATGAGTTATATAAAAAAAATTGAACGTTAGATTTTCATTTTTTTCAGTTGTATGTGGCAGAACAAATCGCTCGTTGAACGTGTTTTCTGAAAGGGTTGTTCGGAATGAAATGCCTTCTTTTAAAGCCATATCAATAAGGGAAGAAACAAATTTTAAAGTAAAAAATAAATCTTCATCAAAAACAAAATATTCTGTTTCGTTTATTTCCTTCGTATCAGAAATATCAAAAAGCTGTGCGCCGCATTGTTCAATTACTTCCGTTTGAAACTTATTTAACGTGCTGTTAAGTACAGGAACCATACCCATTTCATCGCCAAAAGCGAAGAGTGTTTTTCCTTTTTTTAAACGATAAAATTTAGGAATATTTTTATTAATTGCCGGTTTCATTTTTCTGCTCGTCAATTTGCTTTAGTTTATATGAAATCATGCTGCAAAGCATACTCACATTTATCAGATAAGCAATTTCATAAATTGTTAAACCATGAATTAACTTCTCTTCAGGCATTTCGGGAAACTTGCGTTTCAATACATCAAGACCTTTTTGGGTAATAATATTGTCCACTTCAAAAGGTTCACCATCCATTTCTTTTCGTGATTCAATTTCAATTTCACTAACATTGAGTGTAATATTAAAATCGTTTTCGAGGGTGTACATAATATCCACCAAATCAATAGAGGTAATCCCTAAATCATTAAAAAGTGTGGAGTCGGGGGTAATTGTTTCCTTATCAATACCACAGGAAACAGAGATGGCGTCTTTTACTTTTTCGAAAATTTTTTGTTCATCCATTGTGTTTATAATTTTAAATACTTCTTCCGCCATCTACATTCAAGGTAGCACCTGTAATAAATCCTGCCATATTTTGTGAAGAAAGGAAAACAACCGCTTTGGCTATATCTTCAGGTTTTCCGTTTCTTTGTAAAGGGGTTGCTTCTTTTAGTAAATCGCCAAATCGCATATTTAGCCCTGTACTCATTTTGGTTTCAATAACACCCGGACAAACGGCATTAACCCTAATTCCTTTAAGACCTACCTCAGAAGCCAATGCCTGTGTAAATCTGTTTAATGCGGCCTTGGCTGATGCATAAGCAACATTGCCTCTTCCAAAACGGGTGCTTAAAATACTTGAGACGTTAACAATAGCGCCACTTTTTTCTTTGAACATGGGTTTTAAAACATGCCTGCATAAGCGTGCCGGTACCGACAAATTAATTTCGATAATCTTGTTCCATTCATCCTCATCGGTTATTTGAAATGGTCTTTCAAATGAAAATCCGGCGCAATTTACCAATACATCAATTTTTTTATGCTCATCCAAAATACTTTGAATTCCGATGGTCACTGAATCTTTTGAGGTAATATCCATTAGCAGCGGGTAGAATTTTCCTTCGTGTTGTTTATTTTCATTAACCCAATCCGAAATCTCATTTAATTTATCAGCATTGCCCCTATATACGCCATACACAATACTTCCCTCAGCCAAAAATTCAAAACAAATTGATTTGCCTATACCACCGGTTACTCCCGTAACAATTACAACCTTGTTTTTTAAATCTGCTTTCATACTTATATTTTTTTAACGGCAATTACAGTATTTACTCCGCCAAATGCAAAATTGGCTGTAAGCCCGATATTAATTTTTTTGGTGCGATTATTACCTTTTACCAAATCAACTTCTCCGTGGCCAATAGGTTTTTCAAGGTTAACATTGCAAGGAATCAAATCATTTTCCATACAAAGACCTAAAATTGAAAATTCCTGAATGCCGGCCGAAGCAATGGCATGCCCATGCCTGTCTTTGGTGGATGACATAGGAATGTTGGCTGCGCAATCGCCAAAAGCCATACGAACTGCATTGATTTCAACTTCATCATTTGATCGGGTACCGGTTCCGTGCAAATTGATATAATCCACATCGGATGGTTTTATTTTAGAATTTTTTAAGGCCATCTGAAAGGCGCGTCTCATACCAATCCCTTTGGGGTCAGGCGAGGTGATATTGTAGGCGTCCAAGGTATTGCCATATCCTAATATTTCAAACTTAGGTATTAATTTGTTTTTTATTACAAAATCTTCTGAAGCAAGAATACAAATGCCCGATGCCTCACCTGCCAGGGTTCCGTTTCGTGTGATATCAAAAGGTCTGCATGCTTTTAATGGATTTATGGTATTAGTTGATAATACACCCAGCTTGGTAAATGCCATAAACGCCAGTGGGTTTATAATTGAATCGGAACCTCCGGTAATGGTAATGTCCGCTTCATCGTTTACAATGGAGTCGTACCCAATGGCAATGGACTGTGTAGAAGCTGTACAAGCCGTTAATACAGTTTTTTGAAAGGCCCCGAGTTTCATTTTATTGGCAATAAATAAGGCGGAGATATCGAGTGGATTTAAAAACTGATTCATAAACCCTTTTGTTTTATTTATTTTTTTTAAAAAGTCAATAATCGAATCTTCCGAAATCTCGAAATCAGAATTCAACGATTTTTCAAACGTAGTTATTGGCGGTACATCTACACCTAATCCAAATACTATTCCTGCACGTGCCGGATTAATAAACTCTGAAAGATTATTTAGCCTTTCTTCCATTAAAAAGTAAGATGCAATGGCCAATTCAAATTTCCGATCGTACGCTGCAATTTCGTTTATAGTATCATTTTCGTTCTTGTAGAAGTTGTTCAAAGGTGTTGTAATTTCGGCTGCAAAATCAAGGGGAAGTCCTTCGGTTGAAAATCTGGTAAGGGTTTTGGCAGCACTAAAATTTTTCTCTATGTTTTTAAAAACCGCTTCCTTCCCTATTCCCAGCGGGCTTATTAAATCATAGTCAATCACAAAAACTTTTTTCGCCATTTTTTAAAGTTTTATATTGTCAATCGAACCAACGACTCGCGATTATAAGGGTCTCTATCTGCGCAATCTATCATTCTAAATTTATTCTTATTAAAAAAGTAAAGGGATGCAGCTATATTCATAAATAATCCGGCAGGCCCGAAATTTCCCATCAGCGGATATAATGAAAATGTTTTTTCCCAAATAGCATCGGCACCTTTTTTTGCTTCCTCATGCTCCGAAATGCGAAATGCACCTCCAAAAATGCATAGGTCTGAAACATTGCCCGCACTACTAAACTCTGAAAAAGGAGTTTGACTAACAGGATTTAATATTTCAGGAATTGCTTTTGATGAGAATAAATCCGTGATCTCGCATAATGGTTTTTTGTTTTTCCTTATAAGGCTTTCTTCCGATTCCAACAATAAAAAAGAGGCGCTGCTACACTCTTTCCAATTACTCAGGGATGGGTTAAAGTTTTTGAACATAAAATAGGAAGACAATCCTCCCCTGCTGGCTCCGCCGGCAAATGCAAAATCTGATTCGCCGGTTTCAATGGCCCGAAATGCTTCTTTTAATGCACAGAAAGCACTTTGTGAAGTAATACCGAAAGTAGAATTATTGCCTGCTAATTTACAGTATTGAGCCACAAAGCTAGAAGTGGCATTGGTAAGGGTTCGTAATGAAATTAACGGAGGAATAATTTGATTCATCCTTATATTTTTATCTTTTATGGTGGTGGCTTCAAGCGATGATTGAATGACTTTTGAAAACCAATCCATATCACCTTCCATCCTTTCAAAACATATTCCTGTAGAAATATATAAGGGAATATCGTAAAGCTTTTCTTCCGCTATTTGGGCTTCATTCAGCATTTCTCCTACACATACTGTGGCAGCAATTACCTCAGCCCGCATTACTTTTTCATTGCTTTTGGAAGGATAATATTTGGATGAAGTATCTAAATTAAATTCCTCACCCAAGTAAATTTTCTCGTCGCCAACCTGAAATTCTTTAAGTTGATTGGGTTTGTTGGTTTCAATTAAAAAATGCAAATCATTTAAATCTGAAATTTCAGTACTTTTTACATTTATGGCGCTAACGAATACCCTATTTTTAATCATTCTTATTCATTTTTTTTTAGGCATATTTCGGGTTATCACTTCAAAAAATTCAGAATTTCTTCGTTCAAGGTATTTGTTTTCAGGCAACATATTTTTAGCAAGCAGAGCAAATGAAAGTTCTGTTTGAGCAACCAATTTACCTTCTACAAATATTTCGGCTGTACCGCTGGCCCGGTTATAATCAAGAGTTTTTAACACCCCTTTTATTTCGCACCGGTCGCCTGGAATTACCAAATCTCTGAATTTGGCTTTCTGAATAATACTTAAAATAACATAGACTTCGCCTTTACCCGGAAATGTATTTTGATAGCTCTTGTCAATAAGTAATCCTAATAGCTGAGCCGTTGATTCTACCAATAAAACCCCAGGTACTACCGGGAAACCCGGAAAATGATCGTTAAAAATTTCATCGCTTAGCGACCAGCATTTAATTCCTTTAATAGATTTTCCAACATCTATTTCTATAACTTTATCTACTAAATAAAATCTCATTTATTATGGCTTAATTAAGTGTTGAGTTTTCAAATTTAATTAAACAATTAATCAAAACTACTTATTTATTATTGATTATAAATTGTTACAAAAAAGTGGCTAAATTATTGCATAATTTTTGGATACAAAAAGTGCCGTAGGCATAAAATATTGGTAAAAATAATGACAATTACAGATTTTAAGAAGTGCTTTTGGCACAACATAAAAACAGCTCAAAGAAACCTGTATCCACCAATGCTGAGTTTTTGTTAATTATTTATTGTTTCTATTGAATTCCAAATTTTAAAAACCATACCCAATATGAAGGCCTAAACTGATATGGAAGTCCTCGGGATCATAGGCAAATTCAAATGCAGGGCCAATATGAAAATTTTTAATTTCGTATTCGTAAGAAGTTTCAAAGTGTAATGCAAAGTTTGCTTTCGGATTATTATCTTCGATTGTAAAACCGGGCGATATGTTAAAACTTAATTTTTCAATCGGTCGGAATGTTGCTACAATTCCAAAAGTCTTGTGGTTATGCTCGTCAAATATTTTTTCATAACCCAATCCAAGGCCAAATTTTGATTTGGCAATGTTTCGTACATAATGAATATGAAGCCCGTAAGCAAATAAATTTTCCTTTAAAAAATAAACCGGGGAGTTGGCAACTCCTATTTCATTTTTATGATGATCAAGTGAATGTTCAGTAGTTTGAGCAAATATATTAAAAGAAAATAGTGTCGGCAATAAGGCAAAAATAAATTTCAATATCATTATAGTTTTTTTCCAGTCGTGGTTTTGCCGTCTGTTGGGCTTGTTTATCACTCTTATAAATTCTGCCAAATCGGGCAGATAGATGCCACAAAGTGCAAAAAAATTTTTCAAATATACCTTCTTTTAAAGTCAATCAATGGATGAAATTGATTTAGGGATTGCCTTTTAAAGAATGACTTTTGGGGAGAAATTTTCCGGTTGTGGTTGGAATTTGATTCACCATAGTTTGAAACTTTAAAATTTTGAAAACCGATTTGTTTACTCCAATTCTATCCTGTTTAAAAAAAATGGAATGTTTTTCTTTAAAAATCAGGAACAAGGAAATTAATATAACCGGAAGCGCAAAAACAAGCAATGCGATTAAGGAAAATAAAATATCGAACGAACGCTTCACCTTTTATAGAATTTGATTTTGCCTAACGGTACTCAATCTTTTAGTGTTGTGTTGCCAAATATTGATAATGGTGATTAGTATTAAAACACAAGCGAAAGCAAAAACCCACCAATTGAAATAATGCGGGATATAGCTCAGGTGTAATACGTGAAGCTGGTCATTAGGGGCATTAATCATATAAATAAGATTGTCCCAACAAAAATTTACTATCAGAATTAAGGACGCGAAAATCAGTAATGCATAATCCCATTTTTTAATAGTTAAATATTTCAATCTGTCAAAATGCATAATTACTGCCCAAATTATAAT
>CAYHCM010000065.1:4355-19453 GCA_964355045.1 uncultured Chitinophaga sp. | reverse complement strand
CAAATTTAGTATAATACTCCCCCTAAATTTAAAAAAAAACTATAAATTAATTACCAAGAGATTGGTGCAAAATAAGAATTCATTGTTCATTTTCAGAACGCATCAAATCCTTAGTTGTTGGCAGTAGTAGTTGCATCGAGAATCAGGAAATCTTTATTTTCAAATACCGTATTTAGTGATGACGTCATATTTACCTGAGAATGTTTATTTATAACGATATACTTACAATTTTTTGAAACAACACTCGCCACATAAGAAGTGTCGAGCAATTGTTCATTTGTGCAATTCCAACCTTTACGGTGTGATAAATAAATCATCTGAGGATTACAGTCTCCATTTATTAAAATTAAATCATCTTTTTTTGAAATTTTATCCATAGTGGATTCTAAACTCATCTTGTACTTTTCAGATTCTTTAATAAAGAAATCATGTTGCTGATTGGCGATGCACTCGCCTACTCCCAAAATAAGTATAGTTAAATACAACCATTTTTTTTGAATTAACGAAACAGAATAACCGGCAACAAGCGCCATAATAGGCACAAAAGGTATAATATAGTAACTATGATGATAAAAGTAATAGCCTGATTTAAACATAAATATTAAAAAAATAATAAATGGAAGGACGAATGCAATTATTATTTTCTTGTCTTTTCTAATGAACATTAAAACTATACCTATAATAAACAAACTAAATACAAGAAAGCTTGAAAAAGAATCATAATAAAAATTATCTAATGTCTTTCCTGTATTTTGTATAATTTCATGAAATCCTGCTATGAAAGGTTTACCTATATTATACCAGATACCGCTATCTATCGCTAATTTAGGATTCCATACAAAGTACCAAAGATAAGTTAACAATAGAGGTATAAATGTAGAAATTACTAAAATCAATTTAGGTTTTAATCTGTACTTATTGCTTATTAAAAACGGTAGTAGAATTACAAAGTAAATACCAGCAGGTATTTTTGATAAAATGGCTAAAGAACTTACAATGGTATATAATAGAACTTGATATAACTTACTTGTATCTAAATACTTTAATCCATAGTAAAGCCCAATAAACATTAATGATATACAATACGTATCAGGCATCATTTTTCTCGAATACGTAAACCAGATTGATGAAGCTAATAAAATAGTTGAAATAAATGCAATTTTTTTATTTATACCAGCCAAACAAATTAATTTACTGAAAAAGAATAATCCCAGAGAAGATATTAAAAGATTTATAATCCTGCCATACCAATGAGAATATCCAAAAATCTTTGATATCAGGAAATAAATATAATTCATTGAAGGAAATTCCATCCCTATGATACCTGTCCCTCCATTATTATCATCTATTCTCGGATACATTATGTTTGCATCTACTTCAAGGAAGTTCCTGGATACCATTAATCCTGTTGCTTGTCGCCAGTTGTTACCAATTTCTAAAGGTGGATTTGTAATTCCTATCAATCTTATTAGAAAAAAAATAAATATCCAAAATTCTATTCTATTCACTATATTTCTCATGTTTAATCTTGTATTTTATCGGTATTGGATTGCCGCTAATGCTTAACTGCTTTGCGAAGGTGGTAATTTTCATTACTGAACTTACTGCCAAAAACAATTTTAGATGAACCACCGTCTTTGGCACATGAAAACCTGCCTTTTAAGTATATGCTATTATGAATTCGCGCTTATTTCCCACCCAAGTCCTATTGATAGAAGTCCAACTTTCAATATGATTAGTATTCGTTTCATTTAAAATTTATGCTAATAATTCCAGAGCTTATCTATCGCTGCTTCGGAGCAACAGAATTCTCACTCAGCGCAAAGATAGATGGAACAACACATTTTCACAACCTGAAAACCCTCATTGATCAATAGTCCAACATTGTTCTGTGAGAAGTATTATTTGGTTTAAAAAAAAAGAGGCCGAAGCCTCTTTTTAAAAATTATAATATTTTTAAAAAAACTATTCTTCAGTCTTTGGTTTTTCTTCAGTTTCTGTTTCAACAGTTGGTTCTTCAACCACATCCGTTACTTCTGCCTCAGCTACAAACTCTACTTCCGGTGCATTATCGCCTTCAGGTACAAATTCCACTTCAGGAACTTCTATTACTTCCGCATCCTGAATATCTTCATCGGCTACTTCTTCAGCAGCTTCAACAACAACTGGTACAGCTTTAGGCGCTTTTACAGCAGGTGCATCAGCAGTGGCAGTTGCTTCTTTTTTCGATCCTCTTCGGGTACGTTTGGCAGGGGCAGCTTCTTTGGCTACCAATTTTCCACCACCTAACAGGTCGTTAAAATCAACAAATTCAATCAAACACATGTCGGCATTATCACCCAATCGGTTTCCGGTTTTTAATATGCGGGTATATCCGCCCGGTCTGTCGGCTACTTTGCTGGCTACCGTGCTAAAAAGTTCTTTCACTCCGTCTTTGTTTTGTAAATAACTAAAAACAATCCTTCGTGAATGGGTGCTGTCGTCCTTAGCTTTAGTAACCAATGGCTCCACATATTTTCTCAATTCCTTAGCCTTAGCTACAGTTGTAAAAATCCGTTTGCTCATAATAAGCGATGTAGCCATATTCGACAACATGGCGTGTCTATGGCTCGTGGTTCTGCCTAAATGATTTATTTTATTTCCGTGTCTCATCTCTTTTTAATCGTCGCTTAGGTTATATTTTGCTACATCCATACCAAAGTTTAAGCCTTTTTCACGAACAAATTCTTCCAATTCAGTCAATGACTTTTTACCAAAGTTTCTGAACTTTAATAAATCTTCAATATGGAAACTTACCAATTCTCCAAGAGTTCTTATTTCGGCAGCTTTCAGGCAGTTGTAAGCCCTTACCGAAAGATCAAGGTCTGACAATGGGGTTTTAAGAATCTTGCGCATTTGAAGTAAATTTTCATCTACTTCCTGTGCTTTCGATTTTACCTGAGTATCCAACAACATGTTATCATCAGAGAACAAAAGGTAATGCTGAATTAATATTTTGGCAGCTTCTTTCAGTGCATTTTCAGGATTGATAGAACCATCGGTACTAATTTCAATCATCAGTTTTTCATAATCCGTTCTTCCTTCTACACGGTAATCTTCAACACTAAACTTTACGTTTTTTACCGGCGTATAAATTGAATCTACAGGCACTAAACCAATGGGTGCATCGTTTGGAAGGTTTTCTTCGGCAGGCACATATCCGCGGCCTTTATCAATGGACATTTCCATTTCAAAATTTACAAATTGTTCCATGTTGCAAATAACCAAATCAGGATTCAGTATTTCGAACATTGAAGAAAAACGGCTGATATCACCTGCTGTAAATACTTCCTGACCTTTAAGGTTAATATAAACCTTTTCAGAATTGGCACCGCCTCCTATTTTTTTAAAACGAACTTGCTTTAGGTTAAGAATGATTTCAGTTACATCTTCTACCACACCTTTAATACTGCTGAATTCATGATCTACACCGGGCATTCTGATAGCAGTAATGGCATATCCTTCTAAGGAGGATAATAATATCCTGCGAAGTGAATTACCAATTGTTACACCATACCCTTTTTCTAAAGGGCGAAACTCAAACAAACCATAAAAGTCTGTTTCTTTATGCATTATTACCTTATCGGGTCGTTGAAATGCTAATATTGACATTGTTATTTTTTTTGTTTGCTTAATTATTATTTTGAATAAAGTTCAACAATAAGTTGTTCTTTTATTTTTTCAGGAATATCCTCACGTTCAGGCAATGCTAAAAAAGTTCCCTGATAATTGGCAGCATCCCATTGAAGCCAGTTATATGATTTGCGTCGGGCTAATGCCAGATTAATATTTTCTAAAGACTTCGATTGTTCTCTTACCGAAATAACATCGCCTGCTTTTAACAGATAAGAAGGGATGTTTAATAAATTGCCATTTACTAAAATATGCTTGTGCGATACCAACTGCCGGGCACCATCGCGGGTTGGCGATAAGCCTAAACGGAAGCAGGTGTTATCTAAACGGGCTTCCAAAAATTTCAGAAGATTTTCGCCGGTAATACCGTGTTTACGGGCAGCTTTATCAAACAAATTGGCAAACTGACGCTCTAATACACCATAGGTATATTTTGCTTTTTGTTTTTCACCAAGCTGTATAGCGTATTCCGATTGCTTACCACGACGACGGGAATTACCGTGCATTCCGGGCTTGTAATTTTTTTTGTCCAATGCTTTATCAGGGCCAAATATCGGCTCTTTAAAACGTCGGGCTATTTTGGATTTTGGTCCTGTATATCTTGCCATTTCTTTTTATTCTTTAATTAAATTATAAATCTAAAATCGTAAATCTAATATCGTAAATCTAAAATCTAAAATTTTTACACTCTCCTTCTTTTAGGTGGTCGGCACCCATTATGTGGCAATGGGGTAATATCTTTTATTGACATTACTTCCAGTCCGGCAGCTTGCAAGGTACGTATTGCAGATTCACGACCTGCACCCGGTCCTTTTACAAATACATCCACTTTTTTTAATCCAAGGTCGGTTGCCACTTTGCAACAATCCAAACTTGATACCTGCCCTGCGTAAGGGGTATTTTTCTTAGAGCCGCGAAAACCCATTTTACCTGCACTCGACCAGGAAATAACTTGTCCCTGATTGTTGGTTATTGAAATAATGATATTATTGAATGAGGCTTTAATATGAGCCTGGCCGTAAGCCTCAATAATAACTTTGCGTTTTTTAACAACTTTTTTTCCTGTAGCCATCTAATCTGCTTCCTATATTTTTACTTAGTTACTTTCTTTTTGTTTGCTACAGTTTTACGCTTACCTTTTCGGGTACGGGCATTATTCTTTGTAGATTGTCCTCTTACAGGAAGACCTTTTCGGTGGCGCAATCCCCGGTAACACCCAATGTCCATTAGCCGCTTGATATTGGTTTGAACTTCAGAACGCAATTCGCCTTCCACCTTATGCCCTTCTGTAATTATTCGTCGGATTGATGTTAAATCTTCATCACTCCATTCATTCACTTTTTTGTTTACATCTACACCGGCAATATTTAATATCGTTACCGCGTTGAAACGTCCAATTCCATAAATATAGGATAGTCCAACCGGACCTATTTTATTTCTTGGCAAATCTATACCTGCTATTCTGGCCATTATTTATCCTTGTCTTTGTTTAAATTTAGGGTTCTTTTTATTTACAACGTAAACCACGCCTTTGCGCTTTACGATTTTGCAATCAACACTTCTTTTTTTAACGGATGATGTTACCTTCATGTGATTATTATTTTCTTTTATTTGTATCTAAAGCTGATTCTTCCTCTTGTTAAATCATAAGGCGACATTTCAACCTGAACCTTATCTCCCGGTAATATTCGAATATAATGCATTCTCATTTTACCGCTTATTGTCGCTATAATTTTATGCCCGTTTTTTAATTCTACTCTAAACATTGCATTCGATAAGGCTTCTACTATCAAGCCATCTTGCTTTATCGAATCCTGTTTAGACATCTGTTTTTTTTACGGGCTGCAAATATAGTAATATAAAAATTAAAATTTTCAAAAATTATGTCATTGAACCGCCTGTGGCTGTTCTACCTTTTATTCGTCCATATTTCATTAATCCATCATACTTGCGCATGGATAAATGGGTGTCAATTTGCGATAATGTATCGAGCACCACACCTACCATAATTAGCAGTGATGTTCCCCCGAAAAATTGTGCAAACTGATCATTTACTCCAAATATTATGGCAAAGGCCGGCATAATAGCAACCAAACCAATAAATATTGCTCCCGGAAAAGTAATTCTGGAAATAATGGTATCAATAAAATCTGCTGTTTTTTTACCCGGTTTTATGCCGGGTATAAAGCCGCTGTTCCGTTTTAAATCTTCCGAAATTTGTACAGGATTATAGGTAATAGCTGTATAGAAATAGGTGAACAGAATTATCAGTACAAAAAATAAACCGTTATATCCAAAGGATGTTATATCCATAAACTTAGAAAAGAAATTGGATGCAGCAGTTGATTTATCTTGTAAAAGCCCTGTTAGGGTTGATGGGATAAACATGAGTGCTTGCGCAAAAATAATTGGCATTACGCCGGCCCCGTTTATTTTTAAAGGTAAATATTGTCGTACTCCGCCATATTGCTTATTTCCAACTATTCGTTTGGCATACTGCACCGGTACTCTTCTTACACCTTGTATCAGTAATATTACACTTAATATTACCACCAGCCATAATACTATCTCTACTAAAAATATTATTGGTCCGCCGGCTCCGCCTAACCTGCTTTGCAATTCACCAAACATGGCAAATGGCAATCGCGAAATAATACCTACCATAATAATAAGTGAAATACCATTTCCCAATCCGCGATCGGTTATTCTTTCACCAAGCCACATGGTAAACATGGTTCCTGCTATAAGTGTAACAACCGCAATAAATGTAAAAGTAGCTACAGAAATTGGAGCACCTTGTTGCAAGGCATATATTGCATCTGCTTTGGTTGATTTTAATTGAACTATATAAGCGATAGCCTGAACACCTGAAACGGCTATTGTAAGGTATCGGGTAATTTGATTTATTTTTCGACGGCCATCTTCACCTTCCTTCGACATTCGCTGAAAAGATGGTAAAGCAAAGGTTAATAATTGTACAATAATGGAGGCAGAAATATAAGGCATTATACCAAGAGCAAAAATAGATGCCCTGTTAAACGCTCCTCCTGAAAACACATTGATAAGTCCCAATAAGCCACCTTGAGTTGAAGTGTCATATTTGGCATTCATTACCACGGGATCAATACCGGGTAAGTAAATAAAAGTTCCGATACGATAAACGGCCAAAAGCAACAAGGTTTGTAATATCCTTGATCGTAATTCGTCTATACTCCAAATATTTTTAAGGGTAGATATTAGCTTTTTCATCCGGTGAATTAAATAGTTTGTGTGGTTCCTCCCGCATTTTCAATAGCTGCCTTTGCTGTATCAGAAAATGCATGTGCTGTTACGTTTAATTTTAGGGTCAATTCACCTCTTCCCAATATTTTAACTCGTTCAGATTTACTTACAATCCGGCCTTTAAGGAACGCTTCAAGATTAATTGTATCCGTATTTAAACTTTGAGCAAACTCCTGCAATCGGTCAAGATTCATACTTGTATATTCTACTCTGAATGGATTTTTAAATCCAACTTTTGGAACACGGCGTTGTAATGGCATTTGACCTCCTTCAAAACCTACTTTTTTGGAATGGCCTGAGCGTGATCCTGCTCCTTTATGTCCACGTGTGGATGTTCCTCCAGTACCTGAACCGTTTCCACGGCCTTTGCGTTTTCTATCTCTTACTGAGCCTGGGGCTGGTTTTAAATTGCTTAAGTTCATTGCTAAACGTTTTCTACTTTTAATAAATGCTTTACTGAATTAATCATTCCTACCAGAGCAGGATTTGCTTCTACTTCCTTAGTGCGGTGCATCTTTGTTAAACCTAATGCCACTAAGGTCCTTTTATCACGTTCGGTACGGTCAATACCACTTTTAATTTGTGTAATTCTAATTTTTGCCATATCAATTAACCGTTAAATAATTTATCTAATGAAATTCCTCGTTGTTCTGCTATTGTATAAGGATCACGCAATTTTGCCAATGCATCCACTGTTGCCTTTACCACATTATGAGGGTTTGATGAACCTTTTGATTTGGCCAATACATCATGTACTCCGGCACTTTCCAATACTGCACGCATTGCACCGCCTGCTATTACACCGGTACCGTGTGAGGCCGGGGTAATAAATACAAGTCCACCGCCAAACTTTCCAATTTGCTCATGTGGAATAGTACCATTTATTACAGGTACTTTTATCAGGTTTTTCTTGGCATCCTCAATACCTTTAGCAATAGCGTCCGTTACCTCACTTGCTTTTCCAAGTCCGTGGCCAACTATACCTTTTCCGTTTCCTACCACTATAATGGCGGTAAAACTAAACGTACGTCCTCCTTTGGTAACCTTGGCTACCCTGTTTATATTTACTACAGTTTCTTTTAGCTCTATATCTGTAGCTCTTACTCTTAATAGTGTTTGTGTTGCCATTTTTATTTTAAAATATTAATCCTGCTTCTCTTGCTCCATCGGCAAGACTTTTAATACGGCCATGGTACAAATAACCATTTCGGTCAAAAACCACTTTGGTAATTCCATTTGCAAGTGCCGATTCTCCTACTTTTTTTCCAATCTCATGTGATTTCTGGGTTTTAGTTACTTTTGATAATTCCATACCTTTTGATCGAGATGAAAATGAAAGTAATGTTTTCCCAGTTGAATCATCTATTAACTGTGCATAAATTTCGTTATTGCTCCTGAAAACGGATAACCTCGGTTTTTCGGCACTTCCGAAAACTTTAGCTCTTACCCTTTTTTTTATTTTTAATCTGCTTAATACTTTATCAGTTGCCATATCCTTTATTTTTTACTTGCTGATTTACCGGCTTTTCTTCTTAATACCTCTCCCTGGAACTTAATACCCTTTCCTTTATACGGCTCCGGCTTGCGCATTGATCTTATTTTGGCAGCTACCTGACCTATTAATTGCTTATCTATTCCTTCCAAAATAATGAGTGGACTTTTACCTTTTTCAGATTCGGTTTTTACACTTATTTCTTTTGGTACTTCAATAAATATATTATGAGAGTAGCCTAAGTTTAATTCTAAAATATTTCCCTGACTACTTGCTTTATAACCCACACCTACTACTTCTTGTTTTATTATATAGCCATCGCTTACTCCTTTTACCATATTACTGATAAGTGAACGATGAAGGCCATGAAGTGATTTTTGACTTTTGCTTTCATTACTTCTGTTCACATTCAGTATTCCATCTTCTATTTCGATAGTAATACCTTCCGATATTTTTTGTGAAAGCTGGCCTTTTGCACCTTTTACTGTAATCGTATCACCTGACGTTTGTATTTCTACGCCTTTAGGTAAGCTGATTGGATTTTTTCCTACACGTGACATTTTATTTTTTTTGTCTAATTATTTTATGATACAAAGCAAATTAACTCACCACCTACGTTTTGTTTTTTGGCTTCCTTATCGGTCATCACACCTTGCGAAGTGGTAATTATTGCAATTCCCAAACCGTTCTTTACCCTAGGCATATCTTCGGATGCCGTGTATTGGCGTGAGCCGGGTTTGCTTACCCGCTTAATTTCATTAATGGCTGATAATTTGGTAACCGGATGATATTTTAAGGCTATTTTGATAATACCACCTACCGTGTTATCTTCAAACTTATAGTTTAAAATATACCCTTTTTCAAACAATACTTTTGTAATTTCCTTCTTAATATTAGAAGCCGGAATTTCTACTATTCGGTGATTTGCTTTAATGGCGTTTCTTACTCGTGTAAGGTAATCTGCTATTGGATCTGTCATGATTTTATTTTATTATTGATTACCAACTTGCTTTAGTTACACCCGGTATTTTGCCATTTGAGGCCATTTCACGGAACTGATTTCTACATAATCCGAATACACGGATATATCCTCTTGGCTTTCCTGTTATAGAACAGCGATTTCGCAACCTTACCGGTGATGAATTGCGGGGCAATAATTGAATTGCATCGTGATTTCCTTCAGCCTTTAGTTTGGCACGCTTTTCAGCATACCTGGCTACCAATTTCTCCCGTTTTCGTTGGCGGGCCTTTATTGATTCTTTTGCCATGTTTTATTTATTTTGATTTTTAAATGGTAATCCAAATTCTTTTAACAACTCTAAACATTCAACATCATTTTTTGCAGTAGTTACAAATGTGATGTTATATCCGTTTATCTTATTGGTTTTGTCAATATTTATTTCCGGAAAAATCAACTGCTCGGTTACTCCGAAGGTATAATTTCCTCTTCCGTCAAATCCTTTGTCGTTTATTCCCTGAAAATCTCTTACACGGGGTAATGCGATTGAAATTAAACGATCTAAAAATTCATACATATTATCTTTGCGTAAGGTTACCTTGGTACCAATCGGCATTTTTTGTCGCAATTTGAAATTGGAAATATCTTTTTTCGAATAGGTTGGAACTGCTTTTTGTCCGGCAATTATTGTCAATTCCTGCACGGCAGTATCAACCAATTTTTTGTCTGATACCGCTGCTCCTACTCCCTGGTTAATTGATATTTTAACCAGCTTGGGTATTTCCATAACGTTTTTGTACCCAAACTTTTCTTTGAGAGTCAGTACAACACTATTTTTATATTTTTCTTTTAATCGGGGTGAGTACATGTTTTTTTATTTTATAAAGTCACCTGTTTTCTTTGAATATCTCTGTAATTTTCCATCAGCATTAAGTTTGCGACCTGTACGTGTTGGTTTTCCACCTTCCATCAGCATCAATTTGCATAAGTGTAGCGGTGCTTCCAGTTTTATGATGGATCCATTTGGATTATTGGCATCCGGCTTTTTATGCTTTGTTACCAAATTAACACCTTCTACCAATGCTCTTTGCTCTTTTACTATTACACGTAATATCCGGCCTGACTTGTTTTTGTCATCTCCTGCCAACACTTTTACGGTATCGCCTTTTTTTAAATGTAATTTTGGTATTTTATTAAATCTACGTTCCATAATTTATAAAACTTCAGGGGCTAATGATACTATTTTCATAAACTGTTTTTCGCGCAATTCGCGGGCAACCGGCCCAAAAATACGGGTAGCTCTCGGTTCGTCATCTTTTGTAAGCAAAACGCATGAGTTATCGTCAAACCGGATATAAGAACCATCGGGACGACGAACTTGTTTTTTAGTTCTTACGATCACCGCTTTTGATACCACACCCTTTTTTATACCTCCTGATGGGATAGCTTCTTTTACTGAAACTATTATTTTATCGCCCAATGAGGCATATCTGTTTCGTGTTCCTCCAAGTACTCTTATACAAAGCACTTCTTTGGCACCGCTATTATCAGCTACTCTAAGTCTTGATTCCTGTTGTATCATTATTTAGCCTTTTCTATTATTTCTATTACTCTCCAACGCTTGCTTTTACTAAGCGGACGAGTTTCCATTATTTTTACAACATCGCCAATTGCACATTCTTCCTTTTCATCGTGAGCCATAAACTTCGAAGTGGCTTTTACGAATTTGTGGTATTTGGCGTGTTTCTTTTTACGCTCTAAAGTAACAGTAACTGATTTCTGCATTTTGTTACTGGCTACTATTCCTATTATTTCTTTTCTGGAGTTCCTTTCCATACCTGTTCTTAGTTTATACTAATTAATTCCTTTTTGCGCCTGTTCATCTCTGTAAGATATTTGGCAATCAATCTTCTTGAAAAACGGATTTTACCCGGGTTTTCAATTTGCGATACTGCATGACTGAATTTTAGCTTTTGTAATTGTGCACGTTCATCACGCAAAACATTGTGGAGCTCTTTGGTATTCAGTTCTTTTATTTTATCGTAATCCATAATAATTATTCTGAGTAATTGGGTTTAACAACAAATCGAGTAGTTACCGGCAGTTTTTGAGCGGCAAGACGCATAGCCTCTTTGGCAACTTCCTGTGTAACTCCTTCTACTTCAAATATGATGGTCCCCGGTTTTATTACAGCTACCCAATATTCAGGTGCTCCCTTACCTTTACCCATCCTTACTTCTGCAGGCTTTTTTGTTACAGGTTTGTCGGGAAAAATACGAATCCACACTTTACCTTCCCTTTTCATGTAACGGTTTAATGCTATACGGGCTGCTTCAATTTGGCGTCCGGTAATCCATTTAGGTTCCATTGATTTTAATCCAAAATCTCCGAACTCTATATGTGCTCCGCGGGTTGCCAAACCTTTTACACGTCCTTTTTGCTGTTTTCTAAATTTGGTACGTTTTGGTAATAACATTTCTACTTTTTATTAATTTTCTTTAAGGCCTGTCATTTCTGGGTCTTGCTCCACCACTATTTCCACCACCTGTTCTTGGTCCGCGATTATCGTTGCGTCTTGTATCGCCTCCACCTCCGCGGCTATCACGGTCTCTTCCACCACCAGGTCTTCTTCTGTCTCTGTCTCCTCCCGGCCCGCCAGGTCTGCGTTCCGGTCCTGAATTAGGTGCACCAACATTCATTGATAAATCACGTTTTCCATAAACCTCGCCGCGCATAATCCAAACCTTTACTCCAATTTTTCCATAAACCGTTAAGGCTTCGGCAATATAGTAATCTATATCGGCACGGAAGGTATGCAATGGAATTCTTCCTTCTTTATATTGTTCTGAACGAGCCATCTCAGCTCCGTTCAAACGACCTGAAAGCATTACTTTTATTCCTTCAGCGCCCATTCGCATGGTTGAAGCTATTGTCATTTTGGTAGCACGCTTATACGATACGCGTCCTTCAATTTGTTGAGCAATAGATTCTGCCACTAATCGGGCTTCAGTTTCAGGACGCTTTATTTCAAATATATTTATTTGAACATCCTTTTTTGTAAGCTTCTTTATTTCTTCTTTAATTTTATCTACTTCTGACCCGCCTTTACCAATTACGATACCCGGACGTGCAGTATGAACCGTAATAATGATACGCTTTAAGGTTCGCTCAATCACTATTTTAGAGATACCACCACGCTGAATACGTGCATGAAGGTACTTGCGGATTTTATAATCTTCAGCTAATTTTTCGCCAAAGTTTTTTCCACCGAACCAATTAGATTCCCATCCCCGGATGATTCCTAATCTTATACTTATCGGATTTACTTTTTGACCCATTATTACTTATTATACCTTTTAATTTTCATTTTCTACCATTGCCTCACCTGCCACATCTACCACCAGTGTAATATGGTTTGAACGTTTTCGAATTCTATAAGCTCTTCCCTGTGGGGCCGGGCTTAATCTCTTTACCGTTCTGCCCTGATTTACGAATACCGATTTAATAATTAATCCGGTTTCATCGTCCACCTTGGCATCATTTTTCAATTGCCAGTTGGCTATTGCTGATAATAAAAGTTTTTCAACCAACAACGCATAGGCTTGCTTTTGATTAAACTTTAGGATTCCCAAAGCCTTGTTCACATTCGCACCACGTATTTGGTCAACAACCAAACGCATTTTGCGAGGTGACAAAGGGCAATTATTTAATTTTGCTACTGCTTCCATATTATCTGTTTCCTGAATGTCCTTTGAAAGTTCGTGTTGGAGAAAATTCACCTAATTTGTGACCTACCATATTTTCGGTTACATACACCGGAATAAACTTATTTCCATTATATACTGCGAATGTATGACCGATAAAATCAGGAGTGATCAATGATCTGCGGCTCCATGTTTTTATAACATTTTTTTTCTTTGCTTCGTTTAGTGTTTCAATCTTTCTAAAAAGCTTGATGTCAACAAACGGACCTTTTTTAAGCGACCTTGGCATAATTATTTCTTCCTTCTATCAATGATTAATTTATTTGAAATCTTATTCGGATTACGGGTCTTTGCACCTTTAAGGCCGGTTCCTTTTCGTGTTCGTGCCTGGCCTCCTTTGGCCCTGCCCTCACCTCCACCCATCGGGTGATCTACAGGATTCATGGCAGCCGGACGTGTTCTTGGTCGGCGTCCTAACCAACGGCTTCTTCCTGCCTTCCCTTTATTTTCCAAACTATGGTCAGGATTACTGAGCGAACCCATTGTGGCCATACATGTTGCAAGAATCATTCGCGTTTCGCCTGATGGCAATTTAATAACCACATACTTTCCGTCACGCGAGGTTAATTGAGCATTACCACCGGCACTTCGTACTATTTTTCCACCCTGCCCCGGATTCAATTCAATATTATGAATAATGCTACCTAAGGGAATATCGCTCATCGGCAAAGTATTGCCCAAATCGGGTGATGAACCTTTTCCTGAAATTATGGTTTGTCCAACCTTAATTCCATTGGGTGCAAGGATATATCTTTTTTCGCCGTCAGCATATTCAATTAATGAAATAAAACACGTTCGGTTCGGATCATATTCTACACTTTTCACCTCGCCTGCTATGCCTGATTTATCACGCTTGAAATCAATAATACGATATTGTTGCTTATGGCCACCGCCAATATATCGCATGGTCATTGTTCCCTGATTGTTACGTCCACCCGATTTTTTGATGGAAATAATCAAACTCTTCTCAGGCTTTGAAGTTGTAAGTTCTTCAAAGGTATTTGCAATTCTGAATCGTGTTCCCGGTGTTACCGGATTTAATCTTTTAACTCCCATTACTTAGATATTTTCGAAAAAATCTATTGTTTGTCCCTCTTTTAAATGAATAATAGCCTTTTTGAAATTAGCTTTTTTTCCATTGATTACACCTGCTTTGGTAAAACGTGATTTGCGTTTTCCTCTTACCAAAATAGTATTAACTCGTTCTACCTCCACTTTATAAACCTTTTCAATTAAGGCTTTAATTTCGTCTTTGGTAGCGTTTTTATCTACAACAAATCCAACCTGAGCTGTTTTGTCGGCTATTTTTGTCATTTTTTCCGTTAATAACGGGCGTTTTAAAATACTCATAATATCAGGCTGCTAAAACTTCTTCTATTTTTTGAATTGAACTTTCCACTAATACTACCCTTGATGCTTTCATAATTTGATAGGTATTCAAATCTGAAGCTATCATAACTTCCGATTTTGGAAGATTACGCGATGAAAGGTGTACATTCTTGTTGTATTCAGGCACTACAAACAATGTGCGTTTGTCGGCCATATTTAAGGTATTTATTAATAAATTAAATTCTTTGGTATTTGGTTTTTCAAAATTAAAAGATTCAATAACTGTAATATTATTATCTTTTAACTTGTAGGCTAATGCTGACATACGAGCCAATCGTTTCAGTTTTTTATTTAATTTAAAACTATAATCTCTCGGACGTGGGCCATGTATTCTACCCCCACCTACTCTGGTACCGGACTTTAAACTACCTGCACGGGCAGTTCCTGTACCTTTTTGGCGTTTTATTTTTTTGGTTGAAGCCCTTATTTCAGATTTATCCTTTGATTTATGTGTTCCCTGACGTTGGTTGGCCAGGTATTGTTTTACATCTAAATAAATAGCGTGATCATTTGGCTCAATGGCAAAAACTCCATCGTTTAA
>CAYHCM010000065.1:0-4255 GCA_964355045.1 uncultured Chitinophaga sp. | reverse complement strand
CATCTAAATAAATAGCGTGATCATTTGGCTCAATGGCAAAAACTCCATCGTTTAAATCAATCTGACGACCTGTATCGTTTCCTTTAATATCTATTACGTTCAGTTTCATGTGTAATTAATATTTATTTTTTAAATTAAAGCCACATGGAACGCCCATTCTAAATGTAGTTGATTTGATTAAATTTCTTATTTGGCGTTTCATCTTATTTTTCAATTATTACCATAGAACCGTTAAACCCAGGTATTGCTCCCTTAACAACCAATAAGTTGTTTTCAGAGTCAACCTTTAATACTTCGAGATTGGTAATCTTAACTCTATCACCACCCATACGTCCACCCATTCGCATTCCCTTAAAAACTTTGGATGGAAACGAAGATGCACCAATAGAACCCGGTGCTCTTAGTCGGTTGTGCTGACCATGGGTAGCTCCACCAACTCCCGAAAATCCATGACGTCGAACAACCCCTTGAAATCCTTTTCCTTTTGAAGTTCCTATTACATCCACAAATTCTCCAACTACAAAACCACTTACATCCAATGAATCGCCAAGGTTTAGCTCCTTTTCGAAATGGGCGAATTCGACCACTTTTATTTTAGGGGCTGTATTTGCTTTCGCAAAATGACCTATCAGCGGTTTGGGTGTATTTTTTACCTTGCGGTCGCCAAATCCAAGTTGAACTGCACTGTATCCATCAGTCTCCTCAGTTTTTATTTGGGTAACCACGCATGGTCCTGCCTCTATTACAGTACACGGAATTAATTTTCCGCTATCTGCAAAGATGCTGGTCATACCTACTTTTTTACCTATTATTCCAAACATGATTAATTATTCTAATTTTTTTTATTTCTATCACACTTTAATTTCAACATCCACACCACTTGGCAATTCAAGTTTCATTAGTGCATCTACCGTTTTGGCAGTTGAACTGTAAATATCAAGCAAGCGCTTGTATGAACATGTTTGAAACTGCTCACGCGCTTTTTTGTTTACGTGCGGTGATCTTAAAACCGTAAAAATTCTTTTTTCCGTTGGCAATGGAATCGGACCATTAACCACAGCTCCTGTGGCTTTCACAGAACGAACAATCTTTTCCGCTGATTTGTCAATCAGGGTGTGGTCGAACGATTTTAACTTAATTCTTATTTTCTGGTTAACCATTTTATTATGCGTGTGCTTTAACTCCTTTTACTTTTTCAATTATTTCTTCCGACATGTTTCTTGGCACTTCGTGGTAGTGCGAAAATTCCATGGATGAAGTAGCTCTTCCTGAAGTAATGGTACGAAGGGTGGTAACATATCCGAACATTTCTGACAAAGGCACTTTACCTTTGATAACTTGTGAACCTGCCCTTTCTTCCAAACCTTCTATCAATCCGCGACGACGATTTAAATCGCCCTGAACATCGCCCATATAATCGGCAGGTGTTACAATCTCGATTTTCATAATTGGTTCCAAAATTACTGGCTGAGCTTTTTTAGCTGCATCCCGGTAACCTTGCTTGGCGGCTAGCTCAAATGATATTGAATCGGAGTCAACTGCGTGAAAAGAACCATCAAATAATCTAATCTTCATGGTTTCAACCGGATAGCCGGCCAATACGCCATTTTTCATGGATTCTCTAAATCCTTTTTCTACCGATGGAATAAATTCACGGGGAATTGAACCTCCTACAATTTGATTTACAAATTGCAAACCTTCGCCTTTAAAATCCTCATCAACCGGAGACATTTCAAATTGTATATCGGCAAATTTTCCACGTCCGCCTGTTTGTTTTTTAAAGGTTTCTCGGTGCTTCAAGGTTCCTTTAAGAGCTTCCTTATAAGCAACCTGTGGTGCTCCCTGATTTATTTCTACTTTAAATTCACGACGTAAACGGTCAACGATAATTTCCAGATGAAGTTCTCCCATTCCGCTAATAATGGTTTGGCCTGTTTCTTCATCTGTTTTTACCTGAAAAGTTGGATCCTCTTCTGATAATTTACCCAATGAAACTCCCAATCTATCAGAATCAGCCTGAGTTTTTGGCTCAATGGCCAAGCCTATTACAGGTTTTGGAAAATTCATAGCTTCCAATACAATCGGATGTTTTTCATCACATAAGGTATCGCCGGTTTTTATATCTTTAAATCCTACTGCTGCTCCTATATCTCCTGCTGCCAAATACTCAATAGGATTTTGCTTATTGGCGTGCATTTGAAAAATTCGGGAAATACGTTCCTTATTTCCGCTTCGTGTATTCAATACATATGAACCTGCATTCAATTTTCCTGAATATGCCCTGATAAATGCTAAACGTCCTACAAACGGATCGGTTGCAATTTTAAAAGCCAAAGCTGCAAATGGTTCTTTTTCATCCGGTTTTCTACTCACCTCTTCCTCAGTATCAGGGTTTATCCCTATTACTTCTTTTCGGTCAAGTGGGCTGGGCATAAGTTCCATTACCAAATCAAGCATGGTTTGAACGCCCTTGTTTTTGAAAGATGAACCACAAACCATTGGCACTATTTTCATATCCAAACAGGCCTTGCGCAAAGCATCTAATATTTCTCTTTCTGAAATTGAAGCGGGATCTTCAAAAAACTTCTCCAATAAATGATCGTCATATTCAGAAACAGCCTCTAATAATTTTTCGCGCCATTCCAAAGCTTCCTCAACCATATCATCCGGAATTGGAATGGTTTTGTACGTCATACCTTTATCCGCTTCATTCCATACCATGCCCCGAAAATTAATGAGATCAACTACACCGGTAAATCCTTCCTCAGCCCCAATTGGCAACTGAAGTGGTACAGCATTGCTTCCCAACATTTCGCGAACCTGATTAACGACCATTAAAAAATCAGCACCCGACCTGTCCATTTTATTAACAAATCCAATTCGGGCTACATTATAATTATTGGCCAATCGCCAGTTGGTTTCCGATTGCGGCTCCACACCATCCACAGCGCTAAATAAAAATACCAAACCATCCAATACACGTAATGAGCGATTTACCTCAACGGTAAAATCAACGTGTCCGGGGGTATCTATAATATTAATATGATATTCTTTTGTATCAGGAAGTTTTAACCCGTCTTTCATCGGATAATTCCAGGCAACTGTTGTAGCTGCAGAAGTTATGGTAATTCCTCTCTCCTGCTCCTGTGCCATCCAATCCATGGTGGCAGCTCCATCATGAACCTCCCCAATTTTATGATTAACACCTGCATAATAAAGTATCCGCTCGGTAGTTGTAGTTTTACCGGCGTCAATATGGGCAGCAATCCCGATGTTTCTTGTATATTTTAAATCTCTCGACATTACTGTTTTTATGCCCTGAAATGTGAGAATGCTTTATTGGCATCCGCCATTTTATGCGTGTCTTCTTTTTTCTTTACCGATGAACCTTCGCCTTTGGCAGCCGCCAATATTTCTCCGGCTAATTTTTCGGCCATTGATTTTTCATTTCGTTTACGGCAATAGGTCAACATCCATTTGGTACCCAAGGCTACTCTTCGTTCGGGCTTTACTTCCGTTGGAATCTGAAATGTTGAACCTCCAACCCTACGGGCCTTTACTTCTACGGTAGGCATTATATTATTCAATGCTCTTCTGAAAACTTCCACTCCTTCTTCCTCCGTTAATTTTGCACCTACTATATCTATTGCATCATAAAATATTTTTCGTGCCTGACTCTTCTTCCCATCCTGCATCATGCAGTTGATAAATCGTGAAATCAACACATCGTTAAAACGTGGATCCGGGGTTTGAATTCTCTTTTTTGCTCTTGCCTTTCTCATTATTTCTTAACTTTAGGTCTCTTTGCCCCGTATTTCGATCTGCGCTGTTTTCTTCCTTCTACCCCTGCTGTATCCAAAGCACCACGAACAATGTGATAACGAACACCCGGTAAATCTTTTACTCTACCACCACGCACCAATACGATGGAGTGTTCCTGTAAATTATGTCCTTCGCCCGGTATATAGGCGTTTACTTCTTTACTATTGGTTAATCGAACCCTCGCTACTTTGCGCATGGCCGAGTTAGGTTTTTTGGGTGTGGTGGTATAAACCCTTGTACATACGCCTCTTCTTTGGGGGCATGAATCAAGCGCAGGTGATTTGCTCTTGAACTTTGGGGCTACACGACCTTTTCGTACTAATTGTTGTATGGTGGGCATTTTGCTTTTTCTCTACAATTTTATTAAGGGCTGCAAAAGTAAGATTTTTAAAATAAAATCCAAACCCGATTTCATAATATTTCAATTATTTCT
>CAYHCM010000064.1:0-19576 GCA_964355045.1 uncultured Chitinophaga sp. | reverse complement strand
TAGGCGAAAGTTTTATACGAGTAAGTGTGGTCGAGTTATATAGAAGGTTTTTTTTAAATGTGCAATTTGTCAATTAGCCGAACAACCCCAATTTTAAATCATTCTCCTTAAATCTTGATGCTATGCCTTCGCGCTGTTTTGCTTGCAGAGTTGCTAATTTCATTTTCCACTTTCAGTATCATTGGACTTTAAAACCGTTGATTTATAATTGAGCCAAATAAAAACTGTCCAGATAATACCAAGTATCTGAATGCCTGAATAAGCAAGAGTATTTGAAATGTTATCAAATGCGTATGTGTCGTTTATTACATTATAATAAATAAGGAAAAATGGAATACAGGTTAATGCCGACAGCACACGTACCCAAATCGGAAAAAATTTCCCGATACCTATAAGCAATAATGCCGGAAGTAATGGCAAAATAACTGTTGCCATCTTTTCCTCATTAATAGCATTGAAGGCACTTGAGGCAAAAGAAACACCATAGGCAATGCCTAAAAGAGTGAAACCTGCAGGAACAATGTGCAATCCTTTGGTGCCAATGTATCTGCTTGCCAAAATGCTTGCCATTATTGCAGATGCATCGCCTACTTGCCAGCTGGTCATTTGCCAAAAGCTTTCGGGTGGAAATGCAGTACCTGCCAAGCCCATCGCGAAGTTAACCGAATAACCGATACTCATTAAAATTAAGAGTAATCGTATTTCTGAATTTTTGTTCATGGTTGAATTATTTAAAAACATTTCTTGCCGCAAGGGGTTACCAGAAGGGCGACCCGAACCACAAAACTATCAAATAATGATGAAACTTCTAACAATCACCAAACTTTTTTAGATAGCCGCGGATAAAGCCATTTTGGTATTTCTTGTTAGCGGTTGTGTTTTCGCCGCACAAGAAATAACACGGTTATGAAGAGTAGCCCAATTCCCGCTATAACAAAGTAAAAGTTGTTTGTATTTGCCACCACATTTTTCTTTTTTAAATTTTTTGCTGGCTCCTTACCTAAAATCTTCTTTATGCTTAACGTGTCAAGCATCACAAGTGATACATACCAATCATTCGTATAATATCTTACGGTATCTCTTACTTGCTCCTTTTTTATTCTGTCAGCATTCTTTGCAGCGTAAACGATTGCTTTGACTATATCTGCCCAATTTAGGGAACCTAATCTATAATCTTTATCATAGAAGATCTTAATCCCAACTTCTTTGGTTGACTTGCGGTTTGTAGAATTTATGTCAAGAGGTGCTTTTTTGCTTTCGAACGTGTTTATTCCACTATTTTTACTTGTTGAAATGCCTTCTTGGTTCCAATAATAATTGAAAATATAATCAACGTCAATTTGCCGTAAAGTGTCGTAAGCGATGGAAAAGAAGTTTGTAAATTCCTCATTAGGAAAAAACAATCGCCGGTGGCTAACAAAAACAAGAATTTTTAAACTTGTGTCTTGTCGGTTTAATAGCAATATCGCTTTGTTAACAATACTGTCAAGAAGAATTTGATTTTTAAAATCGCAACTTGCTTCGAGGTGAATAGTCAATCCCGATTTGCTGCTTGTCCAAATGCAATCTTGGTTTGCTTTTGTGGCAAAGCATATCGTCAAAATAAAGATGACAGTAAGGATTGAGGTCTTCATAACATAGCCGCTAACTTGCAAATTAGCAAAACAAAACTAACCATAACCTTGAGATTTCCAACCAACGGGTACTAGATAAGCAAATGTTTTTAAAATTCTAAATCACAATTCATCTCTATCCTTTTTCACCCCAATCCCCGTTGGCAGCCCATCCAAACTCAACAAATTATTATCTTCTACATATTGCTTTAATCCCGCTTCTCCTTTTTTCTCAGCCCAGTCAAAATGTATGTTTCGTTCGCCGGCATAGTCGTATAAAGGAACTCCATATCCGCAGGAAGTTTGGATTTTCGAAATATCGGCTACTATAAGTTGACGAGTGCTTGGGTAAATTGTAAAGTATTTCGAAAGGTCTTCCCATTCTTCATCTCCAGGCAAAACGGTATATCCTTTTCCATACAGCCTGAGGATATTGGGAACTTTATCCAAAGAGCAAAACATAAAGGTAATCCGCCCGTTTTCCAAAGTATGGGCTGAAGTTTCGTTTCCGCTGCTTATCAAATCCATATACGCCACTTTATTGGGGCCAAGTACTTTAAAACAATCCAATCCTTTAGGCGAAAGATTGATATGGCCTTCCTTGCTTAATGGCGCGGTGGCTACAAAAAACAGATGTTGTTTTTCAATAAATTGTTGAATGTGGTCGGTTATCTGGTCGTGAAATTTTGCCAACTTTTTTTAATTATTAAAAAACGAAAGTAAGAAATTGTTCTTATTCAGGGTTCATTTTCTCCAATTTCCGAATCCATTTATAACACATATAAAGTGGAATAATTCCTAAAACTCCAAAAGAACAATCTATCATTTGCCAGTAAAATGGTATATGTCGGATAGGTCCGGCTATGAGTGCTAGCGGAATTACCATCATACACGCTATCATCCCGAATTGTAAAATCCAGATATTTTTTACAGGATCTCTTAATGGCCCGATAAAGGCAACAGCAATAACAATATGAGCAAATGCAAGCCAATCGGTTCCATAACTCAGATAAGGAAAATTTTCATTTGTGGTTTTAACGGCTTGGTAAACGGTGGTAAGCCAGGACTGCAGAAATACCGGAAATAAAGAGATATTATTAACTGCAATGGCCAGTTGGGTTTCAATAGGAAAGGCTGTAACTCCGCTTAAAACCAAACCTATGATAAACAATATTAAAAGAACCTTAATTTTTAATCTCAATTTTTTTTCTGTTGGGGACATGGGCTTCGTTTTTATTTTAAAATTTTATACCAACCAATAAAGGTTATATTTTCTCGCAAAGACGCAAAGGCGCAAAGTCTTTTAATAAAAGGGCGGCTTTTCAACATTATAGGCTTTTTTTAAATCTTTGGATATCTACTGTAATTTAAAGCATTATTCTTTTGGTTGACTCAATTCAATAATTCTGTAAATCCTGATCCTGACAGCTATTCAAACCCCATCCCCAAATTATACATCAAAAACGCCCATACATCCGCTTCTTCTTCTATCAGTTTTGAAGTTGGTTTTCCGGCTCCGTGGCCTGCATTGGTATCTATTCGTATCATATACGGAATGCTTGGATTAGCCGCAGCAGCCTTGGTTTGCAAAGTAGCCATAAACTTAAATGAATGTGAGGGAACTACCCGGTCATCGTGGTCGCCTGTGGTTATTAATGTGGCCGGATATTTTACTCCCTCTTTAAGGGTGTGTAACGGCGAATATTTTATCAAATATTCAAAATCCTGTCTCATATCACTTTTGCCGTACTCAACCGCCCAGCCCCAACCCACTGTGCTTTTGTGGTAGCGCAACATATCCAAAACCCCTACTCCGGGCAAGGCTACTTTAAACAATTCGGGCCTTTGGGTCATTACGGCTCCAACCAATAATCCGCCATTGCTCCGACCCTGAATGGCCAGCTTTTCGGGGTTGGTATATTTTTCACTTATTAAATATTCGGCGGCAGCAATAAAATCATCAAATACGGTTTGCTTTTTTTCCAACATCCCCGCTTTGTGCCATTCTTCACCATACTCGCCACCGCCGCGCAAATTGGCTATGGCAAACACACCCCCTTGTTCCAAAAAAGCAATTTTACTGGTGCTGAACGATGGGGTAATACTGATATTAAATCCACCATACCCATAAAGCAAGGTTGGGTTGGTTCCGTCTAATTCTATTCCTTTTTTGCTGGTAATAAACATCGGAATTACTGTACCATCCCTGCTGGGATAAAAAACCTGTTTGGTTTCATAAACACTTAAATCGGTTGGGAAATCAACGGTTTTAAATAATTCCGATTTTCCCGCTGAAATATCATAGTGATAAATAATATTGGGAACAGTAAAGGAAGTAAACTGATAAAAAGTTTCCATATCTTTTTTACTTCCGCCAAATCCTCCTGCCGTGCCTATTCCGGGCAAATCAATTTCTTTTTCCCGTTTTCCATCCAAACTGTATTGATAAATATGGCTGCTTACATCCTGCTGATAGCCTGCAAAAATTTTATTTCCTGTCAAACTTACCCATTCCAATAAATGGTTTCCTTCGGGGATTATCGTTTGCCAATTGGCATGTGCCGGATTTTCGGGGTCAATGGCTACAAGTCTGTATTTCGGAGCATCGTGGTCGGTCATTACCAAAATTTTTCCATTCAAAGTTTCCACCACTCCCGGATTATTTTCAAATCCTTTAACCAATAATTTTAGTTCATTATCCCGTCCATTTTTTAAATCGGCAAACCAAATTTCTCCACCACTTGTGCCTTCGGCAATATTGATAAATAAATAATCTTCATCTTCGGTAATGGTAGGCCAATAGTATCGCAAAGGATATCTTGGGTCTTCATACACGAGGCGGTCTCTATCCTGAGTTTGTCCTAATTCGTGATAATAAACTTTTTGAAATGTATTGGCTGCTGAAAGAATATTGGTTCCTTTTGGTTTGTCATATCGGCTGTAATAAAATCCGTTTCCTTTCCAACTGGCCCCTCCAAATTTGGTCCATTCTATTTTATCTTTTAAAATTTTTCCGGTCTCTACTTCTTTTACAAAAATCTCTTGCCAGTCGCTTCCGGCTTTTCCTAAACTATAGGCTACATGCTTATTATCTTGGCTAAATGAAAGGCCGCCTAATGAAACCGTTCCATCTTTGGACAAGGTATTAGGGTCAATAAAAACTTTTGGTTCTGCTTTTAATCCTTTTTGGATATAGAGGACGCTTTGATTTTGCAAGCCGTTATTTTTATAAAAAAAATAATTATCACCTTTTTTAAAGGGGCTGCCGAACTTGGCATAATTCCAAATTTTTTCCAATCGCGCTTTTATTCTATCGCGATACGGGATTTGTTTTAAATACCCGAATGTATATTTGTTTTGAGCCTTTACCCATTCGGCCACATCGGCGGCGGTGTCATATTCCAGCCAGCGGTATGGGTCGGCTATTTTTGTTCCAAAATAATCATCGCTAACATCCACAGTTTTGGTAACCGGTGGAGCGCCAAACACAATAGGAGGGAGGAGTTTATTAGAAGTGGTCATGCTTGTAACTACAATCAACGAAGGGACTAAAAAGAAGGAGAGGTTTTTCATGTGTATTATATTATTGAACAAACCAAGGGAAAAAAATCGGACATAGGTATAAGTTTCGATAAATAGAGCGCTTTATGGGGATAAATATTTTTAAAAGTTTTTTCAACCAAATCAAAACCCAAAATCCCCCCTAACAGGTCGTTTATCTGCCAACCAACGAAATCCCCTAAGTTTTTCTCTTTCCTTCGGAAATTTATTCAAAGGATAAAATGTGCCTTTTGGGTTTACCAAAAACGTAACCTTTTTTACTTTGTTCGAATCAATATTTATAACCATGTTGGTACATTCCACATAATTTACGCCCGTATAGTTGGCTGAATCTTCCCGGGCATAATATACAGATTGACCGCTTCCCCGCACATTTACCCTATATAATTTGTTATTTGAAAAAAGCCCGAAAATCCGTTTGCCTTTTATCTGATTATACTTATCAGGTGCTTCTTCCATTATTACCATTGCATTTTGCAGCACTTCCATTTTATCAATGGATTTTCCTTTTTGGTAAATAAAAATAGTATCTCCGGTCGTTTGGTTGGCTATATTCCAAAGAACAGGGTCTTTAAAAAGCCGGATAATGGAATCGGTCAACGAATAGCTTAAACTATCACCCATTCCCTGGATATCGGGTTTAAAAATTCGGGTTGAGCCATAAGCGGTTAAGGTTCTTTTTTTATTTATTGTGTCTAATTTATCAAAAAAATAATCGGCCTTAAGAAACAACGAATCCTGTTCAAATTGTTTTACAGCCATCGGATTTCCGCTTACCAGGGTTGTTTTTTCAAATCGGTTATGAATTCCCTTGCTTCCCCTTATCACAATTTTTTGAATGGTATCGGTTAAGGTAATATTTCCAAAAGCCCTTCCAATGCCGGTATTTCTATTGTATAAAAAACTATCTGAATCAATGCGGTTCTCCTTGCTCAAAATATAAGCCCTTTTGCTAAACTGACACGTGTTTTTATCGGTATCATACCAACCATAGTTGCAAAAAAGCAGATTGTCGGTACTTGTTATATATGTTGGACCAAAGAAATAGGCAATTTTTGTGTTTCCATTATAATTGAGGGTATCGCATTCAACTATATAATCAGGATTTACCAATTTTATTTTTCCCTTAAAAAAATACTCACGGGTTTGTGAATGATAACTTCCCGAACGGCTTACCATTGTATTTTCTCCATCTTTTATATTTCCACCCGTGGTGTAATAGACAATTTTATTGGTCACGTCATACTGAATGGCATCCGTAGTCAGGCTCATTTTTCCATCTGTCATTCTTACATTTCGTTGTGCCGAAGCCATTTTGGTATTTCCGTTATAGAGCATATAATCACTCCAAACTTTCATACTACCGGCTTGATTTAAAAAAGTGTGACCGAAGGCTTCCATTTTATTTTCATCTTTCCAAAACCAGGCACTATCGCAGGTTAAATTCATATCGCCCTGCGACATGCTTACATGCCCCACGAGGCGCTGGGCATTGGCATAATTTTTATTAAAATCAAGGTATTCGGCACTATTAATAGTAATGGGTTCTTTGTTTTGGGCAAACAAAAGAATTGGGAAACTGAAAAGTAGAAATGCTGATAAACGCATTGCTGCAAAGATAGGGTGCATTGGATTGGATTTTTACAAGAAATGTGCCAAGGTATAAACTTAGAATTTTAACCTTTTCCATTCTTCTTTTGAAATATTGGCTTGTTTCAAAATTTTATTCAGTAAGTCTATTCCAATATCTTATTGATGAGGATTTGGTATTGTAAGTCGCAATCCGCTTTTCAGCATAAATTGATGCTTACCCCCTGAAAATGGACCTTCAAAACCGAGTGACCGCAAGGCTTTTAAAAGATTTTTCCTGGAAATATTTCCAAAATCAGGCATCTGCCAAATCTTTAATTCGCAAGTTGATATTGTTTACTGTTGGTAAATCAAGATTTTTATGAATACTAAAAAGCACCCAATCTTCTAAAGTGGAAAGCAATTCATCCCTACATTGCTCTAAATTAGCTGCACTCGCATTTACTCCCTGAAAGCCTTCTATCTGGCCATAGTAGATTTTATCGTTCGGCAAATATTCATATTTGGACAGATGAATTGCAGCATTCAAATATTCTGAAATCATAAATCAAAACTAGAATAGTTAGTTTAGATTTACATTGAATAGAGAATCATTTTTTATCTGTTTCTTTGTTGCCTAGAATTTACTTTGAAAAAAATAGGAATCATAAACGGCCCCAACCTTAATCTTTTGGGCAAACGCGAACCGGATATTTATGGAGATAAATCATTTGAAGATTTTTTTTCTGAACTAAAAACCCAATTTGAAGGAAAAGTAGAACTATATTATTTTCAAAGCAATATAGAAGGAGAATTAATAAATAAAATTCAGGAATGGGGTTTTGATTTGGATGGAATAATTTTAAATGCCGGAGGATACAGCCATACGAGCATTGCCATTGCCGATGCAGTTAAAGCAATAAAAACTCCGGTTATCGGTGTTCATATTTCTAATATTTATAATCGCGAAATTGCCCGACATAATGATTTGCTTTTAGGGGCTTGCTTGGGAAATATTTCAGGCTTGGGATTGGAAGGGTATAAATTAGCCTTGGGTTATTTTGCCGACAAATGAAACACAGCTTGCACCGTTTTTCGGGGAAGCACGGAGATACAGAGAAAAAAGAGATAGCTTTTGATAGTTATTCCAAAATTATCAAACCTCTGTGAACCTCCGTATCTCCGTGTTTTTATCTAAAGTTCTGTTTCCGAGAATTTGCTTTTTCCTCTTAAATAAAAATCAAAAACCATGCTTTTTTTGTACATTCCTAAAACATTTTTTGATTGAGCAGGTAAATGTTTTCGTTTATTTAACCAATACCTAAGGTGTGAATAAAATGCAATATGGGCTTTAAGAATAGCGCCTATCTCCCTGAATTTAAACTCGCTAAAAAATTTTATTCCTGCCAGGCCATCTAATAAAAAACGAATAAAAAGTGTTTTCCATAGCACAGAACCATGAAGATTTTTACATAATAAAAATAATCCGTTCCGAAAGTTTAGGTATGTTTTTCGGGGATTTCCAACGGGTAAAGTTCCACCACCCACATGGTAAACCACACTTTGAGGACATACCATTATTTTATATCCTGAATTTTTTAATCTCCAACATAAATCTATTTCCTCCATATGGGCAAAAAAATCTTCATCCAAACCTTTCATATCCTTCCAGAAGCTTGATTTAATTAGGAAACAAGCGCCGGTAGCCCAAAATATTTCACGTATATCATCGTATTGTCCGGTGTCAGTTTCTATAAAATTAAACCAACGTCCCCTGCAAAACGGGTAGCCGTATTTATCAATAAAACCTCCTGAGCCTCCGGCATATTCAAATTTGGTTGAATCTTTATAATCTATTAATTTTGGTTGAATTGCAGCTATTTGGGTATTGCTTTCAGCAAGAGTTACCAATGGATTTAACCAACCTTTCGGGACTTCCACATCCGAATTGAGAAGAACAAAATAATCTGCCTCAATGTTTGCTAAAGCCCTATTATAGCCTCCCGCAAATCCATGGTTTTCAGTTAGAGAAATAACTGAAACTTCGGGAAATTTTGTTTTAACAAATTCAACCGAATCGTCATTAGACCCATTATCAGCCAATACCACTTCAAAATTTTCATAATCTGTAGCCAAAACACCCGGAAGGAATTTTTCTAAAAAATCCCGGGTATTATAGTTTAAAATTACGATTGAAACTTTTGGCTTCATGATTTTATAAAAAAAATCCCGTCGTATAAAAGACGGGAGATTAAGTGGTGTGGGGCGGAATCGAACCGCCGACACAAGGATTTTCAGTCCTTTGCTCTACCGACTGAGCTACCGCACCATTTCGGGGGTGCAAATATAAAATTATTGTTCACAGATACAAAGGGATAATTTGTCTTTTCCATTAATTGCAATAATCTTTCAAAATCTTATCCATTCCGGGTTCTCCCAATTCGGCAGCTCTTCTAAAGTCATTACAAGCACCTTCTTTATTATTTAAGTTTTTTAATCTTACAATCCCTCTGTTTTTTATAGCTTCAGTATAGGACGGGTCAATCTCAATAGCCCTGGTAAAAAACAATTCTGCTTTTAAAGCATTGCCTAAGTTTAAAAAACAAACTGCTTTTAAATTCAGCGCCTTAACCGATTTGTTATCTACTTTGATTGCTGAATCTGCAAATCGTAAAGCTAAGCTATAATTTTTAAGTTCGAAATGAATTACACCAATATCAGAAAGAGGCAGAGGAGAATTATAATTATTTTTATGGGCCTTTTCAAAGGAAAGAATCGCATTTGAATTATCACCCATCGTTTTATAAATTAAGCCGGATTGATAGTGGGCAATCCAATCCGAAGAATCTAATCGAAGTGCATTTTTGAAATCTGCAAGAGCTCCGGGTAAATCGTTTAAAACATCTTTTTTATAATTTGCTTTTATTCCATAAGCCCTTCCTATATAATCTGTTTCAGGATTTGACTCAATAATACGATCAGCCAAAGTCACGTTGTTTTTCCAAATTTTTACTTGTTGAAAAGTTAAGAAAATCAGTATTGCTCCTATTAAAAAAGGAAGATATTTTTTTCCGTTAAAATTTTTTAATAAAGAAATATTTCCTTCCTGCCAATCCTGAAATAAACTTGCTAAAATAAAAAATAACCCAATATTTGGTAAATAACCGTAACGATCGGCAACAATTACCTGCCTGGAAGGAAGTATTTGCAGACTAACCGATAAAATAGCAAAGAATAAAAGAACACCAAAGGCTATGTAGGGGCGTGATCTAAAATTTTTATAAATAAAATAAATAAGCCCAAGAATAATAAAAGGAGATATATAATATATTATGGGCAACAAGCCTTCAACCTTTGGGGGATAAATATATATAGGTGACAGATTAACCGGCCAAAATATTTTTAAGAAATACCACATCAGTTCATAGTTCAATAAAAATATGTAATCAACGAAGGAGTAATTCATTGAGCCTAAAGAGATATTGCTGGCAGTATCCTTATTTAATAAAGTAATCACTCCAAATAGTAGTGATAGCAAGAAAAAAGGTATTTTATTAAAAATTAGTTTTTTGCCAAATTTAATTTTATAAACAAACACATCAATCACTAACAAGGCTAGAGGAAATGTTACAGCATGAGCCTTTGACATCAGTGACAGAATAAACCAAATACCCGAAAAAACCAGATATTTTGTTTTTTCCTCTTTTCTGTAATTCATATAAGCAAGCAAGCCAAGCAAATAAAAACAAACATACATTCCGCTACTTCGGCAACTGAACCACATAATGGCTTCAACGGCAAGCGGATGAAGTGCAAAAAGAAAAGCCACACTTTTTTTGATAAAAGGTTTATCGGTTAGTTTACCTATAAATAAATAAACCAAATAAATATTACAAAGATGAAGCCCTAAATTAATAATATGATGAGCTGTGGGATCGAGTTTAAAAAATTTATATGTTAAAGCAAAACTTAAAACAGGTAGGGGTTGATACATTAATACATAGTAACTTGAAAAATATTTTTTTATACTTTCAATACTTAAATTTAAGACTTCGGGGTAGTTTGAAAAATATTCATTGTCATCAAAATTTAGCAGTTCGGATGACATGCCATTTATAAAAACAAGGATGGTTATAAATAAAAGATTGAATATAAACCAATCCTTACTTTTGGATTTTTGAGGGTTGTTCTTTTTTAAGTTTTTTACCATAAAATTAAAGAAGGACAAATATTACTTTTACAAACGCAAATTCAAAAAAGAAATATAAACAAATGCCAGATTCGATAATACGTAAGACAAAAAAAATTAAATTAATTATAACATGAAAGGCTTAAAATTACTTATCCCGGTTTTAATAATTCTAATTTCAGGATGTAAAGTTTTAAATAAAAACAAACCGGAGGAATACAGGACCGGTCAAATTTCTTTAAAGGAAGTAAAACGTTACAAGTGGTTTAAGCTTGAATATAGAAACTATACATTTACCAAAAATATAAAAGATTCCTTAACGAGTTTAAATAATTATACCGTCATAATTGTAGGCGGAGAATGGTGTGGTGATACAAAACTTCAGTTGCCAAGATTTATTAAAATTTTGGAAACAGTTAAATTTCCATTTGAAAACCTGAAAATAATTTTTGTTGACCGTTCAAAACAAAAACCAAAAACGGTTGATAATTCTTATGAGAGTTATAAGATAAAATTTATTCCAACCTTTATTATTTGTGATAAATCAGGAACTGAAGTTGGAAGAATTGTGGAAACGCCATCCAAAACTTTAGAGGAGGATTTATTGCGCATTATTACAACCAATTCTTTTAAGTAATAAAAATTCTTTTGTGGAATTTGGTGTCTTTGTATTTTAGTGGCAAAAAATTAATCAACCATAACAGGAAGTTCTCTGGGCGAATATTTTGAAACTGTGTCAGCAATAGCTTTTATATGAGCCGGAGTGGTTCCGCAGCATCCACCAACAATATTTAAAAATCCACTCTGTGCAAAATCTTCAATTACCTTAGCCATATGTTCAGGGCTTTCATCATATTCGCCAAACTCATTTGGCAAACCGGCATTGGGGTAACAACTTACATAACACTCAGCCACATCCGATATCTCTTCAATAAACGGTCGCATTTGCGCAGCACCCAAAGCGCAATTTAAGCCTACACTAAATATTCCGGCATGACTAATGGAAATATAAAATGCTTCAGGCGTTTGTCCGCTAAGGGTTCTTCCGCTTGCATCGGTTATGGTTCCACTTACCATCACAGGTATTTCTATATTTCGTTCTTCAAAAATGGTGTTGATGGCAAACAAGGCAGCTTTACTATTCAATGTGTCAAAAACTGTTTCAACCAAAAGAATATCTACTCCTCCATCAAGCAATGCATTTGCTTGTTCGGAATAGGCTTTTACCAAATTATTAAATGAAACTGAGCGAAATCCGGGATTATTGACGTCGGGTGATAAGGAACCAGCTTTATTGGTTGGTCCGATAGCTCCGGCCACCAATCTTGGTTTTTCGGGAGTTAAAGTCGTTTGTTCATCAGCTACTTTCCGGGCAATTTTTGCGGCTTCTAAATTTATTTCTGGTACCAGATTTTCCATAGCATAATCGGCCATGCTATAATGGTTGGCATTAAAGGTATTGGTTTCAATAATATCTGCTCCGGCATGTAAAAATTCACGATGAATATCAGCTATAATTTTTGGTTGGGTTAAAACCAAAAGGTCATTGTTCCCTTTTACCGATTGGGGATAATCCTTAAATCGTTCGCCGCGATAATCTTCTTCACTCAATTTATATTGCTGAATCATTGTACCCATAGCTCCATCAATCACCATGATGCGTTTTGCTAAAATATTTTGAAGGGTTTCTTTTGTGTTCATAATAATTAAAAATGCAAAAGTACCTTTAAAATCTAAAATCGTAAATCTAAAATCATAAATAAATTTACCTTTGCGGTATGTCAAAAAAGTATGATATAGCTATAATAGGTGGCGGAATTGTTGGGCTGGCAACAGCCTACAAACTTTTAAAATTAAAACCCGAATTACAAATTGTTGTTTTGGAAAAAGAAAACCATGTAGCAGCTCATCAAACCGGTCATAACAGTGGGGTAATTCATAGTGGATTGTATTATAAGCCCGGAAGTTTAAAGGCAGTGAATTGTATTAAAGGGTATAAAATGTTGTTGGAGTTTTGCGATGAAAATAATATTCCCTATGATTTATGCGGTAAAATTGTAGTCGCTACATCCGAAAAAGAGCTTTCACAATTGGATATGTTGTATGAAAGAGGGATTGAAAACGGCCTTACCGGAATACTAAAACTTACTGAATCAGAAATTAAACAGCGGGAGCCTAACTGCAATGGAATAAAAGGCTTGTATGTGCCACAAACCGGAATTATTAACTACAGCAAGGTATGTGAGGCATTGGTAGAAAAGATAAAAAATGCCGGGGGAGAAATTCTTCTTAATTATAAAGTTTCAGGAATTGAACTTAAGAAATATGAAGGTTCCGTAATAAGTCAAAATCAAAACGTAACGGCCAAGCTTGTAATAAACTGTGCAGGGTTATATAGCGATAAGGTTGCTGAGATTAATGAACCCAATCTGGATACACGAATTATTCCATTTCGGGGTGAATATTATATGTTAAAACCCGAAAAGCAACATTTGGTAAAAAATCTTATCTATCCGGTGCCCGATCCTAATTTCCCTTTTTTGGGCGTTCATTTTACACGAATGATAGAAGGAGGAGTAGAAGCCGGGCCTAATGCGGTATTTGCTTTTAAACGCGAAGGCTACAAAAAAACCGATTTTGATTTTGGCGATTTATGGAATAGTTTTAGTTGGCCGGGATTTAGAAAAGTAGCCTTAAAATATTGGAAAACCGGAATTGGTGAATATTACCGTTCCTATTCCAAATCGGCATTTACCAAAGCCTTGCAAAAATTGGTTCCAAGTATTCAAAAAGACGATTTAATTCCTGCGGGTTCAGGAGTAAGGGCACAAGCCTGCGACAGAACCGGCGGACTTTTAGACGATTTTAAAATTGTAGAAAAACCGGGAATTATTAATATTTTGAATGCTCCGTCTCCGGCGGCAACTTCATCTTTGAGTATTGGGCTAACGGTGGCTGAGTTGGCGGTGGTAAGGTTAACAGATTAAACACCTATTTTATATTACTTGTTCCTAAAAGCACATGAACTTCCGAAAACGTATTGTTAACCTCTATTCTTGGTTTTTTAAGCCCTTTTAATGGGTAATTGACACCCGGTTTTTGGCGGTGAGTAATTATATTTTACTATCACACGTTTCACAATTATATTTATTACAACAACCGTTTTTCAGAAATCACTTTCGATTCCTTATTTAATCCTGAGACTGAGTATTTGCCATATTTAAACGAGCTATTGATTGAAGAAATAAAAAAACGGGATGATGTAGAATTGGATTGCACAAATCCATTAGCATATAATGAGAATTTGCGAAGCTATTTTTATTTATCCGAAAAAGGAATTTGTATTTACATAGGGATAATGGATTCGGATGAAGTAAGTTTATCGGAAGAAACGGGGGTGGTGCAAATAATTATTCCGTACATAAAGTTGAAATCTATAGCCCGAAAGGATGGGACAATAAAATATTTGTTGGAAAAATAGGGGAGAAGGGGATAAAAATTAAAAATAAGACGAAAAAGGTAATATTTTCGTAACCCAATATTAGAATAAAAACTAAAAATTATGGAAGAACTAAGACCAAACGGGCAAAGGGCAAAAATTGCAATCACTCTAATCTGGATAGTATTGGCTATGGATATTATTTCAATAATATCAGATTGTTTTCAATTTTATTTACTCCAAACAGTTTCTAATGGAGGAGAAATAACGACAGAAAATGCAACTGCAAATGATTTGAGAGTAAGAATAATTGCTATTGTATATTTAGTAATTTTTATTATTTCAGCGATTACGTTTATTCAATGGTTTCGCAGGGCATATTTTAATCTTCATATTAAAGCAGAGTACCTTAATCATTCAGAAGGATGGGCTGCCGGTTGCTGGTTTACACCGATTGTAAACCTATACAGGCCCTATTATATAATGAAAGAACTTTATGAAAAAACCATAGAACTATTAACAAAAAACGGTTTGAATTTTAATAACATCTCCACTCGTTTATTGGGATGGTGGTGGGCATTGTGGATAATAAATAATATTATTTCGCAAGTAGAATTTCGTTATTTGAAAAACAGTACAACGGTTGACGATTATATTAATAGCACTATTCTGTCCATAATCGGGCAAGCCATTGGTATTCCTTTGGCATTGCTTGCCATAAAGGTTATTAAAGATTACTCAAAACTTGAACCCTTATTGGATGAATTAAATATTGAAACCGAATCGGAAACGGCCACCTATAACAGCCTTTATCTGAACGAAGGGAATTAATGGCCAATAAAACAAATTTGTTTAAAGGAACTTACTTTTTCATTTTCTTATAATCAAAAGTAAATGGTATTGTGATGAAGGTTTTAACAGGCACTCCGCTTTTCAATGGTATTTCCCATTTTTTTTGTTGAATAAAGGCTACAATTCTCATAGCTTCCTCATCATATTCTTTTCCCAATGATTCAATGATTATTGGATTAATAGCGTTTCCTTCTTCATCTAATATTATTTTTACAGTGACTGTTCCCTTTTTTCGGTTTTTCTTTTTAACATCCGGGTAGGTCGTTTGCTTTATTACTATCATTGCCATTCCTACAAAAGTTGATATAAGGGGTTTATCCAGATTTTTCATTTCATAAATTGTATCTTGTTCAGGAAGATGTATATCCTGAGCCTTAATATCCGCAGGGCAGATAATAATATTTCCTAAAATAAAAAACACAAACAGCGTTTTAAGGTTTAAAAATTTTGTGAAAGTTTTCATGAGGATTTTTTATTAATTCAGGAAACGAAAGTAAGCTAAATTTTATATTGGTAAAATTTAATCCCTGTCAGGGTTTTTCAGGTGTGATACAATATAGATTTTTTAAGCACCCCATTTTTTAGTTGAATGAGTGAAAAAAAATAACGGTTTTATTTTTTTATTTAAAAAAAATGTTTTTTTTTGAGTCAAATTAATTAATCAGACATTTAAATAAATAATTGAATTACGAATTTAAAAAACTAATTATCATATGAAAATCAAACTTTTACTTTACACATTTTTGTTTTTAGCCATTGGGTTCATCGTTTCTTCCTTGCGATTAAGCCCCCCTGCAAATGCATTAATTGATTCAAATGAAGGCAGCATTAAACGCGGCGAAAAAATTGTTATGAACTATTGCGCGCTATGCCATGGCGGTGAGGATGGAAAACTTTCAGGCAAAATGATGGATGATATTCCAAAGATTTTTGGTACCATACATACTGCCAATATTACACAAAGCATGGAAAAAGGCATTGGAAAATACACAAAAGATCAATTGAGGACATTATTGCGAACCAGAATTAAGGCGGACGGCAAAAAAGCTAATATGCTTATGCCTTTATTCCCGCTTATGGCAAATGAGGATATTGAAGGAATTATTGACTTCCTGAAATCAGATAATTTTGCGGTTCAAAGTTCAGAAACGAGTTTTCCGCCTCAAAAACTAAAATGGCTTGGCCGTATGTTTGATAAAAAGTTTAAACAGGGAAAAATGCCGGAAAAACCGATTCCATTGCCTGATACAACCAATAATTTAGAGTGGGGTAAATATATGGTAACAGCAATCTATCGCTGTTATGAATGCCATTCAGGCGAAATGTTGCCAAACGATTATGACCCCACAAGTTCCAAAAAATATATGCAGGGAGGCCATACCATGTATGATATGGAAAAGAAAAAAGTGAAGGTGCCAAATATTACACCCGACATTAAAACCGGAATTGGCTCATGGTCGGAAGATGATTTTTACAAATTGGTGAATACCGGTGTTCGAAAAAACGGCAAAAATGTTAGGTTTCCAATGACTCCCTTACCCGGATTGACCCGCAATGAAAGCAACGCCATTTATGCTTATTTAAGGACGGTAAAACCAATAAAAAATAAAGTTTGATAAATGGAGAGCTATATTTAACAAATGAAAAAATTTCATTTTCTTTTCATTCTTTTAGGAGGATTTAGCAGTTTCTCTTTAATGCCTGAAAAAGCACAATCCGAAAAACCTGTCCCTACCGTAATATTCAAATTATTGACCAAACACACCTGCCTAACGTGCCATAGTGCATATAAAAGGGTAGTGGGGCCATCTTTTTTAAATATTTCAAAACGAGGTTACAGCGCACAAAAAATAGCAGAACTAATAGCAAAACCAATACCCACTAACTGGCCGGGATATCCTCCTATGAACCCATTACCAAATGTACCATTCGAAGATGTTAAGAAGATTGCAACATGGATTAACAGTTTGGAATAGAAAATCTGGTTATTTATAATAACTTTGCTTCCTTGCCTTGTATGCGTTAAGCAAAAGTCACTAAAATTGATGGTTTATTTTAAAACATCAGCCTTTTGCAATCCTGTGAATCTGAAAAATCATCCCCCCAAAAACCAAAAACGCCCCGGCCTGATGAACCACGCCGAGCCAAACTGGCACATTATAAATAAGCGTAAAAATGCCAAGTAACACCTGAATAAAAATAAAACTCATGGATAGATTTAGGGGAAAAATCTGTTCCATATTTAAACTCCATTTTGGGTTTTTTCGTTTGAGCCACATAAATAAAATCAACCCAAAAACAAGGAGAGCAATGGAACGATGAATAAACTGAACTATAGAAATATCATTGAATAAACTCATAATTCCATGATGTTCATATTCGGCATAAACAGAAGGAGCCACCCAATAATCGCCCATCATGGGCCAGGTATTGTAAATATGGCCGGCATGAAGTCCGGCAACAAATGCACCGTAAATTATTTGAATAGTTATTAGGATTAATGTGAAAATACTGAGGCGCAATAAGGGATTGGAGCTTATAGAGATTTTAGAAATGGAATTATATTTCAAATCCAGAGAAACCCAAAAAATATACCCGAAGGTAATAAATGCCGTTATCAAATGAATAGCCAAACGGTAATGACTTACAAATGGATTATTTACCAAACCGCTTTTTACCATATACCAACCTAAAAACCCTTGCAAGGCGCCCAATAAAAAAATAAGGATAAGCTTTGGCAACAAGGCTTTGCTGATTTGTTTTTTAATTAAAAAATAAAAAAACGGAACAATGAAAACAATGCCAATCAAGCGGCCAATAAGGCGGTGAATATATTCCCACCAATAAATATGTCTAAAATCCTCAAGGCTAAAGGAGGTATTTATTTTTTTAAATTGCGGGGATTTCTGATAACTGGAAAATTCTTGCATCCATTCAGTTTCATTAAGGGGAGGAAGAGTTCCGGTTATTACTTTCCATTCGGTAATGGATAATCCGGAGCCGGTTAATCGGGTAATTCCGCCAATTATTACCATGGCAAAAATTAAAATACAACCGGTGTAAAGCCAGATTATGAGAGGTTTATTCTTTTTATCTGTCATTTTATTTATTCTATAATTTATCCCTGCCAAATTAAAAAGAAAACCACAGTTAAATATATCCAAAACAAGGAGAAGACAATATGAACACTAGTTTCAAGAGGTTTTCCTCTCCAAAGTTTTGGGGAATAAATAAAAAATTGAAACACCAGGCGGATTCCCCAAAAGACAAAAAACCCGAGGGAAATTATTTTACCCAGTGGAGTATTTACCAAATCAGAAGAATAAAAAACACAAAGAAGCCCCATGAGCAAAACTATCAAGGCCACAAAAAATGTATGAACCACCATCATTTGAGAATTGATAAGACTTAGGGATTGCAATTCTTTTTTCCATTGAAAATATTTTGGGAAACCGATGTGAAGCAAGGACAATAAAATTAAAAAGATGCCTATTATTTTAAGATGGAGTTCCATGTCGTTTGAGGATATAGGTGGTGATAAAAGGGGTAATTTTTAACTGTGAAACTATTATTAAACCGGCAGAGGTAAAGGTTTTTTTCCAAATGGATTTTGAAAAAAAATGAAAGAAGCCAAATGTATAAGCCATAAAATTTGAAAAATCGCGCTGATGTTCGGTTACTATAATTCTGCCATCAGGATATAAAGCATTACTAAGTTGATTAAAAAAACCAATTCGTTCCTGATGGTTTCTGATTTCATGCGCCGAAAGAATCAAAAAAATGAAATCTATGGAATTTGGTTTAAAAGGAATATCCGAAGTAGTTATTATTTGCGTATCGGGAAATGGAGGATAGGCTTTTCTTGCTCGTTCTATAGCTATTTCAGTATGCTTTTGAGGATCATAAAAATCAAAAACCTTTAATATTGAATCCGGATATTTAGAATGAAGGAGCGAACTTGTTTCATCAAATCCTGCATGAATATTTACCAAAATGTGGTGGGGTTGAATTTTCAAAAAATCCAACCAACTGAGAGAGTAAAGATTTGATATATCATAAATATAAAATGAAACTCCCAAAGAAACTAAAATGCTTATGCTCGCCAATACCAATCCAACCAAGACAGCTATTTTTAGTGAATAAGACAAATCGGATATGGCATAAATCAGAATCCCAATCAACCCGAAGGCAACAATATAATAATGCCAATTGAATCGTATGATATTTGTCACCCCTTGAAATGGTTTTCTCTTCATTCTTTCCATTTTTCTATTTTACCCTTCTTCCAATAGTAGGGAATGTTTTCAATGATAAATGCATTGGCCAAAATCAAGCCTTTCAATTTTTTTTCAT
>CAYHCM010000063.1:14367-19613 GCA_964355045.1 uncultured Chitinophaga sp. | reverse complement strand
ACGTGGTAAATATTTTTAAAATAGCAGAGGAAGAAAAAGCAAAGGGAATCCAAACCGCCCTGTGCATTATTGTTTCTACTGAGGGTTCCACACCTTTAAAAACCGGAGCCAAAATGTTGGTTACTCAATATGGAAAAATCTATGGAACTATTGGAGGAGGAAATCTTGAAAAAAAAGTGATTGAAGATGCCATGAATGTGATTTCAAAAAATGAGTCAAAACAATTTGAACACCATCTTTTGCAGGAACACGGCATGTGCTGCGGTGGAACGGTGAATGTATATATCGAATCCATTATGCCTCCTGAAAAATTATACATATTTGGGGCAGGCCATGTTGGCAGGGCTTTGGCTAATTATGCATCTTCCCTGGCGTTTGATGTTTTTGTAGTTGATGACCGGATGGAGGAGTTAAATAAAATTCAAAACAATACGGTCAATACAATTTATTCAGGATATGCTGACTATTTATCCAAACTGATTTTTGACAGACAAACCTATATTGCCATAATGACCTACGACCATAAAATAGACCGGGAAATTTTGGCTTTTTGTTTGAAAAAATCGTTTGCCTATTTGGGTATGATTGGCAGTCAACGGAAAGTAGCCGTCACCCGAAAAATGTTTCTGTCAACTCAAATTTGCAACGAGGAAGAACTGGCAAAAGTGGATATGCCGATGGGATTTGACATTAACGGAACCGGGCCTGAAGAAATAGCCATCAGTATTTTGGCAAAAATTATTGAGATAAAAAACAAGAGGAATAAACCTAAAAAGAACAAAATTCCAGATTATAAATTAGCACTTGCAGAATGCGGATTTTAACGTTAAAAGTAAACGGCACCAAACACGAGGTTTTGGTAAATGAACACGACACTCTTTCAAAAGTGATTCGTGAAAAAATAAATCTGACGGGTACCAAAATTGGATGCGAACAGGGAAGTTGCGGAGCCTGCACCGTTATTGCAGATGGAGTTCCGGTATTAAGTTGCATCACTCCGGCTCTTAAAATGGAGGGAAGCGAAATTACCACGATAGAAGGTGTGGCTGATGCAAGTAAGCCTCATAAACTTCAGGAAAAATTTGTAGAACACGGAGGCATTCAGTGCGGGTATTGCACACCGGGAATGGTAATGACTTCTTTGGCATTTTTAAAAGAAAATCCGAACCCAACACGGCATGAAATTCAGGAAGCTCTCTCAGGAAACTTATGCCGTTGCACAGGCTATAAAAAAATTATTGATGCGGTAGAATCCTATGTTGAAGAATCGAAAGCGGATTTTGTAGTTGAAAAAAGTAAGGATAAATTTAAAATGGTTGGTGAGCCCCGACCTTATATTGAAGCCACAAAAAAAGTAACCGGAAATGCGGATTATGCCGATGATATAAAAATCAAGAATGCCCTGCACTGCAAATTTTTAAGAAGTATTTACCCTCATGCCCGAATCAATTCAATTGATACTTCTGCTGCTAAAAATCTGGAAGGAGTAAAGGCTGTATTAACCGGAAAGGAATTACCTATCTCCTTCGGAGTGTTGCCAATATCTCAGGATGAAACTGCTTTGGCAGTTGAAAAAACACGGTATGCCGGTGAAATTGTGGCAGCCGTAGCCGCCGAAACAGAAGAAATTGCTGAGGCTGCCTGTAAACTCATAAAAGTTAATTATACCCCTTACCAACCCTATTTTGAAATGGATGAATCGGTTGCGGATATTGGGAATAATGAAAAAATTCACCATCATACTAAATTCAATAACAACATTCATAAAAAAGCTGAATTGCGGTTTGGGGACCAGCAAAAAGGATTGGACGAAGCCGATAACCGGATTAGCATGGAGTTCAGCTTTCAGGGAATTAACCATGGATTTACCGAACCTCATGCAGCCACAGCCTTGTGGGATGAAAATGGATTAACTATTATTACTGCCACACAGGTACCACATTACTTGCACCGTTTTTTAGCCAAAGTTCTTGAAACACCAATGAACCGCATTCGGGTAATAAAACCCTATGTGGGTGGAGGTTTCGGCGGCAAAAGCGATCCATTTCCTCATGAAATGATTATTTCTTATTTGGCTAAAATAACAGGGCGACCAGTAAAAGTAAGATTCAACCGCGAGGAAGTATTTCTTTCAAATCATGGCCGGCATCCTACTAAAATGAAAGTGGAGATGGGCTTAAACAATGAAGGAAAAATTGAAGTATTAGATGCTGATATTGTGATTGACGGTGGAGCTTACGGCAGTTTTGGAGTGGTTACTTCCTACTATAATGGTGTGTTATTACAAGCGCCTTATAATATTTCAAATTTTGGGTTTAAAACTTTGCGAGTTTATACCAACAAGCCTCAATGCGGTGCTATGAGAGGGCATGGAGCAGTAAACTCCCGGTTTGCAGTAGAATCAATGTTGGATGAAATGGCGCACAAACTAAAGATTGACCCTTGTGAATTGAGATTTAAAAATTTTCTTGATTCCAATACGTTTACCGTTGGCCAGTATAGGATTACTTCCAATGGAAGTGCCATTAGTCTGAAAAGGGTGATGGAACAATCCGACTGGAAAAACAAATTTGGTAAACTTCCTTACGGTCATGGTTACGGTGTGTCTTGCGGGTTTTTTATAAGCGGAAGTGCATTGCCTATCCATTGGAATGAATATCCGCAATCGGTTGTTCATCTCAAGGTGGATATGGACGGCCGTGTATTAATAACTTCCGGGGCCAGTGATATAGGACAAGGAAGCGATACCATGCTGGCTATTATTGTTGGAGAAGTTCTTGGGTTAAGTATGGAAAACCTATTTGTTGTTGCAGCTGACACTTTGCTTACGCCCATTGATTTGGGAAGTTATTCGAGCCGTGTAACCTTTATGGCTGGAAATGCAGCGAAGATGGCTGCTGAAAATCTTAAGGAAAAAATAGTTGCGGCAGTAGCCAAATTTACTGAAACAGATATTTCAGAATTAAATCTGGTGAATGAAAGGGTATTTTCAAATGATAAGAAAGTAGATCTAAGCTGGAAAGAAGCCGTGGAAATGGGAACCCGTTTTATAGGAGCTTTAAATACCAGTGGGTTTTATAATTCACCAAAATTAGGAGGTGATTTTAAAGGAGCCGGAGCAGGATTAAGCCCATCCTATTCCTTTGGGGCTTTGGTAGCCGAAGTAAAAGTGGACACAGAAACAGGATTTATTAAAGTACTGAATATGTGGGGAGCCCACGACTGCGGAAAAGCCTTAAACCCCCTTGCTGTCGAAGGCCAACTGGAAGGCTCCTGGCATATGGGAATGGGACAAGCCATTAGCGAAGAAATGAGGTACAGCAATGGTTTGTTATTAAATGCCAACTTGCTTGATTACAAAATGCCAACGTCACTTGATACTCCTCCAATCCATAGTAATATTATTGAAACTATGGATCCTGAAGGGCCCTTTGGAGCAAAAGAAACAGGTGAAGGAGCCTTGCACCCTTCCATACCTGCCATTGCCAACGCCATTTATGACGCGGTGGGAATACGGATAACTTCTTTACCAATAAAACCTGAAGATGTTTTGGCAAAATTGAAAGAAATAGTAACTACTCAAAGTGATTAATTATGTATCAGTCATTGAAAAAACAATTTTCGGAGTCCAGATTCCCCCTTATAAAGGGGGTTAGGGGGATTTTTTTGTCATTTATCAACAACCTTTTATTTCATAAACTCGTTCCAATTAATATTCCCCTTTCAAGGTACTTTCAAGAATTAAAGGAGGAAATAAGTGTATGATGGTTCTGGAAAAAAAATACAGCAAGCCATTCACCGTCGAAGAAGCTGTTCAAATAGCTTCTCAAAATCCGGAGACGAGTAAATTTATAGCAGGAGGAACCGATGTGATGCCTAATAAATTTCAGGGGAATGATACCACCATTCAGTTTATTGATATTACACAAATTGAAGAATTAAAAAGTATAAGAAAAGATAACGACTACCTGTATATTGGAGCTTTAACGCGCTTGGATGATTTAAAAAAATCAATAGATGTTCGGGAGGAATTCCCTATTTTAATTGAAGCTGCCAATGCCGTTGGTTCTCCAATAATTCGCAAAACGGCTACCCTTGGGGGTAACATTCTTTGTGAAAACCGTTGCATTTATTATAACCAATCCGAGTGGTGGCGTGAAGCTGTTGGTTTTTGCCTTAAATGCAATGGAAATATTTGCATAGCCACAGGAGGTAAGAAGGCATGTTTTTCAGAGTTCGTTTCGGATACCGCTCCGGCACTCATTAGCATGAATGCCAAAGTAAAATTGATTGAACCTGAAGGTGAACGAATTATTCCTTTGGAAGAACTGTATACCGGCGATGGTGTAAATCCAAAAACTATTAAGAATTCAACTCTTTTAAAAGAAATACTCTTACCCTCAGGGCAAAATTTTAAATGTGCTTTTAAAAAACTTCGCTTAAGGGAATCTTTAGAATTTACATCCCTAACCACAGCGGTTTCAATAAATCATCAAAATACAATTCGTATTGTGCTTGCCGGTGTGGACCCAAAACCTGTTTTGGTGGAAGGGAAACTAAATGATGATAAGGAGGAGCTTATAAAAAAAGCTATTAAGGGCGGCAGAGCTGTAGAAAACGATATGTTTTCGAGAAGCTACCGCCGTGAAATGATTCGTGTGTTTTTAAATAACTGTTTTAAACAAATAAATATATAAATAAATGGAGAATAACCCCGCCGAAATGCTCATAAACGAGCACACAATTATTAAAAGAGTTGAAACCATTATCCATTCCATGGATAAACTTTGGGAAAAAGATTCTGAAAAATATAAGTCTATGGTTTCGCGATTGCTTTATTTTTTTAAGGAATACAGCGATAAGTTCCATCACTATAAAGAGGAAGAAGTTTTGTTCCCGGAAATGCGCAATCACCCTGATTTTGTTTTGGATGAAATTATTGATGAGTTGGAAGAACATCATGTAATGTTCAGAGAATATGCCAAAAATATTAAGGAGTCCATTGAGAATAATGAACTGGAAAAGGCTCATAATATTTTAAACAAATACATCAGTAATTTACTTGACCATATTGCTGTAGAAGATGATGAATTGTTCAGTATGGCCCAAAGTTTATTTACCGAAGAACAATTTGAAAAACTTTACTTCCGGTTTAAAGATATTGATTTAGAACTTGGGGAGGATTTCAAAAAAGACCTTGAAAAAATTCCTCAGGAGCTGGAAGATGGTTTGTGAAGAATATTAAT
>CAYHCM010000063.1:10581-14267 GCA_964355045.1 uncultured Chitinophaga sp. | reverse complement strand
AAGACCTTGAAAAAATTCCTCAGGAGCTGGAAGATGGTTTGTGAAGAATATTAATAATTTGTTTGCAGACCTCTCGGCTCCCAATTGTAATCCTCAACGATTTTTCCTGCCCGAAAACTTTCATGTCGCAAACTACAATACCGTTTGAAAAAAGTTTATTATACACGCTTATTTTTTCAGAATCATTTATAAACCACAGGTAAACAAAATTGGCCTGTGACTGAATTGTATTAAATCCAAGTTTTGTTAATTCCTGATACAGGTAATCCCGTTGTTCTGCATTTGATTTGGCCGATTGCAAAATAAATTCTTTATCTTTCAAAGCAGCAATAGCGGCATCAGATGAAAGATAATTCAGCGAAAAAGGGATTTGTCTTTCAATCATTATTGAAGCTTTATTTTCTTCCATAATGGCATATCCAATCCGCAATCCTGCCAAACCATAAATTTTAGAAAAAGAATGAAGTATTACAAGGTTTGCGTATTTTTTTTGAAGTTCAATAGAATTGGGAAACGACGAACCGGTCACATATTCGGCATATGCTTCATCAATAGCGACCACAATTGTATCTGAAATTTTATCCAAAAAACTTTCTAATTCAAGATGTGAAATGATTGTACCCGTTGGGTTATTAGGATTTGCTATGAAAATTAAACGGGTTTTATCGGTAATAAAAGGGATAAGATTTTGAGGAACACAACGAAAATCTGTAAGTGGTGCAAAATTGCATTTGCGCTTATGAAATCCGGAAAGCAAGCCATACGCTACAAAGCTTTTTTCGAACGCAAGCACTTCCTTATCAGCGCCGACAAAGGTTTGTATTAGCTCGTCAATAATTTTTACTGAGCCGGCTCCTACTATAATATTTTTTGATGTCACTCCATATTTTTCTGCCAATTTTTCTTTCAGAGCTACAGGATTTACGTCTGGATACAAATGAATATCCTTATATTTTATAAGAATAGATTCTAAGGCCAAAGGCGAACAGCCGTAGCAGTTTTCATTGGCCGAAAGTTTAATTATTTTTTTTACGCTCATTCAAAAATACTTTTACTGATATTAAACAACACTTCCTTTCGGTACCATGCTGTGGCGCGGATATCCGTAATTGGCGAAGCATACGACACAACTTTTTCAGCAAATTCTTCTTTCTCTTTTTGTGAAATATTTTTAAATATTTTCCCAATCATAAAGTTGCAGGCCGACTCAGCAAAACGAACAGTTGGAGCCGAGGCACCAATGGCAATTCCTGCTTTGATTATTATACCATCCTTATCCAATTGAATATGATAAGCCAATGATACCACTGAACATTCCATAGAGCGACGGGTTCCAATTTTAATAAAATTAGAATAAATAATTTCTGAGTCTTTGTTATTTGAAGGTATAAAAATTCCATACAATACCTCCTGTTTTTCAAGTGCAGTTTTTCTTACCCCGGTAAAAAAGCTTGTAATAGGAACTGTTCTGGTTTTTCCGGTTTTTCCCAATATTTCACAATCCGCTTGCAGGGCTACCAAAGCACAGGCAATATCTCCTGAAGGTGAAGCTGTGCAAAGGTTTCCACCTACGGTAGCTACCTGTCGTATTTGGGTGGAGGCAAGACTTAAAGCCGCCTCATGTAGAACAGGAAAGTTTTTTTTCAGTGCTTCATTTACTCCAATTTTATGAGCCGTGAGCATAGCTCCAAGTCGGTAACTATTTGCTGAAATTATTATACCGTTAAACTCATCATCTATAACCTGCGAAAGATTAATAACCGTTAAATCTTCCTCCGGCTTTTTTTTCAGTTCCATCAGCAAATCCGTAAATCCTGCCCCAAAACGGAAATTATGTCCCTCCCGAATTGCTGAAAGTAACTCGGTTTTTGTTTTAGGATTTACAATTTTAAATTCCATGGATGAATACTAATTTTAAAAAATACTTAGATATCTCTCCCCGCGATCTGATAATACAGTGATAACAATTCCATCCGGATTATTTTTTTCAATCCATCTTTCAGCGGCAAGAACATTAGCACCTGAACTGAATCCAACAAAAATGCCATTCTCTTTTATTAATCTTCTTGCCCTTTCTTTTGCTTCTTCAGTTTTAATTAATAAAATCTCGTCTAACAATTTCACATCTACCAGAAATCTGCTTCCGTCGCCGATTCCCTGAATACCGTGTGCTGCGTGTTCCCCACCGCTCATCACCGGAGATTCAGCCGGTTCGCAGGCAATCACTTTCATCTCCGGGTATGCCTTAATTAATGTTTTTCTTAAACCCATCAAGGTTCCTCCTGTTCCGGTACCAAGCACCATGGCTGATATATTTCCTATATCTTTAGTCTGATTCAAAATTTCTATACCGGTGGTTTTTTCGTGACATTCAATATTCAAAGGGTTTAAAAATTGATTGGTATTAAACCAACCATTTTTTAAAGCCAATTCATCCCTTAATTCGATAGCGCGATCAAAATCTCCATCATCCACGTCTATTATTTCTGCCCCAAATAATCGCATCATTTGCCTTCTCTCTTCACTCATATTGGAGGGCATTACAATTTTTACCTTATATCCCCTCTCTGCCCCGATAAAGGCGACTGCAATTCCTGTATTTCCGCTTGTTGCCTCAATTATAGTATCCCCTTTTTTTATCAAATTATTTTTTTCAGCATCATTTATAATATATGATACTAACCGGTCTTTGATACTTCCGGTTGGGTTAAAAACTTCAAATTTGGCATACAGTTTTTCGCCTAACTTTAGTAAGGGTGTGTTTCCTATTGTGTCTGATGGTCTCATTATTTATTTTTATTCGTATTTCGTAAAATCCGTATTTCGTAAAGCTTCTTAATTCGTAGATTAGTATTCATTCGTATTTCGTAAAGCCAATTTCAAGGATTCGTAAATTCGTACAATTCGTATTTTGTAAAGCTCCTTAATTCGTAGATTAGTATTGATTCGTATTTCGTAAAGCCCCATTATTCGTAAATTAGTATTCATTCGTATTTCGTAAAGGCTTTTCATTCGTATTTTGTAAAGATAATGCTTTCAATATTTTTTCAGGGGTAATTGGCAAATCAAGAATTTCGATTCCAAGGGCATTGCTTACTGCATTAGCAATGGCTGCTGCCGTTGGAATCAAAGGAGCTTCACCCACGCCTTTTGCCCCGTAAGGCCCTTCCTTATCATTGGTTTCTATAGGAAAGAAATGAATATTCGGGATATCGGAAGCTGTTAGCATTTTATAATTATGAAAATTGGGATTTAGAATTTTTCCCTCATGCATTAACAATTCTTCAGTAAGTGCATAACCTACTCCTTGCAATATTCCTCCTTCAATCTGACCGCCAAGAAGCAAAGGATTTAAAACCTTGCCTACATCTTGCGCCACATACACATCCAATACTTTTACATTGCCGGTGTAGGTATCCACTTCTACTTCTATTGCCTGTGCCGCAAAAGCATAGGAGCCTGAAACATTACCTTTATAGTCCTTATCCTGAAATTTACTGGAAGGTTCATAAAAATAAGAGGCAATGGCCAATTCATTGGGCAGGGAAAAATGCATTTCCCGGACTACCTTATCTAACTTTACGAAATTCTCTGTCTTTACGAAATTCTCTGTCTTTACGAAATTCTCTGCCTTTACGAAATTCTCTGCCTTTACGAAATTCTCTGCCTTTACGAAATTCTCTGCC
>CAYHCM010000063.1:7429-10481 GCA_964355045.1 uncultured Chitinophaga sp. | reverse complement strand
CTTTTCATTCGTAGATTCGTATTCATTCGTATTTCGTAAAGACTTTTCATTCGTAGATTCGTATTCATTCGTATTTCGTAAAGACTTTTCATTCGTATTTCGTAAAGAATATCCACTTTTCGCGATCACCGTTTCCAAACATTCCCTATGCCCGCATGTATCATAATGCAATCCCTGACCGGTAATTTCTCCTTTTTCATTGGCATTCAATAAACGTATTTCGGCCTTGTCCATTCCAAGCTCGTCAGCCAGCAGATCAATTATTCTTTCCAAAGCAAAGGTGGCCTGAGGGTTTCCATATCCTCTGAATGATCCTGCAAAAACATTGTTGGTATAAACAGCCATTGCATTAAACTTACATGCTTTTACTTTATAAAGCGATGAAAAAGCCTGCATAATTACAAACGGTGTTGTGGCTCCCCAGGAAGTATAAGCCCCATTATCCTTAACAATGTTTATTTCTCTGAACGTAAAATTTCCTTTTTTATCAACCCCTGCAGACAGGTCAATAACCATAGGTTGACGGGTAGGAGATGCAATAAATTCTTCTTCCCGTGAGTAGATAATTTGTACTGGTCGTCCTGTTTTTATTGACAACAAAGCGCAGATGGGTTCAAAAGGATACATATCCAATTTACTTCCAAAACCACCACCAATAACCGGTTGAATAACCCGAATGTCGGATGGATTCATTTTTAAAGCGTGAGCCATGTCGCGCTGATAAAGAAAGGGAACTTGGGTAGAGCTGTACAAAGTCAATCTTTTATCAACTAAATTATAATCTGCCGTAATATTGCTTGTGGCCAAACAGGCATGAGTCATCCTTGGCAAGGTGAATCGCCTTGAAACAATATGAAGACTTTTCTTCTTTTCTTCCTCCAGATCGCCGTGTTCATAGTGGAATTTCTCAGCAATATTTTTGTTTTCAAACTTGCCGCTGATGAATTTATTAATTTGGGGAGCACTTTCATTCAAGGCTTCAATGGCATCGTAAATTCCTTTTCGCACTTTATATGTTACCTTAATAAGTTTCAAAGCTTGCTGCGCAATTTCTTTCGATTCAGCAGCTACCGCTGCTATTTCATCGCGGGTACAATTGGCTTCCCCTTTTTTTAAGATAGGATGATCGCGTTTGTAACCAATATTATTAACATCCACATCATCTGCAATAATGATGCAAACCACACCGGGAAGTTTTTTTGCTGCTGAAATATCAATGGATTCAATAATAGCCGAAGGGTGTTCGGTACGCAAAATGGCTCCAAACAACATTCCAGGCAATACAATATCATGGCCATAAATTGCCTTGCCCGTAGCACGAATATTTGCATCGTGTTTTGGAATTGGTTTGCCTATGACTTTATAATCATTTTTCATCGGAGTAATAAATTTTTACCAAATTGTGGGTTTAATAATCATTAAAATAAAGGAAATCAAAGGAAGGATAATGGCTATAGTACCCCAAAATGACCAGACCCACATAGCCTTTTGAAATTTTTCGGTTTCCAGTTTGTTATTTTGAATGGATTCATAACTTAGCCGATACAATTTATATTGTGCCCTCAAAGTAGGAATAGCCGGGATTCCTGATAATGCGAGCAGAATAAGGGATGTCATCATCCAACTTCTATTTTCGTAACCACCCCAAGTTGGAGCAAGCAGTAAACCGCTAATTAAAACCAATAATATGCCGGGAATTGAAAAGAAAATATCAGCCCAACAAATTGTCTTCATTGCAAAACAGATAATGTTGTTGTCTTTTGAATTTAAAGCATATGATATCCAGAGAGGGCCAATGACAATATTGCCCATAAATAGTATAACTCCTGAAACATGAATTACTTTAAGCCATAACAGATATGAAACCGGTATTTTAAAATTATATCCTAAAAAAAACGGTAGAGCTGCTGCTAACCCTATTAGGTAAAGTAAGATTGTCCATTTTTGAAGTTTGCGTAAATCCTGAAGCATTTCTTATATTATTGATTCTTATATTTTTTTTCAAACATTGATTCTGCTGCATCAACAATCTTCGCATATCCTGTACACCGGCAGAGGTTTCCTTCCAGATATTTTTTAATTTCATCCCTGCCTGGAACCTTGTTAATAATTTCTATGGGAACATGCCGTGAGTTTTCATACTGATGTAACATGGCAGTAATTGACATGGCCATACCCGAAGTACAAAACCCACATTGTACCGCGCCATGTTCTATCAGGGATTCCTGAACCGGATGAAGTGAACGGTCGGTTTTTGTCAACCCTTCAATCGTAGTAATATTTTTTCCATCTGCATTTATAGCGAGATATAGGCAGGAATTTACCGGAGCCTCATTCACCAACACGGTGCAGGCTCCGCATTCCCCTTCATAACACCCGGGTTTTGTACCCTTCAATTCAAAAAAATCACGGATTAAGTCAAGCAATAAAGTGGAGGCTTTTATTTTACAGGAAACCTCTCTTTCATTCAATGTGAATGTTATTTCATACAGAATTTCTATTTTAGCATTGCTTGTTTTCAATGGTTTTTTTTATAAAATGTTTAATGATGTTATCTCGTTCAATTCAAAATCTAATCCCAGATTAAATGATTTTAAGGATTTCTCTTTCTCATTTCCTGTCAAATTAGCATTCAATGCTTCTTCAATCTTTTCTGCTTTTAATGGAAAATCTTTCATCCGTGTAACTCTTCCAAGCATAAAAATATTATATAAAACTGGCTCAATCCCCTCAGGAAAATTGGAAATGAATACGGCCTCTTTGCATTGCTTAGCAAGGTATTGAGCAAAAGAATTTATATCCGGGTATTCGGCCATTTCAGCATTTACGGAATAGGGTAGAATTTGATAATTTCCAAAAATAACAGAGCTGTTTTTATGCAAATAAGGAAGGCATCTTTGGGTTTCCAAAGGTTCAAGACCTATTAAAAAATCAACACCGGCTTTGCCCACAAAACCGGTACAATGTTCGCCCAAGCCAATACCGGATGTAACCACACCGCCTCGCCTGGAAAGTCCATGAATTTCGCTGACACTCACTGGAATATTTGATA
>CAYHCM010000063.1:2800-7329 GCA_964355045.1 uncultured Chitinophaga sp. | reverse complement strand
ATGCAATGATTGCATTTTGCACAAGATTGGTAAAGATTATATTTTTCGATTTCTGAGATATCGAATTGAGATTCCTCGTTTTCTGGTTTTACGAAATACGAATTTTTATTAATGTACGAATCCGTATTTCGCAAATCGGTTTCATTCGTAGATTCGCTTTCATTCGTATTTCGTAAATCAGTTTGATTCGTAGATTTGTATAAATTCGTATTTCGTAAAGGACTACCTGAATTCAACCGTTCAAGAGCCTCTTCTCCTTCGTATGCAAATTTGTAATCCTCCAGGAGTTTTCGAACGCCGGTTGCTGCTTGCTTACCAGATGCAATGGCACCTATAACGCTCATATTATTTGCGGAAGAAATATCTCCGGCAACAAAAACATTTTTATAACCCGAAAAACCTTTTTTATTTTCCACTCTTTGATTTTCATCTATCGAAAGGCTATTTATAAAAGATGATGCTGAAGTTTGCCCAATGGCAGTAATTAAATAATCGCATGGCAATTCAGCTAAGAAATTTTTGGAACTATGCGTATGCAATGAAATTTTAATTTCCTCATTCTCCATGAAACATGAATCAATGTAACTATCTGTTAAAAAAACAACACCTTCATCTTTGGCATGATTCATTTCTTCAATAAATGCCGGCATTGTATTTTCAGTTTCAACGCAGGAAACAATGACATGATTTGAAGAATGCAATTTCTTGGCCGACCTGGCTGCATCAATAGCGCTATTTCCACCGCCAATCACCAGAATTACTGAACCGTTTTTAATTTTATTTTCATTTCGGTTAAAGGATTTTAAAAACGAAAGGGCATCCGATTTTTTAGTTTCAGGAATATTATTTTCAATAAAGTCAAGCGTTTTAGATTTGTTCATTCCAATGGCAAGGACAACAGAATCATACTCCCTGATTAATTTTTCCAATGCAAAATCTTTCCCCAAAGCCATATTGAAATTAAATTTTACGCCCATTTTCTCCAATTGCATCGCTTCAAAATCAAATCCTGATTTATCCATTCTGAAATTAGGGATAGCCCATGTGACCATTCCACCAGCCTTATTTTCCTTTTCAAATATTTCGACATCATATCCTGATTGAACCAAATCATAGGCCGCGCTTAGCCCGGCAGGCCCGGCGCCAATTATGGCCACGGTTTGGTTTTTTACAGAGGCTATCTTGGCTCTTTTTATTGGTGATGAAAAATCGTAAAAGTTATCATCTATCTCCGAAACAAAATGTTTTAATTTTTTTATCGGAACCACGTTTTTCTCACCTGAAAACAGCTCACAAGGTCTATGACAAATATCACCGCAGGTTCTGGCAAACAGCATTTTATCTCTTACAATTTCTATGGCCGATTTATAATCGCCTTCCAGGATAGAATTAAAAAAACCGTGATTACAAATATTGGCAGGACAAAGTTGTTCATCTCCCAGAACTGAAATCTCTGCCAGAAGTTTTGCCTTAGCCCGCGACAGATTGCTTTTTGGGGCATAACATCGCGAGCAGGAAAGCGTCATATCCTCATGGTTATCACACGAGTTGCAGCGGTTGGGATCTACAACGATTTTTCTTTTTTTATCAATATTTTCTGAAAAATCAGGCAAGAAAATGCATGGCGCTTTTGAAACAAGTACTGATACACCTTGATGCTCCATCGCTTTGTTAACTTTTGCAAAACTTTCTTTTATATTAAACGGGTCAATGGTTTCAACAACCTCAATTCCCATTCCTTTAAGCAAAGGAGGAATATCAATTTCATGATACTTTGAATTTCGCGATGCTCCCGGATTTGGCTGTTGCCCCGTCATTCCGATTGTGCGGTTATCAAAAATTATAACTAAAATATTGGCCCGTGTATAAACAGCATTTACCAAAGATGTTAGCCCGCTGTGAAAAAATGTACCATCGCCCAGCAGGGCTACCACCTTTTTACCTTTCTCAGAAGCGTGAAACGACTCATATAAACCCTGCGCCATTGAGATGCTCATGCCCATGTGATTGATGGTGTCAATCATTTTTAAAGGTGGTAAAGCACCTAACCCAAAACAGCCGATGTCACCACACATAATTAATTCACTTTGCTCGCGTGGAATAGCGAGTTTTAATAAATAATAAGTGGCCCTATGCGGACACCCTGCACATAGCGTTGGTGGACGGGGAGGAAGCTTATTAAGGAACTCTTCCGTATTTTCAATAGCTATCTTTCTATTCTTTTCAAATGATATTCCTGAAAATTCTTCGAGAACTTTGGTCATAATATCCATTGAAAATTCACCGGTTGCAGTTAAATCTGAAAATCCTTTTCCCAATATTCTTATACCAAGATTATTTCTTTGAGCAACATTTCTAACGGCTGATTCGACAAAGGCATCCAACTCTTCCAGAATAAGTATTCTTTCAAATCCTTTGTTTAGAAATTCCAAAACCTCTTTTTCAGGAAATGGATGAATTAATCCCAAATCCAAAAGATTCACATGTTGTGATAAATTATTTTGATAAAGAATTTCTGTGGCATAAGCGGTTGCAACGCCACTGCTAATAATTCCCAACCTGGCTTTTTTTCCATCAAGAATAGTTTTGCTATTTTGTTTTAAAAAAGAAAGAACAGTTTCCGATTTCAATTTATCAAGCAACTTTATATGGGCACTTGCCGTTCGGGCCGGAATATTAATATGTTCGGGTAATCGCTCAAACCTGGCTTCGTGGTTTTCAATATCGATATTACCATAGGTTACAATTCCTCGGGTGTGTGAAACACGGGTTGTTGTGCGAACAATAACAGGTAACTTTATTTTTCCGGAAAGTTCAAAGGCTTGCATAATCATTTTAAAAGCATCGTCGGGAGTGGCAGGATTAAAGACTGGAACGGATGCCATTGGTCCCCAATAGCGGGAGTCCTGTTCGTTTGAACTGGAATGACAGCCCGGATCATCGCAAACCACAATCACCAACGGAGCGCCAATTGTTTGGTAAGTTACCGACATCAGCGGATCACTCGCCACGTTCATCCCCACATTTTTCATAATGCACAAGGCGCTTTTATTTCCTATGGAAAATGCAATTGCTTTTTCCATGGCAATCTTTTCGTTGATGCTATATTCAAAATATACAGTATGCCTGAAAAAGTCAGGATATCTTACCTTATTGGATAGATTACTTTGAAATGTATCGATGTGACTGAAAATTTCAGAAATTTCTGTTGAAGGCGTTCCGGGATATGCAAAAACCCCGTCAACACTCGATTCTATAGCAGCCCTTGCAATTGCCTCATTTCCCATTACGCAGGTTTTAAAAGGCGTTTCGCAAGAGGTTAATATATTTACAATGCGTTCAATCATGTTAAATCACCTTATTTAATTTCATTCGTGTCAATTCAATATCGGAAAATCCCGCTTCTTTAAAAACTGTATCATTCTGCTGACCAAGCCGCGGGGCACAGGAAAGGGTGTTCTTCTTCGTTTTCAAAAATTCAGTTTCGGTAGAGGCCGGAAATAGTGAAACTGTTTTTCCATCAGGCATTTTCGTTTTCAACATTTCTTTTGAAATAATCTCCATGGCTGCCACATCTTTTATTGTATTTACCGATGAAACCGAAAGATTGATACTCAAGCACAGGTTTTCAAATTCCTTAGTTGTGTATTTTTTTGTATGCTCGCCTATTTCTTTATAAATATTTTCTTTGTCGTTCATTCGACCCTGATTCGTTTGACGTCCAGCTTTTCCAAGCGTTTCAAACCCTTTCAGTTCAGTGAATTTTGCCCATTGCGAATCATTGCCTATGGCGAGATAAACCATTCCATCTTTTGTAGGATACACATTGCAGGGTATAAAACTGCGGTGTTCATTTCCGCTTCGTCTAAAAAGTTCATTATCGTTTTTTGCAAATTCAAGTTGCGGCAAGGCAGTAATTAACCAGCTTGCAGCGCATTGAGCCATTGAAATATGAATTTCTTTTCCACCTGCTTTATTTTCAAGCATAGCAAGAATCACTTGGGTAAAAGCTTCATCTCCTGCTTTTAAATCAATAATCGGAATGCCGCATGGAACCGGTTTTCCATCAGGTTCACCTGTTAAATACGTATAACCCATCAACGCTTGCAAAGCAGGATCATAACCTGCACGGTCAGGGTAATTTGATCCCATGGCTGAAATTCCACACCAGATGAGATTTGGATTGGCTTGTTTTAATGTTTCAAAATCAATTCCGAGTTGCTTGTAACGTTTAGGCAAGGTGTTGCACATAAACACATCCACTTTCAACTCTTTAATAATCTTTAGTAAAATTTCTTGTCCTTCTTTCTTTTTTAAATTAATCGTAATGGCTTCCTTGCCAATATTCGGAGCTATGTAGTATGAATGCAAATCAAGAAAACCCAAATCAGCACCGATATAACGGTTGGGGTCACCGGCATTTTCGCCACCATTTTCTGCAGGCGTTTCAACCCGAATTATTCTCCAGCCTTGATGAACCATCCGTTGCGTAGCAAAGGGTAAGGCCAGAGCTTGCTCGAGTGATAATA
>CAYHCM010000063.1:0-2700 GCA_964355045.1 uncultured Chitinophaga sp. | reverse complement strand
TCTTCTTCAAATTTGTCGGTCAAGGTTTCTACATAATAGGAACCTCCCAATGGATCAACGGTATCACAAATTCCCATTTCGTGAATCATGATTTGCATGGTACGCAACGAAATTTCTGCCGAATGCTCCGTTGGTATGGTATAGGCTTCATCATAACTGCAAAGTGCCATGGTTTGCGTTCCTGAAAGTGCGCTTATTAAAGCATAATAAGCACTTCGAACAATATTGTTCATGGGCTGTTCCTTGGTAAGTCCGCCTCCGCCGCCACCTGCAATCATTCGCAGCCAACATGAATTATCGTTTTTTGCCCCATAATCTTCCCTCATAATTTTTGCCCATAACCGTCTTCCCCCTCTAAACTTTGCAATTTGTTCAAAGAAATTTCCATAAATATCAAAATTGAAAGAAAGCCTGGATGCAAAATCATCAATTGTAATTCCCCTTTCCAAAGCTCCATCTGTATATGCTTTCGCAATGCAAAAAGCATAGGCCATTTCCTGAATGGGGTTAGCTCCACTTTCGCGAATATGATAACCACAAACACTTACCGGACTGTATTTTGGAACATGTGCTGCGCAATACTCAATGGTATCCACTACTAATTTTACCGATTTATCTACAGGAAAAATCCATGTGCCCCGGCCAATAAATTCTTTTAATATATCATTTTGAGCTGTGCCTCTTAGTTTGGAAATATCATAATCCGCTTTTTCAGCCATGGCAATATACATGGCAATTAGAATAATAGCAGTCCCGTTAATGGTAAGTGAAACTGTAATTTTATCCAGATCAATATTTTTAAAAGCTATTTCAAAATCGTCTAAGGTGTCTATTGACATGCCAACTCTTCCCACTTCACCAAAAGAACGGGGATCATCCGAATCAAGTCCGCATTGGGTTGGTAAATCAAAGGCAACGTTCAACCCCGATTGTCCGTTTTTAATTAAAAAATGAAATCGTTCGTTGGTTTCTTCAGGAGATGCAAAACCCGCATACTGACGAATGGTGAACGGTTTATTGCGGTACATGGTTGGATGAATTCCCCTTGTAAAAGGATATTCTCCCGGCATTTCGTTTTCTAACCCTGATTCAGCAATATCATCAGCCGTATAAAGCGGATTAACTTCAAAACCAGACTCAAGGTAAATAGGTTTTACATTCAACTCTTTTGCCGTTCTCTCTTTTGATGAATGTATTTTTGTATCCGCCATAGTTTTCATTTTTTATTAAATAATTCAGGAATAAATTTCTAACGTTTTAAAATAATTAACCACATCTTTCAACTTAGTGCCGGTTGAAAAAGCATGGGCAGCGCCGATTTTCTGCAGTTTTCCAATGTCAGAAGGGGGAATATTTCCGCCTACAAACCATGGGATATTCAATTTTTTTTCGTCTATCACTTCCTTCATTTTTTTTGCTAAAACCAAATGAGTACCAGAAAGAATGGACATACCAATTATATCAACTTTATTTTCTACAGCCATATCTACAATTTCTTCGATCGTTTTTCTAAGCCCTGTGTAAACAACCTCAAATCCTGCATCTAATAAACCGTGAGCCAATACTTTAACTCCAACATCGTGGCCGTCAAGGCCGGGTTTACTAAGTAGAATTTTCATTTTTATAATACTATTAATTTTCTAAAATTATTACCGAAGCAATAGCCCCGGGCCCGCCAATATTATGTGTTAATCCTCTTTTTGCATTATTAACCTGTCGCTCCCCTGCATTGCCACGCAAATGATTTGAAATTTCCACCACCATTCGTATTCCAGTGGCTCCAACAGGATGACCGCAGGATAAAAGTCCGCCACTAACATTCACCGGAATTTTTCCTCCGAGTTGTGTTTCCTTGCCGCGAATCATATCTTTTGCTTCTCCTTTTTTGCATAAGCCTAAATCTTCATACGTCAACAATTCCACAATTGAAAAGCAATCATGAACTTCAATCAAATCAATTTCTTCTATGGGATTTGTTATTCCTGCTTGCGAATAGGCAATCTTTGCGGCAGTTCGTGTGGCTTCAAAAGAAAGAAAATCGTGATTCGGATCGAAGAAAGGCAAATCCCATCCGGTAGAAACGGAAAGCCCCAGGCCTTTTATAAAAATTGGTTTATGTTTATTCTTGTCAACGTCTTCCGAGCGAACCATAATAACGCAAGCTGCACCATCTGTGGTTGGACAGCTATCCAATACAGTTAAAGGATTGGAAACCATCGGTGACTTCATTACTTCTTCAATCGAGCAGGACTTGCGATAAAAGGCTTTATCATTAAGCGAACCGTGAAAATGATTTTTAACGGAAATGTTTGAAATATCTTCCCTGGTAATTCCGAATTCTTTCATCATTCGATTGGCATAAACGGCAAAAGTTCCGGCGGCGGTAAACCCTTTTTGCAAAAACCCATGTCCGTATTCCACCATCATTTTTACAATGGAGTCCTGCGGCTGACGGTCCCGAAGTTTTTCAACACCAAGAGCCATAGCCACATCACATTCACCTGCCCGAAGGGCATTCACGGCATTGCGAATGGCATCAGCCCCGGAAGCACAAAAATTTGAAACCCGGGTAACAGGAATGTTATATAGCGAAAGCGGTTCAGCTAAATCCATTCCGCTTCTTCCTTTAAAAACACCAATTTCGGGGAAGGCCGTTGAAAGCCAGGCAGCACCAATTTCATCCAATGAAATTCCTGCATC
>CAYHCM010000062.1:0-19849 GCA_964355045.1 uncultured Chitinophaga sp. | reverse complement strand
ATATTTTTACCATGCACCACGAGTGTTTCGACAGTGAAATTATAAAATATATGACTACCAATGAAAATCCTTTTGGGTTTAACGGACTTATTTATACCCGAAGTGTAGATGAATCAAAGGCATTAAATAACAAAAAACAACCTTGCATTATTATTAGCGCCAGTGGTATGGCTAATGCCGGAAGGGTTCGTCACCATATTTATAATAATATTGAAGATGCCGACAACACCATTTTAATAGTTGGCTATTGTGCCGAAGGTACACTGGGAGCCCGATTGCGGGATTACCCAATGGTCATAAAACTATTTGGCAAAGAATTAAAAGTAAGAGCCAATATAAAAATTATAGATGGCCTGAGTGGTCACGCCGACCAAAACGAAATGCTGAAATTTTTGAGCAACCAAAATCCGAAACTAATTAAAAAAACATTTCTGGTTCATGGGCAATACGAAAAGCAACAGAAAATGAAACAGGCTTTTGAAGGAGCCGGTTTTTCCAATATTTTTATACCTGAGCTGGGGGATGAGTTTTTGTTGGAGTAAAAAAACGAAACACGGAGACACGGAGATAAGGGAGTTTCACAGAGGTTATTTTTTCCATGAAATATTTCTATAGCTAATAAAAACCTTCGTAGAAAACATTACGATAAATACCTAACCTCTCATACCTTATTTGTTTAAACAAATAAGGTATGAGAGGTTAGTTGTTGTAAATGAGTGGATTCTACTAAGGTTTCCCTACGTGTGCAATTTGTCATACACCCAAAGATTTCAAAGCCTCGTGAAAAGCGGATATGTGATATATAACCAATTGAACTTTGCAAAGGGTTCATTTGAAATTTTTAAAAACCAACCCAACCCCCTACTTCACATACAACCATTTCTGCGGATCCATCCTCTGATTTCCTTGCCATACCTCAAAATGTAATTCGGTTTTGCCTTCGCTGTCGGTGCCAAGCGTTCCAATGTTTTGACTGGTTTTTACCTTATCCCCTTTTTTTACAGAAATCGTTTCAAGCTTTGCATATACTGTAAAAAATTCGCCATGCTTAATGAGGACTGTGTTTTTCATTCCGGGCATATGTAAAATAGCGGAAACTTCACCTTCATAAACCGATTTGACAATAGTACCCGGGGCTGAGGCTATATTTATCCCATTATTAATTATCGTAACATCAGGCAATGTGGGGTGGCGATGGCTGCCAAAGCCTTGTGTAACATAGCCTCCCTTTATTGGCCAGGGAAGTCGGCTTTTTAATTTGCCAAAACCGGATACTGCGGGTGGAACATATTCTTCCTCAGTTTTCTTTTTGGTTCCATCTCCCTTTGGTGTTATTTTGTTTTTTTCTTTAAGCCGGGCAATTTCCTTTTGCCTTTCTTTTTCGGCCTGTTTACGGGCTATTTCTATTTCTTTTTCAATAGCCCGTTTCAGGGCGGCATCCAAATCGCGATAGGATTTTTCTTTTTTCCTCAGATCAGCCGCCAGTGTTGATTCTGTTATCTGAAGTTCCGTTATCAATATTTCTTCCGAACTTTCATCCTCTTCCAATTCATTTTGTATTATTTCGTTCGATTCCACAATGTTCAATTTGTCTTTTTTAACCTGTTCCATCTTGGCCAGGTTTTTGGCCTTTTCATATTTTTTGGCTTTAATTAATCCAATTTGTTTCTTCCTGAAATCAAGCAGCTTTTTAAGATAAATAAACCGACGTATGGTTTGCGGAAACGTGCTGGCCGAGAAAAGAAAATTTATTTTAGACGTGGCATGCCTCGATTTATAACCTTGTACCACCAAATTGGCAAATTCTGCTTTCAGTTTATTTATTTCAAAATTAAGGGCGGTTACATCCTCATTAAGCCTGATTATTTCTACATCTATTTTTTCAATCTCCTTATAGTACATCCCTGCAAGTTCCCGCTTTTGCGATATCTGTTTGCGCAATGTGGTAAGTACCTCTTCCGATTTTTCTTTTTTCTTTTTTGTTTCCTTAAGTTTTAGTTTTGTCAGGGCTATTTCTTTTTCTTTTTTGGTTCTTTGCTTTTCAAGTTCCTTTCTACTTTGGCCTGTTGCAGCCAAAATAAAAATTAATGACAATCCATAAATTAATAAAAGATTAATTAGCCTTTTCATATTTGGAAGGTATTTCAAAAGGGAATGCCTCTATCATATCTGTATTCATCCCGCTGTTTTCCATTAGTAAACTTATATTTCGTTTAGGTGTAATAATTGAAATATCGCACTTGCCCGGAAACTGCTGATTAGCCGTTTTTTTATAATTGCTGTAAAGTACATTGGCCGTTGATTGTTCAACCAAATGTTGAAGAATTTGTTCAATAATTTTTGACTTACTATCAAGCGAAACAATATTTTCAACATAGCCTTCGGTGGTAATAAATTTATCCGGGTCTGTTTGCGGCCCATAGTTTTCGGGTGGAAAAAGCAGATTGGCTGATAACAGATTTTGAATTTGGACTAATGATAGAGAGGTTCCAGCTAATTTTTTTATGAAAGCATAATCATAAATGTAATATTTTTTTTCCAGCCGGTTTATAATTCTCACAGTGTCCTTATCAAGTCTGGCTCTTGCCACCTCAAAGCCCACTGCAGTAATGGATAACCAAAGAATACTGTCGTGTTTCATTCTAAAATTCATGGTAAACGACTGATCATTATTTGGGTCTTTATAATCGCACTTGGCCTTATAACTTAAGTAATCATATTCAAACGAATTTTTCAGTATATTTTTTATTTCAGGCAATATTGGTTTACTGGTATCAATGGTAGTTTTAGTGATTGGAGCAGGCCTGTGTTTTTTACTTCGGCAGGCATTCAAAAAGAGGATTGCCGTTACTATTAAATAAATAATTTTTCTCATTTTTGTTCTCCTGTTGTTATCTTATTTTTTAAGGATTGGTTTTCCGGATCTTTGGTTAACGCTTTTTTATAGGTTTCAATTGCCAGGCTTTTTTTTCCTTGTTTTAAATAAATATCACCTAAATGCTCAAGCACTTCAGGGTTTTCTCCTTCAAGGCTAAGGGCTTTATTAATCCAGGTTTCAGCCTCGGATAAGTTGCCCAAAGCCATCAGTATGCACCCATACGTATCGGCAAACGATCCGCTGTTGGGGTCTATTTCCAATGCTTTCAATACCATTTCCTGTGCCTTGGCCAGTTTGGTATTTCGTTTAAATAAATTATAGGCATAGTTGTTCAGTACCAAAGCATTTTGTTGGTCGGTTTCCAGCGCTTTTTCAAAATATTCATCCGTTTTTTCAAAATTCCCTTTTTCATACCAGGCATCACCAAGGGTTAAATAGAGCTGTATTTTTTCATCCGATTTAAATGAAATATCCAAACCCTGCATGGCTATTTCGATAGCTTTATCATATTCTCCAACATTATGTGCTGCCTGACTGTGGATGATAAATAATCCGGGTTGGGTAGTAAAAAGTTCAAGGGCAGCCTTACTATCTTCATATAAAAATTGGTTATTATTTAATTTAATATCCAACCCAAAAAGTTTTTGCCAGTTTCTATAATCTTTCCCATCAATGGCCAATCCTTTCTTAAGATATTCCCTGCTTTCCGGATAGTTTTCAATTGCCAGCATCATATCGCTGTAAACCTGATATGCCAAGGCGTCGTCGGGATGTGAGGTTAATAACTTTCGACCCAGCTCAAAGGCCTGAGTTCTGCTTTTTTCATCTTTGGTTAATAAAAAATAATAGGAGGAAATTACTTTTAATTTATGCTGAATATTTACCCGTTTGTCGCTAAACCCTTTGCTTAAATAATAAAACGATTCGTCGTTTTTTCCTTCACGCCTTAGTACATCGGCCATCCCAAAACTGGCGTAACCATTGGTTTCATCCAATTCCAAAATTTTTAAATAGGTGGTTTTGGCCTCACTTATTTTATTGGCTTTTGTAAGGCTTTCAGCCAAAAGTCCTAAAAATTTAACATCGGACGGATAGGTGTCTGAAAGTTTTTTAATTATCCGAACGGCATCATTCGGTTGACCCAAATCAAAATAAAGTTCTTCCAATTTTCGGCACAAACTTTCTTCAGCCCCAAATTTTGAAATTGATTTTTCAAAAAATTTAGCCGCTTCTTTTGGTTTTTTGGCATTCAGGTATTGGTTGCCGGCCTCTTCATACGTGCTTTTGCGATTAGGCTCTTTTTCAACCATTGTAGTAAAAGTGCTAGCGGCCTTATCATATTGTTTGGCCGTGCTGTACATTTGGGCTAATTGGCCATAGTACCAAAAATTATAATCGGGATTTTTCTTAACTGCCATTTCAGCCCAACGAATGGCTTCCTCTAATTTTTTATCTTTAAAATAAATATTTGCCAATTGATACATTACCTCATGATTGCCAGGTATCTCAGCCAACGCCAGGTTGAATTCTTTGGCTGCCGCCACATAATCTCCTAAAACTTTCAGTTTGGCCCCATCATAATAATGCTTATTATAGGCTTGTCGGGTGCTATAACTAACCTTATCACCAGTATCAGCTACAGTTTTTTTATGCAATTTGCAACTCATAAAACTGAGCGAAAACATCAGCATATAGAATTGTAAATTTTTAAATATTTTCATCCTTTTTTTAAAACAGCTAAATTAAGCCTGTTATTGTGTAATGACAATTAATTCATGTTTATTTTTTATACAAAGGAATTGTTGAATCTTCAATTTGCCAAATCTATATTGATTGGGTTTTGTAAAACTTGGTTGAAGGCAGAAATTTATATTATAGTGCATATATTAATAATTCCATTTCCAGTTTATTAAAATGAATTGGCTATTCTTTAAGAAATTAAACTGTTTATTTGCTAAATGAAAAATATATATTTGGTTACATTAATTCTTTTCACATTCAATTTTCTTAGTTGTAAAAAAGATGGATGCCGCGATAAAGATGCAGTAAATTATTGTAAGGATTGCAAAGATGGAGGAGGTTGTCAATTTGAAGGAAAGTTAGTATTTTGGTATGATGAAAGCACAGTTAAGGAACTTTTTAATCAGGGTGTAACGGGTACATCTGTTTTCCGATACTTTATTGATGGAGATTTGGTAGGTTCCGCACCAGCCAATATTTATTGGACCGGCCCGCCACCGTGCGGACAAAATAATGCTGTAACAGCTAAGATGTCTTTAGGAAGCAATAAAACCAAAACTGTTACAGTAAGAATTATTGATGAAAATGATCAAATGGTTTGGTTTTTTGACGTTGAACTGCAAGCAAATCAATGCTTGTCAGCTTGGTTGAGAAAATAAAAAATAAAAAAGGCTCTATTTTAAGGATATTCCAAATTCTTCAAATCATTTTCAAAATCCTCAATATCATAATGAATAGGAATTTTATTTTTCCCAAGTTTCTGCTGGAAACTAATGACATCCAAACCACTTAATTTTCAGGCTTGCCCAAATGTGATTAGTTTTTTTTCAAATAAAATTAAAGCAATTTGGGTTTTAATTTCTTCTCAGTCAGTTTGGATTTTAAAACATTGTCATCCGGAATTGTTAATATCATACCCTTACTATTTTAAACAGCTAAATTAAGTAAGTTATTTTAGTTGGACAATTTATTGATGTTAATTTTTTAATTGGTTAAAAGCTCTCTCAAAATTTTGGATAGCTCAACTGATTTATTAACCGTCATAAAATGCCCGCCTCCTTGAACTTCTATATTACTTGAAATAAAATAAAATGGCAAAACCCTGTCGTTAGTTCCATGAATATGAATTAACTTTTCGGGGTAATTTTTGTTTTTCCATTGAACAATTTTATCAAGAGCCCATATTAAAAAATCCGGATTTGTATCTTTTAAAATAGCTTTAAACAAAAGTTTTTCCTGTTCAGTTTTTATTCCAAAAAACCAATGGGTCATTAAATTACCTGTCCTTAGAAGATACATTGGGATAAGTTTATGAATTTTTAATTGGCCTAAAAAACGATAGTAAAATGGTATTTCATTTTTGGTTTTGGCCGAAGCTATTAAAATTATTTTTTCGGTTTCCAAAAGTTTTGAAACCTCAATGGCTATCATTCCACCAAAGGAAAGCCCTATCAATACCGGGTTTTCTGTTAAAATTTGTTCGGATAATCGTTTTGAATAATTTTCAATCTTTTCGTTTTTAAAGGGAATAATCCATTTTATAAAAACTGGTTTAAAATCTCCAAAATTAATATTCTTAAAAACCCGTTCATCTACCCCAAGTCCGCTAAAAATATAAATTTCTTTCATTAATTTCAATTTGAAAAACTGAAGACCATTTCAGGATTATTGTATAAGATATTCAAAAAAGGCTCCTATTTCATTTTTTCTTAAATATCTTTATTGATTTAAAAATGTTCTTAAATATTTCAAGGCTTTCATTGTAATTATTATAAATGACAGCACTCATTAAATAATAATTTTTACCATCATATAAATCAATTTCAAGGACTTTGATGTAATCACCATCTATAAATCGGTCTGCGACTATTTGATAACCCCAAAGATCTTGTAATTCAATTTTTTCAATACTTTTAATTTTTGCATTAGATTTTTCAACGTCTTCCATACACTCTCTTTTAAAAACCGAATCTGAATATGTTATTCTATTTTTTGAAGGTATTCGAAAAATAGTTGCATTACCATTAGCAGTGTTACTTTGAGAATTATAATCAAGAGTTAAAATTAACTCGAAAGTTCCAATCCTTTCAATCTTTATTCGTGTATTGCTTGTATCTATTGAGTAACCAAATCCTTCAAAGAAATTCTTTTTATTTTGGCCATAAGAAATATAAGGATAAAAGAGAAGAAGTCCTAAAAAAAGTTTGAATATTCGCATCTATGTATGATTTTAGTCTTCAAAGATAATTATTCCATATTCATTAATTTCCAAATCTCCAAATCTCCAAATCCTGAAATTGTCCAATTCAAAAAATCTAAAATTGTAAATCTAAAATCGTAAATAGAATTACCTTTGCCCCCACCAAATGATTGGCCATTCGTATCTTTCCAATGCCGATGTAAATTCCATCGAAGAACTCTATAACCAATTCCAAAATCAAAAAGATTCGGTTGATTTTGGCTGGCAAAAATTCTTTGAAGGTTTTGATTTTGCCTCTGGCATTTCCGGTATTTCTTCGCAAGCTGTGCAAGAGGACATGGTTGCGGAAATAAACGTCCTTAATCTTATCAATGCCGGCTACCGAATGCGGGGACATCTGTTTACCGAAACCAATCCTGTTAGAACCCGACGCGATTATTCGCCAAATTTGGATTTTAAAAATTTCGGATTAACCGAAACCGACCTCGAAAAAACCTATAATGCCGGTATTGAAATTGGTCTTGGACCTGTAAAATTAAAAGACATTATTGCTTTTTTGGAACAAACCTATTGCCATCATATTGGGGCTGAGTTTATGTATATCCTCGACCCTGAAAAGAAAAAATGGCTGATTGATAAAATGGAAACTACCCGCAATACGCCTGATTTTAGCCTTGCTGAAAAAAGACGAATTTTGGAAAAACTGAATCAGGCCACGGTGTTCGAGAATTTTTTGCATACCAAATATGTAGGTCAAAAACGTTTTTCATTGGAAGGTTTGGAGGGATTGATTCCGGCCTTGGATACGGTTATAAATGTTGGTGCCGAAATGGGTACCAAGGAATTTGTTTTGGGAATGGCGCATCGGGGAAGGTTGAATGTTTTGGCCAATATCTTAGGAAAAACGTATGAAGAAATTTTTACCGAATTTGAAGGGAAAGCATACTCTGATGCGGTGTTTGAAGGCGATGTAAAATACCATATGGGCTACAGCAGCCAAATAACAACCGGAAACGGGAAAACCGTTCACCTGAAATTAAGCCCTAATCCTTCGCATTTGGAAGCGGTAAATACCGTGGTAAAAGGGATGGCCCGTGCCAAATTGGATTTAATTTATGATAATGATAAAAACGCGGTTATACCCATTTTGATTCATGGTGATGCCTCTGTCTCGGGGCAGGGCATCATGTATGAAACGGTTCAGATGAGCAATCTGGATGGATACAATGTTGGCGGCACCATTCATATTGTGGCCAATAATCAGATAGGATTTACTACCAATTATCAGGATGGCCGATCGTCCATCTATTGCACCGACGTGGCCAAAGTTACCAAATGCCCCGTGTTTCATGTAAATGCCGATGATGCCGAAGCCATTGCTTTTGTTATGAAATTGGCTGTGGAATATCGGCAGAGGTACCATGAAGATGTATTTATTGACTTATTGGGTTATCGAAAATATGGCCATAATGAAGGGGATGAACCGCGATTTACCCAGCCATTATTATACAAAGCCATTTCTACCCATCCCAATGCACGTGAAATTTATACCAAAAAACTTACCGAAGCCGGAAGTATTGAAGCGGAACTGGCTAAGGAAATGGAAACTGATTTTAAAAAATCATTGCAGGAAAAGCTTGATTTTGTAAGAGCTGATAAAAAAGCATCTCCAAATTTATCAGCAAAAAATGTTTGGTCTAAATACCGAAAATCAGAAATAAAAGATTTTGAAAAATCGCCCGATACGGCGGTTTCTAAAAAACTGTTTTTAGAAATTACCAATAAAATTACCGAAATTCCTGAAGAATATAAACCCATACAAAAGGTCACCAAACTTTTTGAAGACCGGACTGCCATGATGAAAGCGGATAAATACGACTGGGCAATGGGCGAATTGATGGCTTACGGAACCTTACTTACAGAAGGATTTGCCGTTCGCATGAGCGGGCAGGATGTGGAACGGGGGACCTTTAGCCATCGCCATGCTGTTGTTAAAAAAGAAGATACCGAACTGGAATTTATTCCTTTAAATCATATCAGCGCCAGCCAACGAAAATTTGAAATTTACAATTCGTATTTATCCGAATTTGGGGTATTGGGTTTTGAATATGGTTATAGTGTTATGGCTCCCGAAACTTTGACAATTTGGGAAGCTCAATTTGGTGATTTTGCAAACGGTGCCCAAATAATTATTGACCAATTTATAAGCAGCGGCGAAACCAAATGGAAATTTTCAAGCGGCCTCGTATTGCTGTTACCCCATGGCTATGAAGGTCAAGGGCCTGAACATTCATCGGCTAAGTTAGAGCGCTTTTTACAACTAAGTGCCAATGCAAGTATGCAGGTAATAAACCCAACAACCCCGGCTAATTTGTTTCATGCCCTTCGCCGCCAGATGCACCGCGATTTCAGAACGCCTTTGGTTGTGATGACTCCCAAATCCTTGCTTCGCCATCAATTATGTACCAGCACCATTGCTGATTTTACTCATGGAGGTTTTCAGGAAGTGATAGATGATGAATCCGTAAATGCCAATGATGTTAAAAAAGTAGTGCTGTGTTCAGGGAAAATTTATTATGAATTATTAGCCAGGCAATACGACGGAAATGTAAAGAATATAGCAATTGTAAGGCTGGAACAATTATATCCAATGCCTCAAAAACAGTTGGGTTTAATTTTTGAAAAATATAAAAAAGCTGAATTTTACTGGGTTCAGGAAGAGCCAAAAAATATGGGGGCCTGGCTTCATTTATTCCGCTACGACTGGCCTGTAAAATTAAGCCGCATAAGCCGCGAAAGCAGCAGTACACCGGCTACCGGGTTTGCATCTGTTCATGCCAAGGAGCAGGAGGATATTTTGGAGAAGGTGTTTGGGTAGAAAAATTAATTTTTCATTTTTAAAAATCGCATCCTATCATTTTATAAAATTGCAAGAAAGCAAATCCTACTCATCACTTCGTTTAAATCCAATTCTTTCCCGCTCTTCCCATTTTCGTTTAGCTGCATTTTCATCTATCAGGTTTCCCATTGCATCATAAAGTTGGTTAAGCTGTTCATCATGATTGCCTAAATGTTCCTTTATTTCTTTTAGTTGTTCTTTTATGTCACTTGGGCTTATTAATATTTTTCTTATTTCAACAAAGGCCCGTATTATAGCAATATGCATTTCTACAGCCCTATCGCTGTTTAAAACTCCGCTTAACATTCCAAAACCTTGTTCTGTAAAGGCGTAGGGTAAATATTTCAGGTTGTAACCCCTACCCGTGTTCAAGGTCACAATTTGTGACCTTGAAGAAATATGGTTTTCGGATACGGTCACAAATTGTGCCTGCATGCTTTGCCATTCTGCAAGCGTAAGTCTAAACATAAAATCTTCCGGAAATCTTCTTTTATTGCGTTTTACAGCTTGATTTAAAACCTTTGTTTCAACCTCATAAAGGGCTGCCAAATCAAAATCCAGCATTACCCGTTCTCCTCTTACTTTATAAATTCGGTTTTGGATATTTTGTATTACTTCCATAAGAATAAAGATTTTTACAAGGTTGCAATCTGTGACCTTGAAATTTAAAAATCAAGTTTTTATATAAATTCTTCAATTGGGAGATAATAATATCGCAACCACCAAAAATTAGTTCATAATTATTGGCTTTAATTTCTGGTACTTAAAACTTGAAAAAAGCTTACATATTTATTCTATAGGTTGGACACCAACCGATAGTCTAAAATATGACCAGTTTTTGCAGAGTGAAATATTTATTCTACATTTGCAGAGTGAAAAATCAAATGTCATATAGTTCGTTTTGTTATTCGTTCGGAGGAAATCCGCATCGGGCAAAATAGCTATATCCATTTTAAGATATATTTATTATCCGCTTGGTGCAAACCAAGCGGATTTTTTTTTGTGGTAGTTACCAAGTAGGTCAAGGTGCTGGTTTGAAAAACCAGTAATGTAAGTTCGATTCTTACCTGCCACACATTTAATGTTTAGTATGCTCATTGGGTGGGTGAATAATTGATTCGTGGCGACACGAATCAAGGCGTAGCAAAACTATTTTGAACAGTTCGATTCTGTTACTAAACTCAAAAGGAAGTATGGCACAGCGGCGACTGCACCAGACTGTAAATCTGGGATACCACACGGAGGTTCGAGTCCTTCTGCTTCCACATATAGAAAGTAAAGCTAATTGGATTAGCGGCTGCCTGCTAAGCAGTTCGAGGTATAATACCCTTACGGTTCGATTCCGTTGCTTTCTGCCAGGGAGAATTAGCCTAATTGGTAAGGCAACAGTCTTGAAAACTGTCGAGGTAACACTTTTGTAGGTTCGAGCCCTGCATTCTCCGCAATTAAAAAAACCTTCAATAATTGAAGGTTATTTTTATTACTTTCTTAAAATGTTTTTCCTTATCATCATGAAATAAAATTTAAAACTACTTAACTTTGCGTAATGAAACATTATCAATTTAACGCGCAAATTGAACGTGACAAAGATAGCGGCATGTATATAGCCTATGTTCCTTCATTACCCGGGGCACATACTCAGGCAAAGAGTTTAGATGATTTGCAAATAAATTTAAAAGAAGTAATTGAATTATGCCTTGAAGAATTAACAATTGACGAGTTGGCTAACTTACCTGAAATTATTGGTATGCAACAAGTAATGATTGATCTATGAGTAAATTATCGGTTACTGATGCGAAAACCTTTGAAAAAATTTTATTGAGGCTTGGATTTAAGTTTGTTAGGCAGAAAGGTAGTCATAAATTTTATCGACATGAGGATGGTAGATATACAACGCTCCCTCATCATGGGAAAACGGATATAAGCAGACCATTGATGCGTGAAATTCTTAAACAAGTCGAAATTTCTCCAGAAGAATTTTTGAAATTATTGAATAATATATAATCAAAATTGTTAATACCCTAAATCAAAATTCTCAAATTTGAATATACCTCAATAATCTTCTCAAAATCCACAACTAAAAAGTTCGACCTCTATTGGGTTGAGTCCGCTAAAATTTATTTCACTATCGGTTGATGGGACGCCAACCAATAGGCTAATATAAAATAGTATTTGGACTATTTTATATCTACAATTTGTATTATACGAATTCTGAAATCTTAACCGAAACAATTTCTTAATGATAAAAAATGCTGCATGAAGCAGCCAATTTTTTCCTGTTCCATTTCTTCTTCAACAATGGAAAACACCTATAAAGTCTATTGGACATACTTATTTTCTAAACGCTGCGTTTATTCTTCATATTATGAAAAAGATATTATTAGCAACACTCTTAGCCTTTTCATGTTTAGTTTCGGCACAGAAAAAAACCTGTAACATTTATTTCAAAAAGAATCAATTGCAATTGGGCCCTGAACAGGAAAAACAATTGCGTGATATTGCGGGGAAAACAAAAGATGAAGAACTCGTTACCATATTCCCACTTACTTATGATAGTATTAACGAACAATACATATTTGCCAAAGTTGCCGATAAACAAGCTGCCGAAATAGCCCGCTTTGCACGCACCATAGGTTTTAGGGTATTGAGCACACCGTCCAACTTTCCCTGTGGGTTCAAAGGGCGCAGCTATTCAGTCAACTTGAGACTTATCACTCACGTCATTGTGGAAGTAAAAACAACTCATTTTACACCCAAAGCCTCACAGTTCTTTTTGATAGATCCAAATCGTGACACCATCATTATGGGAAATGAAGGCACTAAACTCCACTTTCCGGCCGGTTGCCTTCTTGCAAAATCTAAGGTAATGGTAGAATTAAAAGAATATTACGCAATGGCCGACTACATTAAAAATGAGTTGCCCAGTGTGTCGAACGGGAAAATGATAGAGTCGGGAGGGGTTATTTACCTGAACGCTAAAACAGCAGTGTCAAAAAAACAAGTCAATATTAACCCTGACAAAGGGATAGGTGCGGAATTTACCCTCGGTAAAAATAAACCCAAAATGCAGGTGTTTATAAAAGATCCGTCGTCAAATAATATGAACTGGGTATCACAAGATAGCTTTAAGCGCAGACAGATATGGACAATGACCGAAACCATTTATGACCATGAGGATAATATCATTTCACAAATAACCTATCACTCAAAAGAGGAATGGGAAAAACATTTGAAGGAAGAAGAAGAAAAAGAAAAAAAACTTTTGAAAGAATTAGAGGAGGAAAAAAAAGAGATGGAGAAAAAAGAAAAACTCCAAAAAAAGGCACAAGCGAACAAAGACAAATCGAACAAAATGCTCCAACTTTATAACTTTGGTTTTATTAATTGCGACAGGTTTATAGATGAACCCCAAAAGCCCTTTATGGTAAAGTTGGACGAAACGAATGAAAATACCACGGCCAATTACTATCTTGTATTTAATGATATCCGTGGAGTTATGACCGGTTATACTTCAGACAAAGAACTAAGTTTTGGATCTGTACCTGTCAATAAACAGGCCACGCTTATTGCCATATCCTTTGAAGGAAGCCAGGCTTATTATTTTAGCAGTGCAGTTACAACAGGTAACAAATCTAACCTGAAGATCAGCCTGAAACCTGTAGATGAAAAATTCATCAATGGGGAATTGGCAAAACTCAAGTGAAATATTTCTTTAGGTTGGTGTTAAGAAACAGAATAAAAACTAAAATTAAAAGTGGACTACCAGTTTCGGCTGGTGCGACACCAACCGATTGGTTAAAACAGCTATTCCCCCCTCCCAATATTCATCGAAATAACCTCATATAACTCCTTCAACCCCGGGTTTTTCCCAAGCATTTCCAAATGTTTTTGTAAGGTGGTTTCATCGTGGCGGATGGCTGGGCCGGTTTGGCTGTTTTGGGGCCCAAGCTCAAATGCTTTTTTTATGGTTTCGTCCACCAATGGTTTTAGCCATTCAAGAGGTAATTGCTGCATTGCCATTACGTTTTCAGCTTGGGCCAATAAATGATTTGTAAAATTATTGGCTATTACTGCGGCCAGATGAAGATAAAGTCGTTTTTCAGAATCCAGATGTTTGATGGTATTGGAAATACTATCGGCCAAATCCCAAATTTTTTGAAGGGTAGTTTGGTCGGAAGCTTCCACAAAAACCGGGACTTCAAAAAAATTAATATTTCGTTCTTTGGTAAAGGTTTGTAAGGGATAAAAAACCCCCGAGTATTTTTTAAAATCGGCTATTGAAGATAATGAACAACTTCCGGCACAATGAATAAATACAGGACTTGTGGCCTTTATTTTTTGAATAGCCGTTTCAATTTCCTTATCCGGAATTGTTAAAAAAACAAAATCACTTTCTTCAAAAACATTTTCTAATTTGGTATCAAAAAAAGCAGCATATTTTTTTGCCAATTCTTTTCCGGTGGTTTCATTCCGGCTAATTATCTGATGAATTTGATGGCCAGCCAAATCAAACGCTTTGGTAAGATGCCAGGCTACATTGCCCGACCCAACAAAGGTTATCTTAGTTTTTTTGAACACTTCGCCTGTAATCTTTGGTGCGTTTTACAATTGCAATTATAAACCCTATAACCATAATAATAACCCCTCCCCACAGCAAATTTATATACGGAAAAAGAATTGCTTTCATAATTATAAAATCACGCGTGGCAGGTCGTTCGCTAATTTCAAGAAACGGAGAAACGCCTGCATCGGTTGATTTCAGATAAAACTGAAATTTCAATCCGGCTTCATCCACAATATCCTCAATGGTATAAATTGATTTATCATTGGCTATTCCAAAAATCGGTTTGGCGGTATAAGTTCTTTTACCAACTATTATTTTTAAATTAGCGCCCAGCATTTGATGATTTAGTCTTAGTTTTTCAGGATTGGCATCCTTATCAATACTTTCAAAAATTACGGTTCCGTTGCCGGTTTCAATTATTGCACCTATTTCAGCCTGATGTGTTTTTGGATCGCCCCAGGGTTCGCTGTTTTGCTTGCTTTTGTCAGGCACATTGCTCACAAACGTATAAACATCGTGAGTCAGATAATGTCGCGTATCAGGGTTGGCATTCAGTTGGCCATTGCTTATTTGGGCATTGGGTTGAAGGGTAAATTCATCACTGTTTCCAATTCCTTTGTAATACACATTGAAATAGGTATTAGGTCCAATTACAGTATCTTTGGAATACGTCACTAAATAATCGGCCATGCGAACAGTATCCCCTTTTAATAAAAGCATGTTTTCACGTTTGGCTTTGGCGTCCATGCTATTTCCATAATCCACGGTTTCGTTTATTGAAATTACTTGTTTTTTGGAACTGGAAACCAATATGCCGATAAGCATTAATCCAAATCCAATATGGGCTATAGCCCCTCCGGCCAATTTCACCTTTCCTTTAAGTATTTCAATTATATAGTTTGTATTGGCCACAATGCTATAGATTGCGGCAAGCAAAAAAATCAGATAATAGACATCCCATATTTTAAAAAGAAACATACAGCCAACCGATAAAAGAACTGCCGCTGCAAATGTTTTTAAAAGTTGAATTCCAACTTTTTTAAAGTTGGTTGTTTTGTATTTAAAATATTGGCCAATGGCAGAAAGTATTGCTATTGCAATAGCTATAGGCATCTGAAATTTATTGTAGTAAGTAATGGCATCGGTTGGTGCAGCAATTTTATCTTTTAATAATTCTCCAAATAATTTATTAATTACAGGAAAAGATGTAACTAACAACACCTGAAAAGCTGAAAGCAATAATAACAGGCATCCTATAAACATCCATAACTCACGGCTTTTAAAATTTTCTTCGGTTTTACTGGTTGGAAACGTTTTATAAAGTATGTTTATAAAAACAAATGAAATTGCCAAAAACAAAGCAATATCTATCCATTTTATTACTAAAAAGACAGTTTGGTTATTAATGAAAATCCGAATTAAAATATTCAGAATAAATACAGACCAATATATAAGGTGCAATCCGAGCTTCCATCTTCTATCTTTTAAGATTGCAAACAGTGGCAAGGCATAAAAAATAAACATAAAAATCATGAGCTGCCCGCTCAGTCCAAGGTCGGTAAATGAGTGAACACTGGTATCGCCCAAAATTCCGCTTCGGGTTAAAAACGTGGCATACAAAACCAGCAAAAACGAAGAAATGCTGAACAGATAAGTAAGGATAATGCTTGTGCCTGTACTTTTGTAAATCAACATTAAATGTACTGTAGCAATTAGTAAAAGCCACGGAACGAGGGAAGCATTTTCTACCGGATCCCATGCCCAATAGCCACCAAATGATAAAGATTCGTAGGCCCAAAAACCACCCATAATAATACCGGTTCCCAATACCATAACGGATACCAAAGTCCAGGGCAAAGCTGGTTTTAGCCATTCCTTATATTTTCCGGTCCAAAGGCCTGAAATGGCAAATGCAAACGGTATAATGCTTGTGGCAAAACCAAAGAAAAGTGTGGGAGGATGAACTACCATCCAATAATTTTGAAGTAAAGGATTTAACCCTCGTCCATCGGTAACGTTTGCAAGATATTCCGGTGTTCTAAAGATTGGAGCATTCATAGCCATTTTTTCGCGAAGCAATGAAAACGGGCTGCTGCCAATTTTATAAATATCTCCAACATCAATGCCCAAAAGCATGCTGGCCAAAACAATTTGAGTTAGGCAAACAATAGCCAATACCGGGCTTTCCCAGCTTTTAACCGTATAAATTAATAATATCCCAATGACCGCATCCCAAAATAACCAAAGGAGGAAACTTCCTTCCTGTCCTTCCCAAAAACAGGAAAGCATATAATACCACGGCAATGCCCTGGAGCTATGTTGCCACGCATATTGGTACTCAAAATAATGCCCGTAAATGATTGTGAAAAGGGTTATAAAAATTCCTGTAACCGACAAGGCATGTACCCAAAATGAATAACGGGCTGCTTTTTTCCAGGTTTTGTCATCATTATTATTGGTGCTGATAAAATACGCAACAGCACTGAATATGGCGGTGCAAAAAGCCAGTGCTACCAGGAAATGACCGATATTGCCGATTAACAGATTTTCGCCTTTGTATATTACTTCCATTACTTAGCGGCGGTTTCGGCCTCGTATTTTGAAGGACATTTTAATAGAATTTTGTTGGCAATAAAATCACCATCGGGATTGTCAAATTTACCAATTACTACCACTTTATCACTTCGGTCAAAATCGGTTGGTTTGGGTTCGCTGTATATTACTTTGGCTTCATTGCCCAACGAATCTTTTAAATAAAACTCAAAGCGATTGGCGTTTTTTCTGGGTTCATAAATCATAGGTTTGTTTTTATTCAATTTCCCTACAATATGATATTCCTGTCCCGGATTATTTTTGGCAGTTGCAAAATCAGCGTACGTGCTGCTATCAGCATAGGTGCCGGCAAATATGGCAATGGCCGCTGCTATGACTATTAATATTATGATGTTTATTGTTTTCATTTATAGAATTAAAGTACGATTGATAATTGTAATTGTCCGCCAAAACCTAATTCTACAATTTTTTGAAGAGTAGAAATTCTTACTTCTTTTATATTATTTTCAATTCTTGAAATATAAGATTTAGTAGTTCCGCATTTTACAGCCAATTCTTCTTGCGTAAGTCCTTTTTTAATTCTGGCTTCATGAATCATTGCCCCTAACTTAAATGATTCATATCCTTTATCAAATTTTTCACGAGTTTCAGTACCCTTTATTCCATATTGCTCATCAATCATCTGAGCAAGAGTTTTAATGTTATCTTCTTTCTTCATAATATTCCTTCATTATTTCCCTTTTAATTCCCTTTCTGTTTTTCTCAATCTTCTGTCAATCCGAATTAAATAAATAATAATCCCAATAAAAATTATAGACATTACCGTTACCACCACATAAATTTTACCGTTGCTGTAAAACGGGTTTTCTGTAGTTTGGGCAAAAACAGAATCTGTGATAAAACTGAATAAAATTAATAAGAGTATTTTAATCTTCATTTGTTTGTTTATTTAAAATTAAAAATTCATTTCGTATAAGTAAAGTAGCCATCCACCAGCCCATAGCTATCCAGCCCATCACGGCGGGATAAAAAGTCATTCGCAAATTATTATTCAGCGGATATTGGTTAAAACCTACGGTATCACCACTTCCGGGATGCATGGAATTAGTTGCCATTTTGGGTAAAATCCATGCAAAAACTATAAATAAAGGAAAAGCAAAAATGCTGTAAACCGACGATATCCGTGCTTTTTTGGTAGGATCTTCCAAGGAATTGCGCAATATCAAATAGGCAAGGTACATCAATACCCCGATGGCAGCACCATTCAGTTTGGCATCAGCCGTCCACCAATCGCCCCAGCTAAACCGGGCCCATACCGAACCTGTGGCCAAGCCCATCAACCCAAACACCACCGCCACTCCGGCACATTTGGAAGCAATAATATCATAGCGCATATCAAAGGTTTTTAAATACCGGATGCTGTTGGCCACGGACACCGAAAGCAAGGCTATCATGGCAAACCACATGGGTACATGAAAATTGAGATTGCGAACGGTTTCGTCCAAAAACAATAGGTTATTGGGATTGACAAAAAGCAACCCGCCGATAATAGAATACAGCACTAAAACTGCTCCTGCATATTTCCACCAGTTGGAGTAAATCAAGGATTTTGAAATTTGATGCGAATTTAGGGGAATTTGGGGGATTATTAAATCCATATTTTCGGGGTATTTGTCAATTTATCGCATCCATTGCCGTTGGCTTCAGCCAACGGATAAATAAAGAATCTTTTCAATTTGCTATGCAGCATGTGGCTAAGGCCTGTTGGTCTTTTTGATTTTACAGTTCACTATAGTTGTAGTTACAATTAATTCAACCCTTTCCCGTTTAGTATTTATTAACGTGAAATCACACTTAGCATATTTCCGAAAAATACCGTATTAATTTAGCTATGCATAATCTAAAACTAACCTTCATCTTTATGATAATTGTTCTATTTGATGAGAATGCTTTTTGTCAGAAAAAAAACAATCTGTTCATGGATATGGGTTTGGGAATCCAGTTTTCTAATGCTAAAATTCAAGGGTCTTCATACAACTCTTTTGTTCAAACCCCAAATCCTAAATTATTTTTAGCTATTGGTTTTGAGCATAGATTAAATGAAAGAATAAAACTATGCATGAATCTTAATGCTAACAATTCAAAAACAGAAACATATTTTAATTATTTTGATGAAACATCACGGACGTCATACTCAGAAAGAAATTATCATAAAGACATTAACTATGGTTATGCGTTAGGTATCAGTTATAAACCACACTTATTTAAAGGCAGATTCTCATTGGGCACAGGACTTAACTTTCAAAAATTATCAGTTCAGACTTTTAAGAGTAACTATAAATTTTCCTCGGATGTGGATACCAGTGTTTTTATGCACTTTTCCAATACCAATGATTTTTCTAAAAATTATAACTCATTGCTATGTTATATAAATATAGGGTTCACTTTTGGAAAGAAAAGGAAATCTGAAGCATTAATTGAATTTAATTCTACTATCAATAAACCCCTTTTTGCTTTTGATGACTATTTTTATAACGGCAAATTAATTGAGAGTTCATACTATAAAGCTAATATGATGTTCGTGGTGGTTAAGGTTAGGCAAATTATTGGAGTTAAAGGTGTTCAGGATCATTCAGTAAAGAAAAACCATTTGTATGCTGATATTGGATTCGGGGGGCAATTTTCTAAAAAGAAAATTAAGGGTTCACATTACAATAGTTTTGTCCAGACACCAATTCCCAAATTATTTTTAGCATTAGGACTTGAACATAAATTAAATAAAAGACTTGCAATATGTTTAAATCTGAATGCAAATCAATCAAAAACAGAAACCGCGTTTAATTATCGAAGTGAAGCTGATGGTGGAACCTATAAAGAAAATGTGTGGCATAGGGATAATAATTTTGGTTTTGGGTTGGGAATTCGGTATATCCCCAATTATTGTAAAGATAAACTATCTTTAAGTACCGGTCTTAATTTTCAAAAAATGTCTTCTATGTTTTTTTCAAATAACAG